>CAZIOB010000018.1:0-89799 GCA_964540755.1 uncultured Prolixibacteraceae bacterium | reverse complement strand
GCAGATCGACATCGCTCTGATGTCCGCCGAATTACAAGGGAAAAAGGATACGACCTTTATGATTTTATGAGCTCAGTTTTAACAAATTATCATACACATAAAATAATAGAAACACCTGAATTGATATTTGGCTATAATGAGGATAATTCATTTGGAATGATTCATTTTGACACAAGGACAGATGATCCTAAAATGACTTTTGAAATAGTAACTATTGATGATAAATCAGTGTGGTCAATGGATCTAAAACTTAGCCAATTGAAAAATTAACTAAAGATTGAGTCAACTAAAAAGTATATTTTATAACAAATTTCAATAAAAGTTAACTGAGCCACTATAAATTAAAAATCCATAGGTTTTAATCTTTTAATACTAAAGGAATAAACCGTCGTCAATTTGTTGGTAGAACCCTTAAAGTTTCTGTATTTGTTTCTGTTACAATGGCTCGAAGAACTGGAGAATTAGGATCTGAGACATTTTTTTAAGAAAAATTATATCAGCAAAACTAAATTTCAATTTATTTGGAATAAATGCCGGAAAAAGTACATTATTTCCACAGTTGATGCAATATATTTTGCATATTTATGGTCGGAACTGATAAACATAGTATATAACGTAATTCGTATAAAAGTTTAAGAATGAATCTAAATCGACACTTTTTAATATTAATAATTTTATTTGTAGAATTAAATTCTTTTTCACAGACAAATGACAGTTTAAAACACTACGATCTGGGCGAAGTAGTTGTTACTGCTACCCGTATAAAAAAACTGCTGGAAAAAACACCTGAAGTAATGCAGGTAATTACTTCAAAGGATATTGAACAGCTAAATGTCAGTTCTACAGGAGAAATACTTGAATATTTAACAGGGGTTAATATAGAAACAGGAACAGGCAGCGGATATCCCAAAAGGAGTATCGTAAGCCTTGACGGGTTTCCGGCAAACTACAGTCTGGTAATGATAGATGGCATACGTTTGCTTACAGAACATATTCATACAGGCCAGAATATTGATATTATTCCTCCCGAGAACATTGAAAGGATTGAAGTGGTGAAAGGAGCAGCATCAGCTCAATATGGAAGTGATGCAATGGGAGGCATAGTTAATATTATAACAAAAAAGGCTACTGATAAAGCAGAATCAATAATTTGTATTTCAGGTGGCAGCTATGAAACATATAATACGGCAATCTCTGTTCGTACTCCTGTAAATAATAATATTGGTATTTCTACTTTTTCAGACTATGAACAATCGGCAGGCATACCTATATTAGCTCCCGCTCACAGGATTGGTAACATGGGGTACGAAAAATTCAGTTCAATGAATAATATAAACTGGGAAATCAATAAAAATTCTTCCTTAAATTCCAATATTTACTACACACAAAATAGTATGGAATTCAGAAATGAGGATGTGTATGGTAGAATGTTTTTATCTTCAATGGATTATGAACATCTTATAAAAAATAAAATGTTTCTGACCGGCCGATTAAAATATTCACACTGGGATGCAGAACAAAGCGGAGAAAACAACAATATATTAAATCCGGAAATATTTATAAGGTGGAATATATTGAAAAATAATACCATGATAGCAGGGACAGAATATAGGTATAACAAATTTTCCAGGTCAGCAGTCCTCGAAAGAAGCCAGAAAGCATACGGTGCTTTTCTGCAAGATGAACTGGATCTTGATAAGTTATCATTTTTAATGGCATTGCGTTTTGATAAGTCAGAGGATATTACACCTGTACTTACTCCTAAAATTGCGGCAATGTACAGGCTAAATGACAATCTGCGCTTCAGGGGCTCCTTTGGCAGGGGATTTCATGCTCCAACTGTACAGGAGTTATATGAAGAAGGGTACGGACATGGAGGAAGAGCTTACCGATTCGGAAATCCTGACCTTGAACCTGAATATAGCTTAACTTCCACATTTAGTATTGAATATTCCCCGATAATAAATCTTCAACTGTTATTACATGGTTATTATAATACCATAAACGATATGATAACACCGGTATATAGCGGTATCTGGGAAGAAAACCCGGATGCCGATATGGTAATAGATAAATGGATACGTACAAATATCCATAATGCTGAAATTTATGGTGTAGAAACGTCTATACGTTATCAATTGAGCAACAAACTCTTCATTGAAGGAGGATATAATTATTCACATAATAAAAATACAACAACCGGAGGACAACTTCCTTATTACCCGGGTGAATCTGTTTTTTCAAAAATAATCTATAATTATGATCTGACCAGAAAATTTTCGGGATCTTGTTTTTTGAGCATGAGGGCTACAAAAAATCGGAGTGCATGGAACTGGAAACCTGCCCAGGGTGCCGAATACAATGACACTGCAGGGTTAATTACAGATTTGGAAGATTATGAACTGGTAAATGCCGGTATAAAACTAAAATATGATGAAAAGTTAGATTTATATATGAATATTGGTAATTTGTTGGGACAAAATATTCAAAAACTGGATGATGTATTAACAGAAATTGAGGGAGAACCTGCTTTTACATTTGGATGTTTGATTAAATTATATTAGAAATGTTAATCTTTATTATAATTGATTTGTATTAACAGAAATATTGGCCGAATGTTTTTCTGTTTATAATATTTAGTGGTATATTCAGATTATATTTCTTCAAACTATCAGAAGATTGAAATCATATAGGCAGAGATTATTAAATAAATATAAAATATATAAATATAAGAGATATGCAGAAAAAAATATTCAGTATCATTTTTATTATGTCAATAGCCTTTTCACTTAAGGCTCAAAAACCTATTGGCGATAACTGGTTAGATATAGATGTCCCGGTTAACGATGCAATTTGTTTTGCACTTTATACTGTAAGCGACAATACTTTGAAAATGACAGTCCAGCTTTATCCTCTTGATGATGGTATTGATAGGGTGGTAAAGTTGCAGATCAGTAAGGACGGTTCATGGAAAACCATTGCTGCAACACTGGTCAGTGAAGAATCCTATGGTTGGCCACAGGAGGATGAGAAGCGATGGACAGCCCACTTTCGGGTTGATAACTGGAATAGTACTGAGGACTATCATTACAGGGTTCTGGCCGCCGGTGGCAAAGCAGAGTATGAAGGTATCATACGCAAAGATCCACTGGAAAAAGAGGAAATAGTTATTGCAGCATTTACAGGAAATGGAAATTATGACCGTCGGTTGAAACCTGATATTATCAGAAACATAAAAACACAGGATCCGGATCTGCTGTTTTTTTCAGGGGACCAGTCCTATGATCATAAATTACATCTGCAGGCATGGTTATTATTTGGCCAGCAATTCGGAGAGATCATAAAAGACAGGCCAACAGTTTCTATACCGGATGATCATGACATAGGCCAGGGAAATGTCTGGGGAGAATCAGGAATCGAGGCATCCGGTCCTGACGGGAGTGATGGCGGATATTATTATTCACCTCAGTATGTCAATTCGGTTCAAAATGCCCAGTCATGGCATTTACCCGATCCATATGATCCCACACCCGTAAAGCGGGGTATCGGGGTTTATTATACTGCGCTTAAGATAGGAAAGGTAGGTTTTGCCATTATAGAAGACAGAAAATTCAAGACAGGTCCCAAAGGTCTGATACCCCCCATGGGGCCGAGGCCGGATCATATTACAGATCCTGATTATGATCCTAAAATTGTGGATCTTCCTGAAGGTATTCTGTTAGGTGACCGGCAACTAAAATTTCTTAATGAATGGGGACAGGATTGGCGGGGTGTTAATATGAAGGTGGTACTCTCCCAGACAATCTTTGCCAATGCAGCCCACCGGCATGGAAAGTATGATTATGCACTTATCGCTGATATGGATTCCAATGGATGGCCACAAACAGCCAGAAACCGGGTCCTTAAGGCAATGCGCAGGTTTTTTGGTTTTCATATAGCCGGAGATCAGCATCTGGCAACAGTTATTCACCATGGTGTCAATCAGTTCAGAGATGCCGGTTTTTCATTCTGCGTACCATCAATTGTCAATTATTATAACAGATGGTGGACCCCGTCTGGTGAACCTGATGGGCAACCTGTTCATGGACAGATAGAAGGACTCGGTGATTATTATGACGGTTTTCATAATAGAATTACTATGTATGCATATGCCAATCCCAGTGAAGAAAGAAGAAACAAATGGGGTGGGGAGTGGGGAGAACGTGCAGCGGGTTATGGACTTGTTCGCTTTAATACAAAAAGCCGCAAAATCACAATAGAATGCTGGCCACGTGGAGTTGATGTAAAATCAAATGATGCGGAACAATATACAGGATGGCCATTGACGATTGATCAAACGGATAATTACGGCAGGGAAGGTATTGCCAGTTTACCGGAGATAGAGATTTCCGGGATAGAAAATCCGGTGTTACAGGTAATTTATGAGCCTACAGGTGAAATTGTATATACATTACGTATAAAAGGAAATAAATTTCAGCCTAAAGTTTTTAAAGACGGGAAATATACTGTTAAAATCGGCGAACAGCCTGACAAAATGAAAACCTTTGCAGGACTGGATGCACAGGAAGATGAAAAATCAGGGGAAGTTATAAAGATTGTATTCTGAAAATTTAAATTTTTACGAAAGAATTCTGCTTCAAATAAATAACTATTTTAAACTTACTGAAGAAAAACTGCATCAGCGGTCTGATGCAGTTAAAACCTCGTATCAGGACCTTAATCTTACCGGTAGTTTCACGTAATTCAATCTGTGAATGAATATCCGGCGTAATATGTGCTGATCCGTTATCTTCTTCCGTATCAAAAAACAAAATCCCCTTCTTTCTTAATACATCCAGACACCTGTTGCGTGTCATGCGCATGGCATAAGACGTAAAGACATAAGTTATAATAAAATACTAAAATCAAGGTTTTTGGCATAATCATAACCTAATTGATAAATCTCATCAGCTTTGGAAGGGTCAAGAATACTATATTTATCAAGTCCTTCAGGCGCTATGAAAATATCGGTATTTTTATCAACTTCACTTAATGTAGAAATTCCATTGAGGTGAAAAGTACGAAGAGCCATATCTTTGAAATTATCAATATTATACATTTCAGAAACAGGATTTACATTAATGGCAACAATTTTTTTACACAAGTCTGTTAATGGTTCCGCAGGCAGGTTATCAAGCAGTCCCCCGTCAACATACTGAAAACCGTTATATTCTACAGGCGAGAAAAGAATAGGAATAGACGCCGATGCCATAACCAGAATGTCGAGCGGCCCCTTATTAATATATTCAATTTTCCCTGTATTTATATTAGTCAAAGCAACAAAAAAAGGTAATTTAAGATCCTCTATATTTTTTTCACTGATCTCATCCCTGATTCGTTTTTTTAGTTTTTCCAAACTGAATAGTCCGAGATTAGGGAACTGGATCTTAGAAATTTCGGTAAATTTTTTAACTTTCATAATCTCGAAGGCTTCCCTTGGCTTCCTTCCCGAGGCAATTAATAAGCCGGCAATAGCGCCTGCACTTGTTCCTGCAATAACGTCGGGAAAAATATTCTGTTCATACATAACCTGTAATACCCCAAAGTGAGCGAAACCTCTTGCTCCGCCACCACTAAGTGCAACACCTGTTTTATATTTTTTTTGCTTTGGAGATTTATTAAACAATCCCGGTATTAAAAAGTATAAATTTAGCATAATAGTCTAATTCAAGATAATCAAATGGCCAATAGAAAGCGGAGAGTGAGGGATTCGAACCCCCGGTCCCGCAAAGCAGGACAACAGATTTCGAGTCTGCCCCGATCGACCGCTCCGGCAACTCTCCTTAATAAGTGCGAAAATATAAAAAAATCTTTCGAATCCCGAATGTTGGAATTACGAATTACGAATATAGGAATTTCGAATGTCGAATGATGAATATAGGAATTTCGAATTACGAATGACGAATTTTGGAATGAATGCCTTGCGATTTATGATTGATTATTTAGAAGATTAGTACTTTGAAAAAATGCCAGGCCATTAGTCCTGCTGCAATAAGTTTAATCAGTGTTCCAACCAAAAATCCCACAAAAGAACCAAAACCTGATTTAAAGGCGGCTCCGGAATCCACGCCGGTTGATAATTCCCCGATTACAGCCCCCAGGAACGGGCCTATAATTATTCCGAACGGCGGAAAAAAGAAAATACCAATTACAAGTCCTATCATACTACCCCAGACTCCCCGCTTACTGCCGCCAAACTTTTTAGTGCCGAAGACAGGAATGAAATAATCGAGAGCAAAAACACCCGCTGCTATAATTGCCCAGATAATTAAAAATCTTGATGAGAAGTGATATTTTTCTGTAAAATGCAATAAAAGCAACCCGGCATAACTTAAAGGCGGGCCCGGTAAAACAGGAAGCACACTTCCCAGGATGCCCCCTATAATGAAAATAACTCCTAATCCTATAAGCACATAATCCATTTTTCTCTTTATTTGCTACTAAAATAGGCAGAGTTTTATAATAATTGTGAAATTAACATTCAAATGTTAATTGTATAATTAAAAATTAATCCCGCAACTTGATTATTTATTAAAAAAGTACTTTCTTTGCATCCCGTTAAAATAGTGTGCTGATTTGTACACAAAGTAATTATATAAGAAATGTCACGAGTTTGTCAGATAACAGGTAAAAAGGCTATGGTGGGTAACAATGTATCCCACTCTAAGCGTAGGGTTAAAAGGAGATTTAATGTCAACCTTTTCAAAAAAAAGTTCTATATTCCTGAAGAGGACCGCTGGATTCAACTTACTGTCTCATCAGCTGGGATAAGAACTATTAATAAGAAAGGCGTTAAAGCTGCTATTGAACAAGCAAAGGAAAAAGGATATATTAATAAAACATAAAGATACTGGGAAATGGCTAAAAAAGGAAAAGGCAACAGGATCCAGGTTATTCTGGAATGCACTGAGCATAAAGATAGTGGTATGCCGGGAACTTCCCGCTACATAACTACCAAAAACAGAAAAAATACCCCGGAACGTCTGGAGATGAAAAAATATAATCCGATTCTGAAAAGAGTTACTGTTCATAAAGAAATTAAATAGAACTTGTCATGGCAAAGAAAACAGTTGCAACAATACAAAAAGGGGCCGGCAAAGGCCATTCTAAAGTGATTAAAATGATTAGATCACCCAAAACCGGAGCATATATATTTAAAGAGGAAATTATAGTTAATGATGAAGTGAAGGATTATTTCAAATAATCTGATGAGATATAAAAAGGTATAAAAGGGCTTTCATCATATATTGGTGGAAGCTTTTTTTTTGAATTTCTTATATGAACCGGCAATTAATTTTTAAATCCCACTGATATTGAACAGGGTCAGATAACTTTTATTCGGGTTCAGTTAAAAAATAATTATTATTTTTAACGATTTTAAATTAGATTAAGATGGCTTTATTCAAAAGTTTTACTAAAAATAACAAAGATAATCTTGATAAAGGCCTTTCAAAAACCAGGGAAAGTATATTTAAAAAGCTTGGCCGCGCTGTTGCCGGAAAGTCAAAAGTAGATGAAACAGTCCTTGATAATCTGGAAGAAGTATTGATCACATCTGATGTTGGTGTTGAAACCACATTAAAAATAATAGAAAGAATTGAGAGCCGGGTTGCACGGGATAAATTTCTGGGCACCGGAGAACTTAATAATATTCTAAGAGAAGAGATCATTGCCCTGCTTGAAGAAAATAATATCGGCGACGTATCTGAATTTGATATTCCGGATGTTGAAAAACCATATGTAATAATGGTTGTAGGCGTCAACGGAGTGGGCAAGACTACAACTATCGGTAAGCTTGCCTATAAATATAAGCAGGCTGGAAAAACTGTTTACCTGGGAGCTGCAGATACTTTCAGGGCTGCAGCCATAGAACAGTTGGAGATCTGGGCGCAGCGCGTGGATGTACCGCTCATAAAACAAAAAATGGGAGCCGACCCTGCATCTGTGGCATATGATACCATTTCATCAGCAAAAGCACGAAATGCGGATGTAGTCATAATAGATACAGCAGGCCGGCTTCATAATAAAGTAAATTTAATGAATGAGCTTGGGAAAATAAAGAAGGTAATGTCACGCATTGTGCCGGGAGCTCCTCATGAGGTTCTTCTCATCCTTGATGGTTCTACCGGTCAGAATGCTTTTGAACAGGCAAAACAATTCACAAGGGTTACTGAGGTAACAGGACTTGCGCTGACAAAGCTTGACGGGACTGCAAAGGGTGGAGTGGTTTTGGGAATTTCAGACCAGTTCAGTATCCCTGTAAAATACATAGGAGTGGGAGAGAAGGTGGAGCATCTTGAAATCTTCAACAGACATGAGTTCGTTGATTCTCTGTTCTCATGATAAGCCGGTTTATTTACCCGGAATTGCCTGGGTAATTAATTAATTTATCTCATAATATTGATCTTTTGGGGTATAATTTTTTTCTCTGTGGTATTTCAGCGCCGGACTTTTACCATTAAGGTATTTTCAATTTTTATCATACAGCTACATTGGTGATTTCATTTTCCGATCTGGCTATAACAACAGCGCCACAGGTGTCACTCCATACATTGACAGAAGTTCTTATCATATCCAGGATGCGGTCAACTGTTAGAATCAGTCCGATACCCTCCATTGGAAGCCCCATGGTATTAAGGACAACTACTATCATAACAAGACTGGCCATTGGAATACCTGCGACCCCTATTGAAGTGAGCAGGGCTATAACCACCAGCAATACCTGTTGACTAAAAACCAGGTCCACGCCATAAACCTGGGCAATAAACATCGCTGCCATGCACTCATAAAGCGCTGTTCCGTCCATATTTATAGTAGCTCCAAGAGGCAGGATAAAACTTGATATCTTATTGGATACCCCGGTATTATTTTCCAGCGCATCAATAGTAAGAGGCAGGGTGGCATTGGAGGAAGCTGTTGAAAAAGCAGTCAGCAAAGGCGCAGCCATGTTTTTCATGTGCGCAAACGGCCTCGCTCTGCCTACAAACCTCAATATCAGGGGAAGTGTAATGAATGCATGAAACAGCAATCCTGTAATTACACTCAGGGTGTAGATAGCAAGACTGCCTGCTATGCCTGCCAGGTTTTCCGAATTACCGGCAACTTCAGCATAAACAATTCCAAAAATGCCGATTGGTGCAAATTTTATGATAAGCATGGTCATTTTCATCATGACCTCAAAAAATGCATTAAAAAAGGTTGTCAGGGCCTTTTTATGTACAGGCTTACTTACAGAGATAAAGAATCCGAAAAGTATGGCAAAAAAGATTACAGGCAAAATATCTCCTTTGGACATTGAGTCAACAACATTATCCGGGATCAGCCTGGTGAAAAAATCCTTTACCGTGACTGTATCTGTGGCAAGATTTTCCACTAACTTCTCAAAACCAAGATCTGCGCCAACTCCCGGCTTTACGGTATTAATTATTATAAGTCCGGTTATTATAGCAATAGTGCTGGTGGACATATAATAGATAATAGTTTTGAGACTGAGCCTTCTGAGGTTTTGTGCTTTCCCCATATTGGTAACCCCGCTTATTATGGAACTGAATATAAGCGGTATGACAATCATTTTCAACGCCCTTAGAAAAATCTCGCCTGTCCATCCAACATATTTTTCTCCCTGGGGAAGAAAATATCCTAAAATTACCGCTAAAATAAGGGCAATCAAAATTTGCCAGTGCAACTTGAGCTTAATCTTTTTCACAACCTCAAATTTAATTAAGTAACCGGGTTGCTAAATTAATTTTTTTTATGCAGCTGACAAACTGTGATCAATATCTTATCCGTATGATATCTCCGTAAACTTTCATTTTCGGATGCTCTGCAAAAGCTCTGACCTGCCATTCTAATCCCTCTTTCTCCAAAGAAGGCCTGAGTGAGAAATTTCCCGGGCCTGTTAATTCTTTCGTATCTGTCTCCTGCCACTCATTGGATTCGAGTTCTTCTACAAATCCAGCATATCTCCGGTATTGGAATCCAACCTTTAACTCTTCGGCATTCCCTGTATCAGTTACTTCACCTTTAAACATAATCCGGGTGGCAGGAGTTGAAATTATTTCAGGTGTATGAGTGATTACCACAGGAGGTTCCAGTGAGGGTATTGCATTAGTAATTTTCAGGACAACCGGATTATGCCATTGATGATTATTATAAATTCTTTGTGCCCTGACGCATGATATGTGAACACCATCATCCTTCTGTTCCAAATATGTGGAGGCATCGACACCCGGCTGATATTCAACCAATTCCCCTGATTGTCCGAGTACTCCGGCAGTAGAATTTTGCGAAACAGCAACAGATTTTATAGTAAAATTTTTACGCGAGCCTCTTGGCCAATCACTTATATTTGTCAGGAAAGCATATAAAGTCTTTTCTTCAGGCTTCCATGTAAACCAGATATTTTCCTCATTCGGGAATATCCAGGGTTCAACATCTTCTATTGCTTCCATGTTAATAAAATTCCAGGCAGCTATCTCTCGCAATCTTTGTTCCTGTTCTTTCGGCAGTTGTCCCCCCGGTTCAGGACCGACATTCAGAAGCAGATTACCCCCCTTAGCCCTTGTTTCGATAAGTATTTCTATCAATCGCTTACCTGATTTATAATTTTCGTTAGTAGGCTTATAAGCCCACTGTGTACCCATAGTTATGCAGGATTCCCAGGGATCTTCCGAGGTAACTCCTAAAACAGTCTGTTCCGGTGTCTTTATTGCACCTCTTGTAACGATAATGTCAGGCTGCAGATTCCAGACAACCTCTTTACATTTTTCCTGTAACGGGCCTTCCCCTCCATCAAAGAAAATTATATCTATATCACCATACTGTGCCATCAATTCCATACACTGAAGCTCAACGAGTTCAAGATAATCACCCATAACAGCAGGAGCTATCGGTTCGGGGAAACGGCGGCGTACCTGCAGACCGTTTTTATAAAGAAAATTAAAATCTTCCGGTGAATAATAAAAACCTACTGCAAGACCGGCTTTTCTGACTGCTTCAACATATTCAGCAATAAGATCCCTGCCATAAGGAGTATTCATAATATTGAAATCTGTTGTTTTAGTATCCCACATACAAAATCCTGAATGGTGCTTGGTGGTAAATACAATATACTTCATGCCCGCCAGTTTGGCAAGAGTTGCTATTTCATATGCATCGAACTGAGACGGATTAAATGTTTCAGGCAGATCATTGACAAACCTGTCAAGGTAATCTTCCGAGGCCCCTGCCATAGAATGGCTTATCACTATTCCGAGCTGGCTGTCGAAACTGAAATGTATAAACAAGCCAAAGCCTAATTCCTTAAACCACTCCAGACGTTCCGGCTTATTAAGATCAAGGAAAGGAGTACCGGTATCTTCCTGAGCTTGCGAAACGAAAGTTGTCATAAAAAAAACGAAAGCAATAAAAACTGAAACTTTTTTCATTTGATTAAGATTATTTATTTTAAAGATATTATCGGAACTCGCATTAGTTTAAACCATACTATTGAATAGTTTTACAATAATGCCCGTTTCATTTTGTAATAATTTTATTTTGCCAGGGTATTTGTCCTGCTGCCCTGATATGTTGCGAAATATGGTATTTCAAATCTTTAAATTTTCCAGATGTGTCTTTTAAGGGTATTTGCTCACCGGGATCTGTTTGAAGATTAAATAACTGCTGAGGCTCAAACGGAGTATTCTGAATCAGTTTATACTGCCCGTGCCGTGCAGCATAGTAACAGAGTCCCCCATAAAAACCTCCTTCACGCCTCATAAAATAAACCACCCTGTTATCAGTGACGTGTGATTTTCCTTTTAAGCTCCGGCACAGACTGATACCGTCTGTTTCAAAATCTGTATCCACCCCGGCAATTTCACAGAGAGTCGGATAAATATCCATTGTTAAACCAATATTATCACATTTTGTGCCCGGTTTAATATTATCTTTCCAAACAAAACAGGCAGGCACTTTTATCCCACCTTCATACATATCCTGTTTTCCCCCTCTTAAATTACCATTAGATGCCCCGCTCGGAAGATGCCCTCCATTATCGGAAGAAAATATTATTAATGTATTTTTCTCCAGTCCTGATATTTTTAGAGCCTGGATTACCCTGCCAATGCCATAGTCAAGATGCTCGACGAAGGCTATGTTTTTAGCTCTTATTTCATCTATATCCCCTTCCCGTTTTTTTACCTTTTCAAGCCATTCTTCAGGTGGTTGTATTGGGAAATGGGGGGCGTTATATGCAAGGTATAAAAAGAAAGGAGCATCTTTTTGCTTGCTGCTATGATTAAAATAATCCACAGCCCATTCTGAAAACAGGTCAGTTGCATGGCCTTCAGGATCAATTTTTTCATCATTCAGACGCATATAATTAATATCATGCCTGAGATGGGTCCAATAATCATCCATCATATCTCCCAAAAATCCTTTAAAGTAATCAAATCCGCGCTCATTTGGAGTATTAGGCGATTCGAGTCCCAGGTGCCATTTCCCGATAATTGCTGTTTTGTAGCCGGCTGCTTTCAGTTGCTGTGGAAGTGTGATAAGATCCTCCCTTAAATATCCCCAGCTGTTTGTTTCGTGTGTCCTTATCACACCCGGCACACCTGCAATATCCGGATAGCATCCAGTCATGAGACTTGCCCTGGTAGGAGAACAAACAGTACTATTAGCATAGAAATTTGTAAACTGCATACCCCTTTCAAACAGCATATCTATATTGGGCGTATGGATATCTGTTCCCCCGTTAACCGACAAATCCCCATAGCCAAGATCATCAACGAGGATAACAAGAATATTCGGGTTTGTCCTTGCTTCAACGGCTTCAGTCTTTTTTGAATTAAGTATAAAGGGAGATATCAGGCAGGTTCCCCAAAAAATAGTTCTTGAAATGTTAATCATGGTTGTTTATTTTTCGATTAATTTAATAATTTATCCACTAATAAACCAGCCCGTCTAATATAAAACAATTATTGCAACAAACAAGAATAAAAAAACAGTCCGGAACAAAATAAAATATTTCTTAACCAATCTGTGAAGCCGCTTGAAGCCTGCCATCCATGTCATTTTTCAATTTCTCATGGCATAAAGGAAATTTAACAGGCAGATTATCACGTGTTGATCTGTAAATCGATGTAAAAAGTTCAACGGTACGGCGTCCGTCTATACCAGTAACAAGCGGATTACTGTCGTTTTTCAAAGCTTGCAGGAAATCCTTGATCTGTTGTTCCATATAAAAAACTGTCGCATCTATGGAGTTAAAAAATTCTGAATCCTCTTTGATCCATTGTTCAAGCATTTTTTCTTCTCCCGGTACTGTCCACAGGTCATTTACAGGGGGTTCCTGAACGTTCGACATTCCGGCTACAAACATGGCGCCCCCGTCGGTCTGAACACCAACTGATGCCCCGTTCTCACCATGTATATGAACCTTACCGAAGATTCCCGGTTTTTGTGAATTGCTTACTATAATATTTCCGAGGGCTCCGCTCTTGAATTTTATAATAGCAAGAGCTGTATCTTCAACCTCTATGTATGGATGGTTAAGATTTTTTTGTATGCCGTAAACCTCATCCACTTCACCCATATACCAAAGTAAAATATCAAGCTGATGAGGAGCCTGGTTTACCAGGACGCCTCCACCTTCCATTTTCCATGTTCCGCGCCACTCATCCGACTCATAATAATTTCTGTCCCTCCAGCCAAGCATGTTTATGGTTCCCAGTACAGGCCTCCCTATCTTTCCTTCGTCTATGGCCTTTTTAACGCGTTTAACGGGCTCATACCAGCGGCGCTGACTGATAACAGCAAGCTTAACATTATTAGTAATGCATGCGTCAATTATATCATCACAATCCTTCAGGGTGGAAGCAAGGGGCTTTTCTACAATAATATGGGCGCCTGCATTGGCGGCAGCTATGGCGGGCTCACGGTGATAAGGATGAGGTGTGCAGATAACAGCTATGTCGATCTTCATTTCAGACACCATCAGGGAAATATCTGCAAATGATTCGGTTTTATATTGGCTGGCAAATTTTTCCGCAGTCTTTGCTGTCCTGCTCCACACAGCCGCAAGTTTTGCATCAGGCAGATTCTGAATAGCTTTGGCATGTAAATGAGCAACCTTCCCACATCCAAGAATTGCGATATTATATTTTTTCAAATTCATCAGTTGAAAATCTTTTACTAAGTAATTCTAAATTTGAGAAACCGCGAATCTTAACCCTGATACATCAGCATCCGGTTGATTTTCATTCCGCATATCATTTTAAATCATTTACTTTTGTTTTATTTCATTGATTATAAAAAAATTGGCCTTAGCATATTATTTTTTGGCTGTTAAGGAGTCAGTATTATTTTATTCAATCCGGGTTCTTTATCATACAACCGTTTAAACCACTCTGCACCCTCAGACAGGGGAGCTACTGCCGAAATCATTTTTTTTACATCTATTTTTCCGGTTTCCAAAAGATTAAGCACAAGCTCATACTCTCCTCTGATAGCGCAGCTTCCTTGAATCCTTATTTCCCTTGTTACCACTTTTTGCAGAGGAAATTTGATCTCCCGCGACAGATTGCCGACCAATACTGCAGTTCCCCCTTTACGTGTGTTATCAATGCATATGTTAATTGTTTCGGTTATGCCGACTGCTTCAAAAGAGATATCAGCGCCACGGTTTCCTGTCAGCTTAATTATTTCATCAGTTATACCGGATTTTTTTGTATTAAAAATGAAATCAGCTCCACATTCATGTGCCATTCCCAGTTTATCATCATCAATATCCAATGCAATGACAGGATCAGCTCCAAAAATCTTAAGAAGGCGTACTATAAAAATTCCGACCATACCGGTACCAACAACCATGGCGCTGCATCCGGGCATCATTTGTGAAACGTTAATTGCATGCGCAGCCACGGCAACCGGTTCAATCATTGCCGCTTCTATGAATGTTACATCCCCGGGGATCCGGTAAAGAATGTGCTGCGGGACAGCAACCTTTTCAGCAAAAGCTCCGTGCCTGCGGTAATCTCCCGGTGAAACTCCAAGAACCTGGCGATTGTCACTCAGGTTATAATGTCCCTGAAGTGTAAACCAGTCGTTAAGTGGATAAACAGTAGAATCAAATGTGACACGGTCGCCTATGTCCCAGTTTGTAACCTGGTTACCTTTACTAATAATTATACCCGATGCCTCATGTCCCATTATTAATGGTGGTTTCCTGCGGCCCGTGCTTCCATCCATTCCATGGACGTCACTCCCGCATATTCCGCAGGCTTTGACCTCAACAAGCACTTCATCAGGATTTATGACGGGTTCCGGAAAATCTCTGTAATTTAGTTCATTATAACTATCAAGCACTAATGCCTTCATACATTTAAAGTTTTATAGTCTGGCTGACATTTCCGGCTTTGCGCGATTCATAATTAAATGTGACATCCCCCTTACCTTTAATAATAAACTGATACTCAATATTTTCATATCCCGGGATGGATAGAAACTGAATCTCCGGTTTTTTCTCTTTATAACTAACCTTATCAAGGCGCAAGTCAGTTATTTTGCCTCCTGCAACAACCTCTGCACCTTCAACTTTAAGTATGTCTTTGCAATACAAATTATTATTTGCTGCATATGCTGTCATCGAAGGCAATCCGTTTTTATTATACAGTCGTACCCTCACCCTGTTAAGGTTATTCCCCATATTCTTTATCTGCTTCGATCATTATTTCCGGGTTTTCCACTGAAATAATATGGGTGCCATCCGGGCACTTTTTACGCATAAGTGTGATAAACCCGTCTCCGTTCAGGTCATCATACCCGTCCTCATTTACAGCTTCATCAGTATCATTATTAACTGGAAAGTCATTTACTTTCCTCTTATATCTGATATCCCGGAAATAACCATTTGAAGCATCCGGATTAGGAAGTGGCAGAATAAACCATTTTAATGACGAAGTATATTTAACCGAATCCATTAGCATCCTGGCAAGCATAAGGGCTCCTTCAGTTGCCAGGGGTACATTTCCCTCGAAATTTGCACCTGTAAAAATTGCCGGTGCCTCAGTGCTGCCTCCGCTGATTTCAATGAGCCTGACCGGTTCTCCTCCCGGACTGACAGCAATAGTATGAATCTTTACCTTATCAGGCCATAATTGTTTAAATTTATTTATAAATTCCTGTACTTCAGCGGGATTATGGTATTTGTTAAAAGACAGTATATCTTGTGAAAGGATGATTCCGGGTAAGATAATCAACATGGCAATCATCCATAACTTTTTTGCTTTTGTTAACATCACAGAAATATGAATAATTAAATCTGACTAAAATCTTCGGGCAATAAAAATTTTTTCCTGACTTTACTCACTGTGTCGGCATATTCTTCCTTCACGCTCATAGTTCGCCAACTTTCACTGGTTCTGAATCTTTCCCAGTTTTCTTCACGTTCAGCCATATCTTTAAACCACAGCATATAAGTAAGCGCCGGCATATAACCTCCTGCCAGTATTTTCCCGAAAAACAGAGGATGAAGCCCGACCTCCTCAAATAATGGAAGCTCTTCCTTATCAAACATTTTTACTTTTCTTCTTAATGCATCTTCATTATAACCTTCATAAGTCCGCATTTCAAACAAACCCCTGTTTTTAGCCGGCATTCTGAAATGAGGGATAGAGTTAAAAGCCTCAAGTAAAAAAGTTTCATAGCGTTCAAAAACCGGCCGGGAGGCAGGACGCTTCATATATTCTTCTGCTGCAGCAAGAAAGGTTTCGTCAGTTTGCATGTCCTGTACTGCATTCCAATAATCTGCGGGACTCTTATGTGCATGCAGTATATAAATACATGGAGGCTCCTCCAGGCTGTATTCACTGAAAGCCCCCACTTTTGCTCCTCGTTTGTTCAGCAGGGGAATAACTGCCTCAATGTAGTACTTTTTCAAGACACTTTTACTGTTACCACTTTTGAGCAGGACTACCTTCAGCTCATATATATCCTTATCCATATCAGAGGACCCGGTGAAAGGGATTGTACCTGCAGCTACCGCCGAACCGGCCATTGCAGACGATTTTTTAATAAATGATCTTCTTTCCATATATTTAAAATTTTAGCCAATATACTAATTCCTTAAATTATTTGGTCTCAATTGGCATAATAATTGACAACTTTTAGGTTGATAAATATAAACAGGTTGCATACAAAATAATTATATAAAAATAATGTTTGTTTAATAAATAAAAACTTTAATGCCATGAAACGATCATATTCTTTTTTAATGAAACGAGCATGTAAAAAATATTTACACCCAAGGTGATTATTAAAATACATGCGAGTTCCATATTATACCTTTAAAAATAATTAATTTTAATAGTATGAAAAAAATATTTTTCTCTCTCATTCTCATTTTCTTATCAGCCAATTTGATGGCTCAGATAACATTTGATTTGGGAATAAAAGCAGGGTTTAACAACTCTAAAGTAACTTTTGATCTTGGCCAGATTAACTCTGAATCTATCCTGAAATACCATATAGGAGCCTTTGGCCGGTTTGGTGCCGGACGTATATTTATGCAGCCGGAAGTATGCTTCAGTGCCAAGGGAGGGGAGTCGGAAGGAGGAATTATCGATATTGCTTCAAAGTTCGACTACAGTTCCCTCGATATACCTTTATTACTTGGAATTAAAGTAATACAGGGGGAAAATGCCCATGTGAGGGTTATGGCCGGGCCTGTTTTCAGTATCATGACCTCCGACAAAATTGATGGTGACGACCTGTTGGATCCACAATATTACAAAAACAATTACTTTGGATTCCAATATGGCATAGGTGCAGATATTTTTGGATTTACACTCGATTTAAGAATGGAAAACAGCACTAATGAAATATATAATCAGCCAAATCCCGGTCTTGAAGGCATGAATAAAACCTTTGTGATTTCACTGGGATATAAAATATTTTAAAAGCAGGGCTGTCAGTTTACACGTTTCCCTGCCCAATTGACTGCATTTTTAATATGCTCAATGATTTTTTCATCACCGAATGCTTCATGTGTATGGCCGAAAACCGTATAAAATGAACGGACACCGTTATTGTCCTTCCACCAGATAACAGGATGGTCACCCATCTTCCAGTCATCATTTTTATACTTTTTAAGGGAACTTTCATCCAGTCTGGCCAGTACATTAACATCTTTACGTGGATTATCCCTGAATGAATACCATTCGTCAAAGGTGGTATAGGATTTCATTCCTTTAAAGGGCTTCATAGCCGGATGGTCAGTATTCTCAAAAATTACTGTTGCCTTCTGGGCAGGCGGATGTGTTTTGAACCATGCCCCCAGCAATTTTCCGTAATATGGCCATTCAAATTCAAAATCTGCTGCAGCATGCATTCCCACTAATCCTTTTCCGCTTTCCATCCATCTCCGGAAGGACATTTGTTGGGCATCCGTCAAACCATCGCCGGTGGGATTAAGAAAAACAGCCACATCAAATTTGGAAAGTGTTTGATCATTGAAGAATGATGCATCTTCTGTGGCAGTAATTAACCAGTTTTCCTTATGACTCAGATCATATAACATTTTTAATCCGGAAGAGATGGATTCGTGCCTGTAGCCGGAAGTTTTTGAAAAAACAAATACATTCAGCGGCGCTTCATATTCTGAAGATTGTTCCTGTCCCTCAGCTACAAGCGAGAGAATAAAAACAACGCTAAAAACCAAAATCATTGTTCTCATTTATATTCTTATTAAAATTTATTTTATCAAATTTATCAATCTAAAAGATACCACAAGTAAGAGATTGGCTCAATTTCTAGAATACCTAAAAATAACAAAAAATTTTTAAATACAGTTGAACACAATATAAATCAAAAATAAAAATCCGCTTAAACTGCTACAATTACTATCTTTGCATCTAACGATAAAATAAGTGAAGATAACATGTTTATGGAGATGCACAAATTAATTTACCTGGCTATAATAATAATAATTGTTGTTGATTACCTGGCCGAAAATTACCTGGAATACCTGAACACCAAACATATGGGAACAAAGCTTCCTGATGAGGTAAAAGATGTATATGATGCAAAAAAATATGCAAAGCAGCAATCATACCAGCGAGAAAACCACCGTTTTGGAATTATTACCAGTACATTCAGTTTTGTAATAATATTAGCCATGTTCATTTTTTATGGCTTTGCTTATGCAGACAATATAGCACGAGGTGTTACCGGCAATCCCATACTTACAGCCCTGATTTTTTTCGGCATACTCATGTTTGCCTCTGATATTATAAATACCCCGTTTTCTGTTTATGATACTTTTGTAATTGAAGAAAAATACGGTTTTAATAAGACCAGTCCAAAAACATTCATATTTGATAAGATAAAAGGCTGGTTTTTAGGAGCAGTCATAGGGGGCGGACTGCTAGCGCTTATTATTTTCATTTATCAGGAAAACCAAAGCATGTTCTGGATTTATGCATGGCTCGTCATTAGCGGGTTCAGCATCTTTATGTCGCTTTTTTATTCAAACCTCATTGTGCCTCTGTTTAACAGGCAAACCCCTCTTGAAGAGGGTGAACTGCGGGATGCTATTCAAAATTTTGCAGACAAGGAAAATTATAAATTAAAAGATATTTATGTGATAGATGGATCGAAACGTTCCTCAAAGGCAAATGCATATTTTACGGGAATGGGATCCAGGAAGCGGATCGTCCTGTATGATACCCTTATCAAAGATATGGAGACAGATGAAATAGTCGCAGTACTTGCTCATGAAATAGGCCATTACAAAAAGAAGCACATCACTTACAGCATAATAATTTCATTAGTTCATACGGGTATCGTTCTATACTTATTTTCCCTGTTGGTAAGAAGCAAACAAGTAAGTATGGCTCTCGGTGTGGAGGAACCCAGTTTTCACATAGGACTTGTAGCATTTGGAATTTTATATTCACCTGTTTCATTTGTTCTGGGTATTTTTATGAATATGCTTTCACGGAGGAATGAATATCAGGCAGATTCTTATGCGGCTAAACGCTTTAACCCGGAATCGCTGGCTTCGGCATTGAAAAAACTATCCCGGAAAAATCTCAGCAATTTAACCCCGCATCCTTCCTATGTATTTTTCAATTATTCCCATCCGCCACTGCTGGAGCGTTTGAAAAATCTGAAGAGGTTCGAATAATTATAAAATTTTAAGCATGCGAATTCTGCTATGATACCTATAAAATAATTAATTTTAATCATATGAAAGCTGAAATAATCACTATAGGAGATGAGATTATTATAGGGCAGATCATTGATACAAATTCCTCATGGATTGCAGAACAGTTCAATATGAACGGGATTGAAATATACCAGATAACATCTGTCAGGGATAATCATGAACACATCACCGAAGCATTGTCAAATGCTGAAAAAAAGGTTGATGTGGTAATTTTAACAGGCGGCCTTGGCCCTACTAAAGATGATATAACCAAAAATACTTTATGTGAATATTTTAATACGCACCTGGTATTTCACGAACCAACATTTCAGAATATAAAAAAACGGTTTAAAAGCAGAAAAATTAATATCAATCATCTTAACCGTGACCAGGCCCTGGTACCTGAGGCATGCATTGTTTTGCCCAATACGGCCGGTACTGCTCCCGGCATGTGGTTTGAAAAAAATAATAAAATATTTATCTCTTTGCCGGGGGTTCCTTATGAAATGAAAAGTATTACAGAGAAAGAGGTTTTGCCGCGACTGCTAACAAAAAGGGTGGAAGGGGCTATATTACATAAGACTGTCCTTACACAGGGATTACCGGAATCAGTAATTGCGCAGCGAATTGAGAAATGGGAATCATCACTTCCCGGTAATTTACGGCTTGCGTACCTGCCCGGGCCGATGTCGGTGCGTTTACGCATCTCTGCATATGGGAAAAACAATGAATCTTTGAAACAGCAGGTCGAAAATGAATTAAATAAACTTAAACTGATAATTCCCGGATATATTTTCGGGTATGATAATGATACCCTGCAAGGGGTAACCGGGAAACTTCTGCTGGAGCAAAATAATTCTCTTGCGGTTGCAGAGAGTTGCACGGGAGGTTATATCTCACATCTTATCACTTTGACACCGGGATGTTCTGAATATTATAAAGGTGGAATTGTTGCATATTCCAATGATATAAAACAGGGCTTCCTGGATGTTTCCCCTGATACCCTCCGGAAACATGGAGCTGTTAGTGAAATTGTTGTGCGACAATTAGCTGAGGGGGTGCGTAATAAATTTGGAGCTGACTATGGTGTTGCTACATCAGGAATTGCAGGGCCCGGGGGAGGTACAAAAGAAAAACCTGTAGGTACCGTGTGGATTGCTGTCGCAGGTCCCCGAAAAACAATATCAAAGAAATTTATTTTCGGCGATAACCGTGAACTAAATATCATAAGGTCGGGTCATACTGCCTTACAGTTATTACGAAGGATGATTCTGAACATTTAATTCTTGTTCCAATTAAAATATGACCACATAAAACGAGCATGATTTTTTAATCAAAAAATAACACAAAAGTGTAGGATTAAAACATATGCAAGATCCATATGATACCTTTGAAAATAATTAATTTTAATCGTATGAAAAAAATATTAATAGCCATTCTGATTTTGGCATTAGGGCTGTATTTCAATACCTGCTGCAGCAATGGAGGAGAAATGACTGCTGAAATAATTACTATTGGCGATGAGATACTTATCGGACAAATTATTGATACTA
This sequence comes from uncultured Prolixibacteraceae bacterium, assembly GCA_964540755.1. GTDB lineage: Bacteria > Bacteroidota > Bacteroidia > Bacteroidales > Prolixibacteraceae > JAAYJR01. Next base: position 68,019 of record CAZIOB010000018.1, on the reverse strand, counting down.
ATTCATCATGGATCGCTGAAAAACTGAATCTGCACGATATCGAAATTTATCAGATCACTTCTGTGCATGATGATCCGGATCATATCAAAAAAGCCCTAAAAAGAGCTGAAGAGCGGTCTGATCTGGTAATACTGACAGGTGGATTGGGACCGACTATTGATGATATGACCAAACCGGTTCTTACAGATTATTTTAAAACAAGACTGGTTTTTCATGAGCCTACTTTTCAGAATATTAAAAAGCTCATTGAAAAGCGGGGAATACCTATGAATCGCTTTAACCGTGACCAGGCACTGGTCCCGGAATCATCAACGGTACTCCCGAATAAAACGGGGACAGCTCCCGGATTATGGTTTGAAAAAGATAATATCATCTTTGTTGCCTTGCCGGGAGTCCCTTACGAGATGAAGCATATGATGGAAAATGAAGTATTGCCACGCCTTCATGAAAGAAAGAGGATAAAAGCTATCTATCATAAGACAGTGCTTACACAGGGTCTTCCGGAATCTGTGCTGTCGGAAAAACTTGAGGAATGGGAAGATTCACTGCCCGAAAATATAAAACTGGCATACCTTCCGGATTTGTTTGCTGTTCGGATGCGGTTGTCAGCTGTGGGAACAGACAAAAATATGCTCAGACATCAGGTTGAAAATGAAATTGATAAATTAAAAACACTCATTCCTGAGAATATCTTCGGATATGACAATCAAACAATGGCAGGTGTCATTGGAGAGGTACTTGCTGCTAAAAACAAGACACTGGGAATAGCCGAAGGTTCCACAGGAGGATACATATCACATCTTATAAACTCTGACCCACAATGCAGGAAATATTATAAGGGGGGTATCAATGCATACTCTGACAAAGTAAAATATTCATTGCTCAGGATAAATCCTGAAATTACAAGGCAATACGGGGAGGTCAGTGAGCAGGTCGCCCTGGAAATGGTTTCTAATGTAAAAGAGCTTCTGGAAACTGATTATGCTATTGCTACAACGGGAATTGCAGGCCCGGAGGAGGATGTGGACGAATCACGGGTTGGAACTGTATGGATAGCAGTTGCAAGCCCTCATGAAACAATTTCAAAAAAATTCGTTTTTGATAGTGACCGTGAAAGGAATATAATCCTCTCTGCCCAGACTGCCCTCCATATGTTAAAACGAATGGTGTCAGAGACTAAAACAAGCAATTAGTACGTTAATACAATACCTTTGAAAATAATTAATTTTAAACGAATGAAACGGATACTTATTATTACAGGAATATTCATAGCTGTTGTAATTCTTTTATTAGCTGCGATACCTCTTTTTTTCAGGCAAACCCTGATTGAAAAAACAAAAACCACTATCAATAAAAATGTGAATGCTGATGTTGAATTTTCTGACCTTAAGTTATCCCTGTTACGTAATTTTCCGAAATTCACACTTACACTTACCGATGTGCTGGTAACAGGGAAAGGTGAGTTTCAAAGTGATACCCTTGTATCTGTCCCTTCTTTGCAGGCAAGAACATCACTATACCAATTGATTAATAAGGAAAGTATTGGAATTCAGGAAATTATCCTTGAAAGTCCATATCTGAACCTTATTGTTTCCGGAACTGGAAATGTAAATTGGGATATAGCCATAGAGGGGGAGCCTGAACCGGAAGAGGAAGAAACTGAAGCCATGGAGCTTAACCTTGATCATATAGAGGTACAGGATGCAAAATTTATTTATAACGACCGGGAAGTGAATATGCTGCTTATATTAGAGGATATCAACATTGGTATTGCCGGTAAAATGTACGGAACTGCTGCATCACTCCGGGCTGAAGGAAAATCGGACCAGGTAACGCTGATTTACGACAGCATCAGATATATTTCCGGAGTGTCGATAGAAACTAACTCTTTACTGGATATTGATTATGAAACAATGGATATCTCAATAGAGGAAAATGAGTTGTTCATTAATCGCCTTCCCATGGAGGTTACGGGGATGATAAAGATACCCGGAGACACAATGTTTTTTGATATGCAGTTAAAAACAAAGGAGTCGGGCTTTGACAATTTCCTGGCTTTGATACCACCGGAATATGAAGAATATCTGGATAATATCGAGACCGGTGGCACTGCAGCAATAAAAGGTAGCATTGACGGGTGGTATTTTGAGGAAGAGTATCCTTCTGTTGACCTGTCACTCGATGTTCAGGGTGGCAGTCTGCATTACGAAGGACTGCCTGAAGATATAAAAAATATTTCGGCTGATGTATCAGTAACTAAGCCACAGGGAGTATTTGACCTGCTCGGCATATCAGTCAGGAAAGCCCATGCAGAAGTTAAAAATAATCCTGTTGATATGACACTGCTGCTCAGAAATCTTTTATCCGATCCATATTTCGATGGCACTTTTACCGGGAATGTAAATTTCAATGACCTGAAAGATGCAATTCCCCTTGACAGTGTTAATATTGCAGGTATAATAGATGCAGATATTGTTGTCAAAGGAAATTATTCATCCATTGAGAATGAACAATATAATAAAATAACATCAGAAGGTTCTGCCACGTTGAAAGACTTTGTTTATGAATCTCCTCAGCTGACCCGGCAAATACTTATTCCCGGGGGCCGGATGGAATTTACGCCACGTGCTGTTAACCTGACAGGATTAAATGTAAAAGCAGGTGAGAGTGATTTCAATTTTGAAGGTTATATTAATGATTATCTTGATTATTTATTGAGCAACGGCACCCTCAGTGGAAATCTTGACCTGACATCGAGACTGGTTAATATGAATGAACTGCTTAGGCTGCAGGTTGATAAAAAATCCACTGAATCACAGGAAGATATTGATGAAGATATGGAAAAGGAGGAAGAAAAACTCGTTTTTGATGTTCCCGGCAATATTAATTTTACATTTAATTCGAAGATAGAAAAAGTTTTATTTGATAATCTTCAAATTACTGATGTAACAGGACTAATAACTGTACGAAACGGAAAAATTGAACTGGAGGGCCTGAACATGAACATGTTGGATGGAGAGATGGCCCTTACCGGGTCGTATGAGAATACACAGGAGGATAAGCCATTATTCGATTTCGGCCTTGAAATGACAAAATTCGATATACCTGAAGCCTTCAGAACCATAGGGGGAATCAGGAATATGCTTCCGGTTGCGGGTCACAGCCAGGGAAAGTTAAGCAGTATCCTGCAAGTAAAAGGACAACTGAATCCCCGTCTGAATCTTCTATCATCAACTATAAACGGATCAGGTTTAATCAGTACAGAAAGCCTCAACATAATTAAATCACCTGTTTTTAACCAGTTAAGTGGATTACTGAAGCCGGAAATACTTGATAGTGTTAAAGTACAGGATTTCAGCGCAAATTTGGAAATAGTTGACGGGGGAATAGATCTTAAACCGTTTAATACTAAAATAGCAGGACAGGAAACTATTATCAAAGGTAATATCAGTGCACAAAACATAGTTGATATGCAAATGGAATTCAATGTAGAAAGAGAAGCTTTCGGTAATGATATTCAAAATATCCTAAACGCATTGCCCGGTGAACAGAACATTAATTCAATCCCTGCAACTGTTGTAATAAAAGGGCCTGTAAAAGATCCCGCGATCAGCATAAATCTGGAAGAAGCCAGGAAGAAGATTACAGAAGAAGTGAAAAAATCCACTAGGGAGGACATTCAGAAATCACTGAATAAGCTTGGAGAAGGATTGAAAAAATTATTTTAATAACTTACACATTATAAATCTCGCAGGATTTTTGAATTGTATGATTACTTTTTTATGAAGAATTATATTCTGTCAGCTGTTTTTATTAGTATGGTTATAGCCGTTAATGCCCAGTATTTTGAAACAGGCCAAGATCCTGCTTCCATCCGCTGGAGGCAATTACATACAAGAAATTTTCAGCTGATATATCCCGATTATTACGAAAAAAATGCACAAATACTAGCTTCTTATCTTGAAAATGTATATCCATACGGCAGTTACTCATTAGGCCATAATCCCGGGAAAATGCCTGTAATATTGCATACACAGACTATAAAATCAAACGGACTTGTAGCCTGGGCGCCGAAGAGATCTGAATATTATACTACCCCGCATCAGGATATTTATCCGCAGGACTGGCTTAAGCAATTGTCATTGCACGAATTTCGCCATATAGTGCAGGTTGATAAAGTGAACAGCCATCTACCCGGAATACTTAAGTTTGTTTTTGGGGAGCAGATAACAGCTCTGGCCTTTGGCGGATACCTGCCCTGGTGGTTGATCGAAGGTGATGCAGTAGTCATGGAAACAGCTCTGAGCAATTACGGACGCGGACGTTTTCCGTCATTTCTGATGGAACACAAGGCCCAACTGGTTGAAAAGGGTGTATATTCATATGATAAAGCTTACCTGGGGTCTTACAAAGATTTTGTCCCGAATCATTATAAACTCGGCTATTATCTTGTTGGAAATGCAAGAGAAAGATATGGAACCCGGCTTTGGAAAGATGTGCTCACCAATACCGGAGAAAAACCATTATCTGTCAATCCTGTAAACCGGGTACTTAAAGGTATCACCGGATTCAATAAAGCCGGCCTGTACAGATCAGTATTTGACAGCCTGCAAAATATATGGACGGAAGAAGATAAGTCATTTAATCCGGACAGCTATGATGTTATAACTGCTAATCAGGATGTATATACTACATATGAATACAACCACTGGCTAAATGACTCAGAAATTATCACACTGAGAACTTCATTCAAAAAAATTCCTGCTTTTGTAAGGATAAAACAAGACGGGAGTGAAAAAAAGATAATTATTCCCGGTACTGTTTTTAATGAATCGGCTGATTATCACCATGACTGGATAATATGGTCTGAACAGATCCCGGATCCCCGGTGGCAACACAGCGGTAAATCATTAATAAGAATTTTCAATACGGAAACAAGGGAAAAAATTGAGATCAATACTGAACATAAAAGTTTTAGTCCTGTTATTTCACCTGATGGCCAATCGGTTATTACTGTTGAGGCAGACTTTTCGAGTAATTATTATCTGTCAGTTTACACAATACCGGGAGGAGAGTTACTAACCCGGTTTCAAACTCCCGATAATAACTATTTTGTTTCTCCACGCTGGTTAAATGATAATACAGTTGCAGTTATACTGATCACAGATAAGGGAAAGAAAATAGCAAGAGTTGATCTGGATTCAGAAGAAACAGAAATACTTATTGGAAACGGTATGGGTGATATCCGGCAGTTAAGAGTCAAGGACAAATATTTATATTTTATAAGTTCTTATAGCGGAAAAAACAGTTTATACAGATTAAATCTGAATGACCTTTCTGTTGTCAGAATTTATGAACCCCGTTTTGGGGTGGAGTCACCAGCAGTTTCACCTGATGGTTCAAAAATCCTGCTAAGTGATTATACCTCGGATGGTTCCCGGTTAATTCAAATTAAAGCCGATAATGAGGGCATTATTCCTATTGACCGAGTAAACAAAGGAGAATACCCTCTTGCTGAAAAGATGGCCGCCCAGGAATTGGGTATTCCTGTCTTACAAGGGAAATTAGATAAAAATTACCCGTCATCTCCTTACAGTAAAGCATCAAACCACTTTAATTTTCACAGCCGGGCGCCATTATATATTGATGCTGCAGATTATGAAATATCACCCGGTGCAACTCTTATGTCGCAAAATAAACTGGGAACAGCTGTAACAACATTAGGTTATAAATGGGATCTTTCTGAAAAGACAGGACGTATATTAATGAACTACTCTTTTAAGGGCTGGTATCCTGTATTCGACCTGGATCTTAGTTACGGGAACAGAGCCTCTGAATATAAACTGATCAATCAGATTACCAATAACCAGGGGGAAATTATAAGAAATGACACTACGGTGAAGCGTTTCCTGTGGAAAGAAACAAGTGCGGGAGCTAATATAAAATTACCTCTTGATCTTACGAAAGGGGCTTATTACCGGCTGCTGCAGACTGAAATAAATTATGATCTGAATCATTATAAACATCATTCCTCAACTCCTTCGACATTTCCCGGAGGAAGTTTCCATACCATGTCGTACCGGATCTATTTCTATCAGTTGATGAGACAAAGTTACCAGGATATGTATCCTGATTTTGGATTTATAACTGACGGGTCATTCAGGCATTTGCTTACATCTGAAAAAGATAAAAATTATCTTGCCGCTATTCAGACAAACCTTTTCCTTCCCGGCTTTATGAAAAATCACGGTATAAAAATTTATGCGGGCTTCCAGAAAAAGGAAATCTACAGGCAGCCTGGATTCAGTGATGTTGTGAGATTTGCCAGGGGGTGGGGACAAACAGGTAATAAAAGTATCAATACTTTGGGAATAGATTACAAAATGCCCCTGCTTTATCCTGATTTGAATCTATCCGGACTCCTTTACCTGCAAAGAATATCAACTTCACTCTTTTGGGATTATACACGTTTTTCAGGTGATATATTCGAAGAAGGTAAAAAGACGGGATACTTTATAAGTGATATTTCCTCTTTGGGTGCTGAAATCACTGCAAATGTAAATTATTTAAGGTTCTATGCCCCTTCAAATATCGGTTTCAGGGCCTCTTACCTTCCGGAAGCAGGGGAATACATATTCCAGTTACTTTTTTCGATTGATTTCACTTCTCTTTAGCGTCAGAAGAGTAATTTCAGGGGACATGTCAATGCGCCAGGGGACACCAATGGTACCAAGTCCGGCATTTACATATAACTTCTGCTCTCCGTGCGAATAAAGACCGCCCCAATATTTTGATGTAAGGTAAGCTAAACTTAAAGGAATGCCGGCAGGTTGAATACCCCATTGCAATCCGTGAGTGTGGCCGGAGAGAGTAAGCTCAATATCTATTTTTCCTTTGATTTTGCTGTCCCAGTGAGAAGGGTCATGTGTCATCAATATTGTAAAAGCATTACCGGGTATGCCCTTTAATGCCGCATCAATATCTGCATATTGCGGAAAAGGAGGATGGCCCCAGTTTTCCGAACCTGCCAGAAATATCGAATCACCATTATTTCTGATAACCACATTCTCATTTCTTAACACAATGAAACCTGCTTTTTCCTGAAAGGACAGTATTCTGTTAAAATTTTCCTGCTTCATTTCATCACTTTCCCACTCAGAATAGTCACCATAGTCGTGATTCCCCAAAATAGAATAGCATACCCTTCCTGTTGTTAATTCGCCGAAACTGTTAAAAGTCCCTTTAAGTTCCCAGGCAAAATTATTAACAATATCACCTGTGAAAAGCAAGAGATCACAATCATAATCCAGGATCATATTTTTTGTTTTCCTTATCAAATTCGGTGAATTCAACGAATTACCAAAATGAATATCAGATATCTGTATAATCTTATAGTTATCAAAAGCAGCAGGGAGATACTGAAATTGTAATTCAATCTCCTTCAACTTTAAATTTTTTGATCCGGATATTGTCCCATAGATCATTATCAAACCTGTTCCTATTGAAATAATCAATCCAATATAAGGAATTACTTTATCTCGTTTATTCTCAAAAATATAATGTAAAAAAGTCGAGACAGCAAGTGGAAGGCTAATGAAAAAAACTATAAAAATTAAAGCATTGAAATAAGAATAGACAGAATAATCAGAGGCGCGATCTATATGCCATGGAAATATATATAACAAGATAAATCCGGCAATAACAGCAATGTAAATAAGTATTGTAAATAATCTGATTGCCGGATACCAGCAAGCATTTATAATCATTTTCAAAGACCGTAGCGCTCCCAATCCCATGATAAGATACAAACCTGCAAAAAGCAACAGATAAAATAATTCAAATGATCTCATATTCTCAAGTTATATAAATTTAATCAACACAATACGAATTTTTTATGTTCCTGAGAATTCAATATTTCATCACAATAAGGCAAATGTAAATAAATATGGCATGTATGATAACTTAAAATTTATTAAATCTATTAAAGATTAGGAATAATTAAATCAGTATAATCGTATAATCACAAAAGTGTATGATTAAAAAATATGCGAGTTACATATGGTACCTTTGAAAATAATTTATTTTAATTATAAAAATAAAAACAGAGGGGGGGAGTTTAAAAAATTATTTTAGAATATTATTCACAATAGAGCTTCACGTTTACAACTGTATAATAGTTAAAATAATTATTTTCACAACCTTATACAAAAATACACATTTAAAATTCGTCACTGCTTAAACAGATTAACTATTAAAAAAATTCCATAACATAATTAAACTAAAAGGTTCAGAAACAATAATTATAAAATATAATCTATAGCTTATCTGTGATTAAATATTTATAAAGTACACATAATCATTCTATTATACATGTAAATCTTAAGTTATTTTTAAATTTTATCAATGTTATTGGCCGTATCATCATGATAGTATATAATATTTTGACATAAAATATTAAATGCCAGTATTATACGTCTAATAATTTAAAGTAAATTATATATATTTCATAATACTATAAATAATTGAAAGACAGTTATTTAATGATTTATTAATTCTTATAAGCGGAATTAAAAATTTTTAAGTGCTTCACACAAGGAAGTAATATAAGTTTTAATCATCCTCACGGGTGAATATCACAAATATTCTTTTTTTTGAAATTTAAATTTTAAAATGCTGCCAGCAAATGAAACGAGCATGTTGATTTTAAATTTCATAATAAAAAAATAATACATATGTGTTTTATTGAAAAAGAATATGCCGGAACAAAGTGGTTACACATAGTCCAAAATTTATATTAATTTATAGATAAAGCTTTAAATTTATAACAGATTTAATTTTAAGAAAAAAATAGTAAAAAGCCATTTAAAATTATTACATTTGTATAATATTAATATGTAACCAAAATGAGAGAGCGCATAAAAAAGGTGATGGATTATAAAGGTATATCGGCAGGTGACTTAGCGACGATTTGTAAAGTGCAGCGCTCTAATATTTCTCACATATTAAACGGACGAAACAAACCGGGAGCAGCGTTTATTGAGAAATTTTTACTTTCATTCCCGGATATCAATGCAAGATGGTTCATGACAGGCATGGGAGAAATGCTTGAAAACGAAAATATTATTGAACCCGGATCTCCAGAAGAACTTAATAACGAACCGGAAATTACTAATAGTGGTTTCCATGATGTTGAAGAAAAAAGTAAACAGATTGATAAGTTGATAATTTTATTTTCGGATGGAACTTTTTCCATATATAAGCAAAATGATTGATCTGTGAATCTGTCCCTGAAATTATCCCTTTTATTTTTATTCACGGGCAATTGTATTTTTTACTTTTGTTAACAATAGTATGTATAATTAAAAAAATATGTTACATAACATATAATTTATTATACAAGAGTTTAATAAATTGTTTTACATTTGTAAATAATATTAACATGACTAGATGGTAAGGTAATATTAATAGTTCTGTAGATTTACAACCCCGTAATTTTATCTGTGAAAATAAGACCGCAGCTTCGTAATGCAGGCGGTCTTTTTTTAAGATAACAAGTTTCATTTAAAACTGAAATAATCTTTATATTTGTCGGCAAATGAACTAAAAATGAATAAAAAATCAGTTGATGATTTTATTGTATTGGAAAACAAAAAGCTAAATAGTAATAATTTTCTGCTCAGGCTATTAGCTCCAAATCCTTTACCACCTTTATATCCCGGACAATTTGTCAATATCGATATTGACAAATGCAATGAAATTTTTTTAAGGCGGCCCTTTTCCATTTTTGATATTAATGAAACCGAAAATACTTTATCGGTTATTGTTAAAATTTTGGGAAGGGGATCCAAAAAATTAACAGAAACAAAAGCAGGCGATACTTTAAGTCTTATTTATCCGCTTGGCAAAGGTTTTACATATCCTGATAAAAATGACCGAATTCTGCTTATAGGTGGAGGAAGTGGTATTGCACCCATGCTTTTCCTTGCAAAAAAATGCGGGTTACATCCTGATAATGTCGATATTATTATTGGCGCGAGATATTCAGATGATCATTTCGATGTTACAGAATATAAATCATATGGGCGGATACATTATACAACTGAAGATGGCTCTTTAGGATTTAAGGGTATTGTGACGATGCATCCTCTTTTTACTAATGAATTATGCTCTTTTGATAAAATATATGCCTGTGGGCCTGAACCTATGATGAAGGCAGTTGCCAGGGAGGCAAAAAGGATGAACATTTTCTGTGAGGTCTCACTTGAAAATAATATGGCCTGCGGATTCGGAGTCTGTTTGTGTTGTATAGAACCAACGGTAAAAGGTAATTTGTGCGTTTGTACTGACGGACCAGTATTTAATATTAACGATTTGAAATGGCAGATTTAAAAGTTAAGATTCATAATCTTGATCTGAAAAACCCGGTCATGCTGGCATCGGGTACTTGTGGCTATGGAGAAGAGATCAATGCCTTTTACGATGTTTCCATATTGGGCGGTTTAGTCCTGAAGGGTACTACTCTGAAAAACCGTGATGGAAATCCATATCCAAGAATGGCTGAAACACCGTCGGGTATGTTAAATTCAGTAGGGCTTCAGAATAAAGGCGCTGACTATTTTATTAAAAATATATACCCGGTAATAAAAGAATATGGCACTTCCCTTATTGTTAATGTGAATGGTTCAACAATAGGGGAATATATTGAAGTAGCCGAAAAAATTAATGAACTTGAAAAAATCCCGGCAATAGAACTGAACATTTCATGTCCTAATGTTAAAGAGGGCGGCATGGCATTTGGCATAAATGAAAAAAGTGCGGGTATGGTGACAAGGGAAATAAGAAAGGCGTATAACAAAACTTTAATAGTAAAATTATCCCCTAATGTCACCGATATTACGGCAATAGCGAGGGTAGTGGAGGAAGAGGGCGCAGACAGCCTGTCACTGGTAAATACTTTCCTGGGAATGGCAATAGATGCAGAAACGCAAAAACCTTTACTGTCAACTGTTACAGGAGGCCTCTCCGGACCTGCTATTAAACCCCTGGCATTAAGGATGGTCTGGCAGGTGGCTCAGGTTGTAAAAATTCCGGTTATAGGGATAGGAGGAATAATGAATGCAAAAGATGCTATAGAGTTTATTGTAGCCGGAGCATCAGCTGTCCAGGTAGGAACTGCTATTTTTAAGAATCCTTTTATTCCTGTTCAAATAATTGAAGGAATAAATGATTATCTCGACAGGCATAATTTAAGTTCAGTTACAGATTTAACAGGTAGTTTACATTTGTAAAAATTGACTTTTCGAATATTTTTTATTGTTTTCACTAATTTTCTTTTCTAACTCACTTACTTTTAGTAAATTTTACAACAAATCAGAGAAAACCGGAAATTTTACCAGGTTTACTTCAGAGGATAAAATATTTAATGTATGAACTTTCCAATTTTTAGTGTGTTTATTATTATAACATACAATAATTGATTTAACAGGTAAAAATATGTCAAAATTTGAAATTGTTATGCCCAAACTGGGTGAAAGCATTCAGGAAGGAACCATAACCAAATGGTTCGTAAAAAAAGGCGACAAGATAGAGGAGGATGATATTCTGTTCGAAGTCGCAACTGACAAAGTGGATTCTGAAATACCTTCACCGGTTGACGGTTTTGTGGATGAAATTCTTTTTGAAACTGACAGTGTTGTACCTGTGGGCGAGGTTGTTGCTATTTTAAATACAGGGTCTTCCGGGGAAGACAAGGCAATAGTTGAAGAGAAGAAAGAACCAGGTGAGAAACAAAAAGAGTCCACTGCTGAAAGTGAAGCTGAAAGCGGTCAAAATGATAAAAACCTCACTTCCAAACCTGGAAAGGAAAAATCCACACGTTTTTATTCCCCGCTGGTTAAAACAATTGCAGGGAAAGAGGATATTTCTTATGAAGAGCTTGAGACTATTAAAGGTTCGGGATCCGGAGGCAGGGTCCAAAAAAAAGATATACTTGAGTATATTAACAAAAAGAAACAGCCGTCTGAAGCCAGGGTTTCCCCGGCGCCTGACAAGAAAGTTTCACCTCCTGTAATTGCCGGCAAAGGAGATAAGGTGATGGAAATGGACAGGATCAGGAAGCTTATTGCCCAACATATGGTAATGTCGAAACAGGTTTCACCTCATGTAACTTCAGTAGTGGAAGCTGACGTAACAGATATTGTTATATGGAGGGAAAATAACAAAGATAAGTTCCAGTCCATGTATGGAGAGAAAATTACTTACATGCCATTTTTTATCGAGGCTGCTGCAGCTGCACTAAAAAAATTCCCAATGGTAAATTCTTCGGTTGACGGGGATAAGATAATACTGAGAAAAAATATTAATATAGGAATTGCTGTCGCAAAAACAGACGGAAATCTTATAGTTCCAGTAGTTAAAAATGCAGAGCAAAAGAATCTGGCCGGCCTTGCCGTTGAGTTAAACCGGCTTGCTGAAGCTGCCCGGAACAATAAACTTAGTCCTGATGAAATAGAAGGAGGAACCTTCACAATAACTAACTTTGGCACCTTCAGGAATCTTTTCGGAACTCCCATAATAAATCAGCCGCAGACAGCTATCCTGGCTACAGGAAGTATTGAAAAAAAACCAGCTGTTATTGAGACACCTGCAGGAGATGCGATTGCCATAAGGAATAAAATGTATTTATCTTTGTCATATGATCACCGGGTAATAGATGGTGCTCTGGGAGGAGCTTTCCTTAAGGAAATTGCTGATAATCTCGAAAAATTTGATTCGGGCCGTTCGGTTTGATGTAAAAAAATAAAATTTTAATCACATGGAAGATTTAACAGTCCCTAAAAAATATACAATAAAAAAGACAGATAAAAAGGTATTGGAAAAGTGGTTCAGACTTATGACCATTGGACGCGCCATTGATGAAAAGGCGCCAAATTACCTGAAACAGGCCATCGGATGGTCTTATCATGCACCTTATGCCGGACATGACGGAATTCAGTTGGCTACGGGACAAATTTTTGAGAAGAAAAAAGACCACATATTTCTTTATTACAGGGACATGCTGACAGCAATATCATGTGGTATTACTCCGGGGGAAATCCTGCTTAATGGTATTTCCAAAGCCAATGATCCTTCAAGCGGAGGAAGACATATGTCTAATCATTTTGCAAAGCCGGAATGGAATATACACAACGTATCCTCACTTACGGGTAATCATACACTTCACGCCGTGGGAGTAGCCCGTGCAATAAAATACTATGATGAAAAAGCAGTAGCCATAAGCAGCCAGGGGGAATCATCAGTAAGTGAAGGATTTGTATATGAAGCTTTCACGGGGGCAGATAAAGAACAACTGCCTGTGATTTTTGTTATCCAGGATAACGGATATGGTATTTCCGTGCCTAAAAAAGATCAAACTGCCCAGCGAAAGGTTGCTAATAATTTTTCAGGGTTTAAAAACATACGTATCATACATTGCAATGGAAAAGATGTATTTGATTCTATGAATGCAATGGAAGAAGCAAGAAGATATGCCCTTAAAGAAAGCAAACCTGTGATAGTACAGGCAAATTGTGTAAGGATCAAATCACATTCAAATTCAGATGATCATCTCCTGTACAGAAGCCAGGCCGAAAGAAATTATGTTGAAAAGTACGATCCTCTGGCTAAATTCAGAAGAATGCTTCTGCGTTATGAACGATTTACAGAGGAGGAACTTCAGGCTATAGAAGAAGAAATGAAAAAAGAATTAAAAGCTGCTCACAAAGAGGCATTGGAAGCCCCGGATCCTGAGCCTGAATCTATTTATGACCATGTTTTTCCGAAAGCTTATGTCTCCGAAAAATACCCGGATGGACTGCATAATGAAGAGGGTGAAAAGAAAAAAATGATTACTGCACTGAATGAAACATTGACAGCTGAATTCAGAAAGAACCCCGATACATTTATCTGGGGACAGGATATAGCAAATAAAGATAAAGGCGGCATTTTCAATGTATCAAAAAATATGCAGAAAGAATTTGGATATAAGAGGGTATTTAATGCACCTATTGCAGAAGACTTTATCGTAGGCACTGCAAATGGAATGTCGAGATATAATGAGAAGATAAGGATTGTGATAGAAGGCGCTGAGTTTGCTGATTATTTCTGGCCTGCCATGGAACAATACGTGGAAGCGAGTCATGATTACTGGCGATCAAATGGTAAATTCACCCCAAACATTACTATTCGCCTTGCATCCGGAGGATATATAGGCGGAGGATTATATCATTCACAGACAATCGAAGGAGCTCTTGTATCAATACCGGGAGTAAGAATCGTTTACCCATCATTTGCTGATGATGCGGCAGGATTGTTACGAACTTCCATCCGGTCATGGGGAGTAACTATGTTCATGGAACCCAAAGCCTTATATCAGAGTCCGAAGGCAGCTACAACCATTCCTGATGATTTTGAAGTTCCTTTTGGAAAAGCAAGGATAAGAAGGGAAGGGACTGACATGACTATTATCACTTACGGAAATGCTACACACTTAAGTCTTGAAGCAGCCCAAAAACTTGAAAAAGAAGGTTACAGTGTAGAAGTTATTGACCTGCGTTCACTAATTCCCCTTGATACGGACCTTATTTATAATTCAGTCAAAAAAACAAATAAGGTATTGATTGCTCATGAGGACAAAGTCTATGGAGGATTTGGCGGAGAGATAAGCGCCTTAATAACTGAAAATATCTTTCAATACCTGGATGCTCCTGTGAAAAGGGTTGGCTCTGCTTTTACACCTGTGGGATTCAATAAGATACTGGAAAGGGCAATCTTACCCGATGCAGAAAAGGTATATAATGCCGCAAAAGAATTGATTCAATTCTGATTATTAATAAATTTGTGAATATATGACACTACAGTTTCGGTGAATAAAGGTTTATAAATTCATAATTAACTCATTTACAATTATTTTAAAATTTAATATTTATGAATAACTTGGCAATTATTTATAGTTTTAATACACATAAATCAAAAAAAATATCAGAAAAAATCATCAAGGCTCTGGGTAAAACTGAAATAACACCAGTAAATGCTGAAGAGTTAAATAAAAATATATTTGAAAAGTACGATAATTTTTTATTAAGTGCTCCGACCTGGTTCGATGGTGAACTGCCTAATTACTGGGATGAATTCGTTCCCGATCTGGAAGAGATGGACCTTAGAGGAAAGAAATTTGCAATTTTCGGATTAGGTGATCAAAAAGGGTATCCTGAAAATTTTTGCGATGCAATCGGAATTCTCGCAGATATTATTGAAAACTGCGGGGGTAAAACTATTGGGCATACCAAAATAAAAAATTATAATTTTGAAGCATCTAAAGCACAACGGGGAGATAAATTTGTCGGATTGCCGCTTGACCAGGAGAACCAGGCAAGAATGACCGATAGCCGGATAAATGAGTGGGTTGAACAAATAAAAAAAGAATTTCAATAGGTGAAGCATCATAAGAAATATTTTTTAAAACTCCCTGAATACCCGGGAGGAAAAGAGGCTTTTAAAAAATATATCAAATCTAATATGATATATCCCTCGGAAGCACTTGAAAAGAGAATTGAAGGAGTTGTTCAACTTACCGCAGAGATTGATGACAATGGCAATGTTCATAATGTCGAAATAGAAAAAGGCTTAGGATGGGGATGTGACGAAGAAGCTGTAAGACTGATAAAAAATGTGAGGTTCGGAGGTGTTAAAAACAGAGGTATTCGTTTGAAATCCAGAAAAATATTCAAAATTAACTTTAAATTACCACAGGAACCGAATGTTAAGTATATTTTGGTTAAACCAGAGAATAATACTTCAAAAAAACATCAATGTATCACTTATAATTATACTATTAAATTAAGATACTAAAATCATAAATTGGATATTATTGGATAATAATTAATTATACATTTGTAAAATATAAATATTACATTTGTAACATCCTCATATATGCATGTAGCCTGATTCATTTTAATCAATTCTATATTATTCCACTAATTTCACATGTGATTATTATAGCTAAATTCTTTTATTACCAGCCCAACTGATTTTATTATAATCCGCACATAAATAAAAAATAACTGTACTTATATTTATAAAAATTAAATAAGCCAGGGATTTTAAGTTAATTATTGTTAAATAGAATACTCTGACAATCGAATTATTTTATTTTATTTTCAATTACTGGTTAATTTAATCATTGTTTAGTTTTCAAATAAGTTTTATTAATTAATTTTGTGCTTTTTGAAAAATTAAGATCCATTAATAATTTGTTTGAAACAAGGTACATATTTGTCACCGGAGGTGTGACTTCTTCCCTGGGTAAAGGTATTCTTGCTTCGTCTCTTGCCATGCTGCTGCAATCGAGAGGATATAAAGTGACTATTCAAAAGCTTGATCCATATATTAATGTTGACCCGGGAACTCTGAATCCGTATGAGCATGGAGAATGTTTTGTCACTGAAGACGGTGCAGAAACAGACCTGGATCTCGGGCATTACGAAAGATTCCTGAATAAACCTACATCACAGGCAAATAATATTACTACAGGCAGAATATACCAGTCGGTTATCAGCAAAGAGCGGCGGGGTGATTATCTCGGGAAAACAGTACAGATCATTCCTCATATTACAGATGAAATAAAAAGAAAAATTAAAATATTAGGTTCCAAGGGAAAGTACGATATCGTAATAACTGAAATCGGCGGTACTGTGGGTGATATTGAATCATTGCCATATATTGAGTCAGTCAGACAATTAAAACGGGAACTCGGGACAAAAGTACTGGTATTGCATCTGACACTGGTTCCCTATCTCGCCGCTACCGGTGAACTTAAAACCAAACCTACACAACATTCAGTGAAACTTTTGCTCGAAGCTGGTATTCAGCCCGATATACTGGTTTTGCGTACTGAGCATGAAATTGACTATACGATACGTGAAAAAGTTTCACTTTTTTGTAATGTGGATCCCGAGGCTGTTATTCAATCTGTTAATGTTCCAACTATCTATGAAGTCCCGCTGAGAATGCTCTCAGAAAATCTTGATACCATAGTACTTAAGAAACTAGGACTGGAAATCAACTACAATATTAATCTGGATGCATGGAACGACTTTCTAAAAAGACTTAATAATCCTGTATATAAAGTCAATATAGGATTGATCGGCAAATATGTCGAATTGCATGATGCATACAAATCAATTGCCGAGTCTTTAATCCATGCAGGTGCCGTTAACCTGTGCTGTGTGAATATTGAATGGATACATTCTGAATGTATTGAATCTTCCAATACAAAGGAGCTACTCGGAAAACTGGATGGTATAATAGTAGCTCCCGGCTTCGGCCACCGGGGAATGAATGGCAAAATTCACGCTGCAAGTTTTGCACGAAAGAATAATATCCCTTATCTGGGTATTTGTCTTGGTATGCAGGCAGCAGTTATTGAGTTCGCCAGAAATGTATCCGGACTTAAAGGAGCAGATTCTACTGAAATGAATCCAAAAACTCCTTTCCCGGTAATAGATTTAATGGAACACCAAAAAGAAATAACAGATTATGGCGGGACTATGCGTCTTGGCGCTTACGAATGCAGGATCATAGAAAAAAACAGCAAAGCATATAAAGCATATAATAAAATAACTGTATTTGAAAGACATCGCCACCGGTATGAATTTAATGATGCTTTCAAAGAACAATTTATAAAAGCAGGGATGATACCGTCAGGTATCAATCCTGAAACAGGGTTGATTGAAATAGTGGAAATTCCCGGACATAAGTGGTTTGTCGGGGTACAATTTCATCCCGAATACAGAAGCACAGTGTTAAATCCACACCCATTATTCATTGACTTTATAAAAAATTCATTAGTAAGAGAAAAAAATGGATAGAAATTCAATAATAGGAATTGTACTTATTTTTGTAATACTGGTTGTTTTTTCAGTAATGAACCGTCCCTCCCAAGAAGAGATCGAAGCCGCAAGGCAACGTAGCGATTCTATTGCGCGGATAGAAGCTGAACAGGAAAAGATCAGGGAACAACAGGAAGTACAGGAGCAAGAAGCGGATATAGCTGAAGCCGGCATTAAAGACACTGCAGAAATAAAAAATGAGATACAGGAAAAGATAGATCAGCTCGGAGTGTTCGGAAGAGCTGCTATCGGAGAACAGAAATTTTATACCGTAGAAAATAATCTGATAAAAATAACCCTTACAAATAAAGGAGGAAAAATATATTCCGTTGAACTAAAGGACTACCAAACGCATGATTCATTGCCGCTTGTTCTTTTCGATGGACCTGAAACAATTTTCGGACTTAACTTTTTTGCACGTAATCGCAGTATTAAAACTGATGATCTGTTTTTCACCCCTCTTTTTGAGGAAGATTCTGTTGTGATTGAAGGAACTCAGGTCAGAGAGGGTAATAAAGGCAAAATCAAATATAATCAAGACCATCAGGTCGATCAGCAGAGTTTGCATTTCAGACTTGAAGTTGAGCCTGGTAAATTTTTAGAGTATATCTATACTATTGAATATAACTCATTTATAATAGATTATGATATCAGGATGGAGGGAATGAAAGATTATATTGCCTCAAACCAGTCATATCTTAATTTCAGTTGGGCTGTTGATGTGCCACGACAGGAGCGTGCGTCAAGATTCGGCGAGGAACGATATACAAATATTAATTATAAATTTTTTGAGGATGAGGTGGATAACCTTTCATCAAATAAATCTGACAAGAAAGATTTAAGCACTCGTCTGAAGTGGATAGCCTTCAAACAACTATTTTTCAACTCAACAATAATTGCGGAGGAGTCATTCCCCAATGCATACGTACGCTCTGAGTTCTATGAGGAAAATGAAAAATACCTGGCTAATTTTAATGCAGATATAGCAATTCCTTACCAGGGAACAGATTCTGAAATATTCAATATGAAATTCTTTTTCGGACCGAATCATTATCAGACTCTAAGACAATATGATGTTGATCTTGAAAGACTTGTATATCTGGGTTATGCTATTGTCCGGCCTGTAAACAGATACCTGATCATACCGGTATTTAATTTTTTAAGACAGTATATTGACAATTTCGGCATCATTATATTGCTGCTTACCATTTTTATAAAAACAATCTTATTCCCGTTTACTTACAAATCATATAAGTCTCAGGCAAAAATGCGGGTACTGAAACCGGAGATGGACGAGATAAACAAAAAATTCGGCAAGGACAAGCCCATGGAAAAACAACAGGCTACAATGGCTCTTTATAAAAAGGTAGGGGTGAATCCAATGGGCGGTTGCCTGCCTATGCTGCTCCAGTTCCCTATTCTTGTGGCAATGTTCTTCTTCTTTCCTACCTCTATTGAACTCCGGCAGAAAAGTTTTCTTTGGGCACATGACTTGTCAACATATGACTCAATTCTGGATCTGCCGTTTACTATCCCTTTTTACGGCGACCACGTAAGCCTGTTCTGTTTGCTTATGACTATTACTACTATAATATCAACCAAACTGAACCAGCAGGCAACTACTTCACAAGGTATGCCGGGCATGAAAACAATGATGTATATGATGCCTGTAATGTTCCTGTTTATATTGAATAATTATTCTTCCGGACTAAGCTATTACTATTTTCTGGCAAACCTGATAACTATCGGGCAAACATATATTATCCGGTCATCTATAGATGAAGAAAAGATAAGAATGCAACTACAGATTAATAAAAAGAAACCTGTAAAAAAATCCAAATTTCAGAAAAGGCTGGAGGAAGCGGCCAAACAACGGGGAATTAAGATGACCAAAAAATAATGATGATCTATGTCCAGGTTAATAGTTGTTCTGTTTTTAATTTTCACTTATCTGTATTCATTTCCCGGGGAAAGGGATTTTGAATTGTGGAATCAGAATACTGTGGAAGTTGGCCTTGCAGAAAAGACATTCCTTATATTTTCAGAAAAACTGCATTATACTCCTCATACAAACAGCATAGGCCTGAAATTTGCTGATACACGGATTCAGTATGACGTTACTCCATGGTTCACCCTGGGCAGCGGATTTCGATTTTCGTGGATAAGGCAGGATATCGACTGGTTGCAGGAGCAGCGGCCGATGGTATATGGTACGCTTTCGTCAGAATTATGTAATTTTGAACTGGATTTTTCAAACCGTATTGAATACAGATTCTTAAATAAAGAAATAAATCATTTCAGACACTGGCAAAAAGTTATAGTAAATTTTCCGGATATCCCCAGAACCAGGCTTCAATTCTTTACAGCATTTGAATCATTTTATAAATTGAACAGGGAAAAGCTGCATATGATCAGATTACATGCCGGAGTAAATGCTATTAATAGAAAAAATTTTGAAATGAAAATTTTTTATGCCTGTCAAAAAAGTAAAAGTATCCTGACATGGGATATTACTGATATAATCGGTGTGAATCTCAATATTGACCTCTGAATCCCAAAGTGTTTCCCACATTTATTTTTCCCCCTTTTAAACTATTATTTTCTCTGCATGTCTAACGGATATTAGTTGTGAGTCCCGGAACAATTAGCGGAATTTGTTTTAAACAGATTTCTTTTTCCCGGGGTATTTAATATTTCAAACATTTAAAAAAGTAAAGTATGAAAAAATTATTTATGATTGCGATCGCGGTTATTATGGGGACCTCCTTCACACTGGCCCAACCGGGCGGTGGATTCAGGGATATGAATCCGGAAGAAATTGCCAAACGACAAACCGACAGGCTCAAAGAAGTTCTGGATATGAATGACAATCAGATGAAACAGGTTTATGAAGTAAATCTGGAATCGAATAAAAAAATGAGAGAATTAAGGGGCCAAAGACAGGGAGGAGGAAATCCTGAAGGAATGCGTGAAAAATTCCGGCAGATCAGAGAAGAGCAGGATGAGAAGATGAAAGAGATCCTGACAGACGAGCAGTGGAATAAATATCAAAAATATCTTGAGGAAAGAAGGGAGCATTTTAATCAGAGGCGCCGGAATCCCTGAACATCTTATTTCAGGAAAATGATTTCTTCAGGGTTATCATCTTGATCGCCGTTATGGCAGCCTCATCTCCTTTGTTGCCGTATTTTCCTCCTGCGCGATCTTTCGCCTGTTGAAAAGTTTTTGTCGTAAGAACTCCGAAAACAAAGGGCATGTTGTATTTCAGACTGAGATCCATTGTGCCCTTTGTCACACCCATGCATATGTAATCAAAATGGGGTGTTTCTCCCTGAATTACGCATCCGATGAGAATAACTGCGTCTATATCGCCTTCTTCTGCAAAATACTCTCCCCCCAAAGGCAACTCGAAACTACCCGGAACATGCTTCACTATAATATTCTCTTCAGCAGCTCCGTGCTTTTTTAATGTCATATATGCCCCCTCTGCAAGAGCTGAAGTAATTTCATAATTCCATTCGGAAACAACAATCCCGAACCGCATTTTTTCAGCTGAGGGTATGCTGCCGGTATCATATTCGGAAAGATTTCTGGTTGCCATCCTTAAAAATTTACTCTTCTTCTAATTTAATTTTAATCCGCGCAATATAGCGATCAATATACCTTCCCTCGTTAGAATCAGGATATTTTTCTTTTATCTCCCGGTAAACATCCATGGCATCTTCCAGTTCACCCATTGATTCCAAAAGATTAGCAGCCTTCATCATATAAATGGGATTGGTAAAATTATTCTCATTAAGGCTATAAGCCTTCTTATAATGTTTCAGTGCCTCTTCATCTTCACCCAGCTCAAGCCTGGCATCGCCCAAGGCTCCTTCCGCCACCGGGGCTAAAAGCAGATCATCGGTTTCGAAATCTTTCAAATAATAAAGCGCATCTTCGTACTGACCAAGATGTAAATAGGATATGCCTGTATAATATTTCGCAAGATTAGCTGATTTTGTCATCCCGTAATCATCTATTATATCAAGAAAACCAAGATAATTGCCGTCACCGTTAATAGCAAGATTAAAAGAATCTTTTTCAAAATAATTTTCAGCCATGAACATTTGTGATTGCGCCTCTTTTTCCAACGGCTGAAGATAAAACTTTTTAAATCCCAGATAGACAATAACAAGTAAAATAATTATACCAACAGCATATGTAATAGGTTTCTGATGTTCCTCTATAAAATGTTCCGTTTTTGTTAATGCACTTTCAAGTTCCTGCAAGTTATCAGGTTGATTTGATTTCTTTTTTGCCATATCCTTAGTTTTCAAAATTGTGCCGCAAAAATAACTTTTTTTTATTAACCATAAGACAAATGATCACTTAAATTTAGTTAGTTTTGCATCTTAACGGGATAAAAAAAATGTATATTGACGAGATTACTATTAAAAATTTTAAGAACCTGAAAAATGTCCAGGTATCATTTTCTTCCCGGCTCAATTGTTTAATCGGTAATAACGGCACGGGAAAGACAAACCTTATGGATGCTGTTTATTATCTCTCCTTTTGTAAAAGTTTTTTTAATCCGGCTGACCAGTTGAATATTAATCATGATGAAGATTTTTTCAGGCTTAGCGGAACATACAAAAGACTTGATTCTAAAGAGACCATATCATGTATATTACATAAAGGGCGAAAAAAACAATTTAAACGTAATTCCAAAATTTATAAAAAACTGTCAGGCCATATCGGATTGCTTCCCCTGGTAATGATTACACCGGCAGATGTAACCCTTATTCTCGGAGGAAGCGATGAGCGCCGCAAGTTTATGGACGGTGTGATTTCACAGTATGATCAGAATTATCTTAATGACCTGCTAAGGTATAACCGTGCCCTTGTACAGAGAAATAATCTGCTTAAACAGTTTGGCGGTGAACGTTATTTCGATCAGGAGCTGATCTCTGTATGGGATGTAAGGTTGCTGGAATACGGAAGGCGGATCCACACCGAAAGAAGTAAATTTGTAGAAAAATTAATTCCTATGTTTCAGGAATATTATACCTTTATTTCAAAAGGAAATGAAAGGGTTGGGCTGAAACATCAATCGGATCTATATGAAACCGAATTTAGTGAACTGCTAAGGGATTCATTGTCAAAAGACAGGCTACTGCAATATACCAGTGTCGGCATACATAAAGATGATCTTATTTTCACTATAGACGAATATCCGATTAAAAAGCTGGGATCACAGGGACAAAACAAAACATTCCTGGTTGCCCTGAAAATGGCGCAGTTCAATTTCATTAAGGAAATAGCAGAAATGAAACCTATCCTGCTAATGGATGATATTTTTGATAAGCTTGATCGTCAGAGGGTTGAACAAATAATTAAAATTGTTTCAGGTGATCATTTCGGACAAATTTTTATTACGGATACCAACAGGGAACACCTGGATGGAATTATAAAGGAAATGGATGCGGATTACCATATCTTTCAGGTTAAAGAAGGAAATATTAACAGACTGCCATGAGAAGAAGCAACACTCAACCTCTTAGTGATATATTACGCGAGTATATACGCGAAATGAGGATGGAAAATAAGCTGAAAGAAACATCTGTCGTTCAATCATGGGAATCTGTTATGGGAAAGACAATAGCACGTTATACAACTAATATTTATATTTCTAAAGGAGTCTTATTCGTTGAGATCAGCTCATCAGTTGTAAAAAATGAACTGGTAATGCTGAGGGAAGAAATCCGTATCCGTTTAAATGAATCAGCAGGGGAAGAAATGATAACCAGGATCGTATTTAAATAAAACTTTTCTAATGCCTGCCTGCAATACAGATCATTCCTATTGAGCCATTTTCTGGTAGTAATCCCGAATATTCAACAGTATAAGTGAACTTACTTACACTGACTGCCTGCAGTATTGAAAAATCAACTTTTACCGGGATTTCTATTATCAGAATCTCTCCAGGACGGAAAAGAAAAAATCAGATTCAACAACAGCATTGTCATCACTGTCTGATCCATGAACAGCATTTTGCTGAAGGCTTGTGCCAAAAAGATTCCTGACCGTGCCCTCAGCAGCATTTGACGGATCTGTTGCACCGATAAGAGCCCGGTATTCTTCAACTGCATTATCTTTTTCCAGTATTGCGACAATCACAGGGCCTGAGCTCATAAATTCCACCAGCGATTCATAAAAAGGTTTGCCCTTATGAACTGCATAAAATGAAGCTGCTTGTCCTGATGTCATATGCAGCAGTTTCATTGCTTTTATGATAAAACCTGCTTCATTTATCATTTTTAAGATTGCCCCTGAATGATTATTTTTAAAAGCTGTCGGTTTAATTATTGTTAAAGTCTTATTACCGGCCATTATAAATAATTTTATATGCAGCAATATTAACAAAATTTGAATAAATTACCCTTTGCTCAAGTCGGAGATTTCTTATATTTGTCAGTTTAAATCTAAAGTATTTTGAAAAATATTGAAAATGAGAATATTACATCTTTGGATAATTTACTGAAGGAAGGTAAAAAATCCATAGTAATAGTTACGCATGAAAATCCGGACGGAGATGCCATCGGATCTGCAATAGGGCTGGCAGAGGTACTTAATGCTGCAGGCCATGAGACAAATATTGTCTCTCCAAATAATTACCCGTCCTTTCTTAAATGGTTTATGTCAGATATAAAGATACTTGATCACAAAAAATATAAAAGAAGGATAAAAAATATAATAGACAAGGCAGACCTGTTAATTTGCCTTGACTTCAATGATCCGTCACGAGCCGGGAATTTAGGCAAACAAATTATTAATTTTTCCAATAAGAAGGTTGTGATTGATCATCATCCCAATCCGGTTGATTTTGCTGATTATCTAATTTCTGAAACCAGTTACAGCTCTACTGCCGAACTGGTATTCGGCTTTTTAAGGGAGTCCGGCCTTGACAAATTAATAAATAAAGCAGCTGCAGAGGCTTTTTACACCGGTATTATGACCGATACAGGTTCTTTCAGCTACGGTATATCAGATCCTAATGTATTCATGGTTCTTGCCAGTCTCATGACTCACGGAATTGATGTGGAAAAGATACAATCAGAAGTATATCACAATTTCTCTGAAGACCGTATGAAATTGTTGGGATACTGCCTGAATAAAAAAATGATAATTTATCCTGAATATCGTACGGGAGTTATTTATATTACGAGGGACGAGCTTAAAGAATATAATTTTAAACCGGGAGATACAGAAGGTTTCGTCAATTATCCTTTATTCGTGAATAACATTATTTTCAGTGCATTATTTATTGAAAAGAAAAATATTATAAAAGCCTCTTTCCGGTCAAAAGGGAATTTTCCTGTTAATAAATTCTCAAGTGATAATTTTAACGGGGGAGGACATAAAAATGCAGCAGGAGGGGAGTCGGGGCTGACAATGGATGAAACAGTTAAAAAGTTCAGGCAACTTTTAGAGGATTACAAACATCTGTTATTGGAAACAAATAATTAATTTTTATAAAACGAACATGATTAAAAAATCACTTAGAAATATAATTAATACAAATACGAGTTACATATGATACCTTTGAAAGCTAATATAACAATTTTGATATCAGCAATTGTTGCTGTTCTGTTTTTTTCATGTAAAGATAATGACCTTGAAAAACAACGGGAGAGGGAATTACAAGAACTGGATGAATATATAAGTAATAATTTCCCGGATGAAGATCCTACTGCGTCGGGCCTTTTTTATATAGAACTGGAGGAAGGCACAGGTGATTCAATAAATATTGGGGATAAGGTTCAGATATTTTATGAATTAATGACACTCGACAGTAATCTTGTTGCCAGCAGCGATTATGAACCTCTCCAGGTGATTGTCCAACCCCCGACACAGTTAAGCTCTTCTGCGTCCGACGTCAATGAATTACTGGGCCTTCATGAAGCCCTTACTTATATGAAGAGAGGGACAAAAGCTTTACTGATAATGCCTTCACAGCTTGCTTTCGGTCAGTATGGCTCTTATAGCGTAGGAGGTTTTAAGACTCTTCTAATGGAAGTGGAAGTTTATAAAGTCTTTCCGCTGAACGTATCTGAAAATTAGAGACAACAGCTTCATATCTTTATTATATACGTCAGACCCAAACTGCTAATATTCAAAATCAACCGGCATAGGATACAAAAAACGGTTAACTGTGAATACAGGAATATTGCATTCGTGTATAATTTCTGAGACAAATTTACCTATTTGAGTGCCTGACATATTTGATTCCTGGTGGGTTCTTATAATAACAAGCCCGGGGTCTTCTTTTGCAATATACTCATGTATTACTTTATGTTTTTCTTTGCTTTTGGTTTTCAGTATCTCAACATCACAGTCAACATTACGCTGATGTAACATATATTTAAGTTCCTCTGCATTTCTCCAGGCAAGACTTCTTCCGGGGGATAAATTAATATTTAAGGCAGATACTATACGGATTTTTGCATTGAATTTTTTGGCAAAATATGTCGCCCAGAGTAATTTCTTTTTGGTAGCCTGCGATATATCAACAGGAATAATGATCTTTTTTATTTCCTTTACAGGGTAATTTTTGTTGACGGTCATTACAGGACAATAGGAACGGCTTATGATCTTATCAATTTCATCCCTGGTCAATGATCCGCGATCCTTGCTTTTATCAATAATCATAAATTCATATCCGCCAATTTTTGACTGCGAAATAAGAATCTTAAGTAGCTTCCCTGTTTGTACCCTGAGGGCAATATCTTTGCAAGCGTCTGCGCCAGCGTTTTTCTCAACAAAATTATGCAGGATGCTTAGCTCTTCTTTCTTTTCAAGGGAAATCTTTTCCGGTTGAAATAATTTTCTGAAAAATGAAGGTTTTTCGATAATATTAAAAATAAATATACGCATGCCCAGACTCTCCCGGAAGAATAGCGCATGATTCAATATTTTCTTTCCTTCGTCGTCGGGAGGAATAAGCGCCAATATATTATTAGATCTGTACATTACATTATAAATAGTTGTTCAAAATCGTTACCCTGTATTATATACGAAAAGCCCGGGATACTTGTTTACCCCGTTTAGTCAGATATTAACGCAATTGTGCTCCCAGTTCACGTTTGAAAGCAGTAAAAAGTTTATTCATTGTTTTTTCAATCTGTTTATCCTTCAGTGTACTCTTATCATCTCTTAAAATAAAGCTTACCGCATAAGACTTTTTACCATCAGGTACCCTCTTGCCTTCATAGACATCGAAAAGTCCGACTTCCCTGAGTATTTTCCTCTCAATTTTAAATGCCAGATCTTTAATCTGCCTGAATTTAATTTCCTTATCTATCAGAAGCGCCAAGTCCCTGCGTACGTTAGGAAATTTTGGAAGTTGCTCAAATGTTACTGAATTCTTTTTCTGTTCCGTAAAAATATTCTCCCAGTTGAAATCTGCAAAATAAACTGGTTCTTCAATTTCAAATTTATCTTTATAAAGATAAGAAACAATTCCGAGATCAAGCAAGAGTTTATTATTTAAATAATATGTTAATCCCTCGCTCAATAACTCATTCTCAGATTCAGTTATATTTATACTTTCTACATGAAAACCAACCCTTTTAAGAATATTCTCAGCTATTGCCTTTATCTGGAAAAATGATGTCTTCCCCTGCTTGCCGCTCCAGTTTTCAGGCTCCTTATTGCCTGTCAGAAAAATGCCTAAATGCTCCTCCTCCTTATAATTACCTGCCGGGTCTTCTCTCTTAAGAGTTCCTTTTTTAAAATAGCAGTTACCGAATTCATATAGTTTAAGGTCCTTATTCTGACGGTTAATATTGTATATTATACATTCCAGTCCGCCGAAAAGCAGTGTCTGGCGCATCCCGTTAAGATCAGCGCTCAGAGGATTCAACATTTTAACCGTATTCTCATTACTGTAATTTTTAAGGTCATCATAATAGGAGGCCATGGTAAGGGAATTGGACCAGATTTCGTTGAAACCCAGAGATGTAAGCATATCAGCCACTAAATTCCGGAGCTCATCCCGGTCAGGGTGCTCAAAATATTGCAGGGAAGCCCTTATCTGTTCAGGTGTTTCAACGTTATTATAACCATATATTCTAAGTATCTCTTCTATGACATCAGCCTCTCTTGTCACATCAACGCGATAGGGAGGAACTGATAATGACAGTCCCTTATCATCTTCATCATCGATTTTGATTTCCAATGAATTAAGTATATTCTTAATAGTCTCCTTTCCAAGCTCTTTCCCTGTCAGTCTTACAATATTCCCATAAGAAACCTTTACTTTATGATCTGCAGCGGGACGAGGATAAACATCAACTATTTCAGACGAAATGGTTCCTCCTGCCAATTCCCTGATCAATAATGCGGCCCTTTTCAGGGCATATATTACACCATTGGGATCAGTACCTCGTTCAAAGCGGAAAGATGCATCAGTGTTCAGACCATGGCGGCGAGCTGTTTTTCTGATAGAAACAGGATTAAACCAGGCGCTTTCTATAAATACATTCTTTGTGGAATCTTTTATTCCCGACTTGATTCCCCCGAATACCCCGGCTATCGCCATTGGTCCTTTAGTATCACAAATCATAAGATCACTTTCGTCAAGTTCACGTTCCTGGCCGTCAAGGGTAATAAATTTTGTCCCGGCCGACATTGTCCTAGCAATTATTTTTAAACCGCTTATCTCATCAGCGTCAAAAGCATGGAGCGGCTGCCCGGTTTCAAAAAGAACATAATTTGTAATGTCAACCAGATTATTAATTGGTGTAAGACCTATAGCCTTCAGCCTTTTTTTCAACCATCCGGGCGATTCTTTAACTTCAATGCCTGAAACAGAAACACCGGCATATCTGAAACATTTTTCAGGATCAATTATTTCAACCTTTATATAGAGATCATTATTTTCAACATTGAAATGATCTGTAGAAGGCCGGAAATATTCAACAGGTTTTATCTGATTCAGATATGCTGCCAGATCCCTTGCCACACCAATATGTGAAGCCCCGTCGATACGGTTTGGTGTAAGGTCAATCTCAATAACCTGATCAGTATCAACATCAAAATAATTTCTGGCTGGTGACCCTGTTTCAGCTGAATCAGGAAGCACGACTATTCCTTCATGATCATCGCCAATGCCTATTTCGTCTTCAGCACATATCATACCTTCAGATACCTCGCCCCTTATTTTTATCTTATTCAGAACAAATTCTTTACCGCCTGTATAAAGAGTTGTGCCCACAGGAGCCACAACAACTTTTTGTCCCGCAGCAACATTAGGAGCACCACAAATAATCGGCAAGGGCATATTTATGCCAATGTCAACGGTCGTTTTACTCAGGTGATCGGAATTCGGATGTTTTTCACAGGTTAGTACCTTGCCAACAACCAATCCGTTCATTCCCCCCCGCACACTTTCCACTTCTTCCATTCCGGCAACTTCCAGTCCGATGTTAGTAAGTATTTCACAAATTTCTTCCGGTGAATGGTCTAACTGAATATAATCTTTTAACCATGAATAAGATATCTTCATTTTTAACGAATCGTTTTAAATATGAATTTGACAAAAGTAAGGATTTTTAAATTACTAATAATAATCATATAATAATAAACAGGAAATAGTTAATTTTGATCCCGTTTTAGAGAAAAAAAGGACAAACTTTGTTTAGTAAATAATTATAAGTTTAAAATATATGAAACGAGCATGTAAAAAATATTTACACCCAGGGTGATTATTAAAATACATGCGAGTTCCATACTATACCTTTAAAAATATTAATTTTAATAGTATGAAAAGATTAATTTTGATTGCAATTATTACCGGATTTACCCTATTTTCATGCCAGAACAATAAAAAAGAATCTGAAAAGAATATGGAAAATCCGTTTTTTAATGAATGGAATACAACTTTTGGCGTCCCTCCATTTAGTGATATTAAAGAAGAGCATTATGTCCCTGCGGTCAGGGAAGGGATTGAGCAGCATCAGAGTGAAATAGACAAAATTACAGGCAATAAGGCTGCTCCGACTTTTGAAAACACTATACTTGCACTTGATAAGTCAGGTGAATTGCTGGATAAGGTCACGGGTGTTTTCTACCCGCTTAATTCAGCCAATACCAACGACAGCATGCAATCTATAGCCCGGGAAATATCTCCTATGCTTACAAATCATCATGATAATATTTCTTTAGATGCAAAACTTTTCAGCAGAATAAAAGAGATATATGAAAACCGGGATAAGCTGGGACTTGATGATCAACAAATTCGCGTTACAACAAAATACTACCAGGATTTTGTCCGCAATGGAGCCAATCTCCCGCAGGAAGAACAGGAGACGCTTCGCACCATTAATGAGGAACTTTCCAGGCTGAGCCTGAAATTTGGAGAAAATCTGCTTGCCGAGACAAATAAAAATTTCAAACTGGTAATAGATAATAAAGAAGACCTGGCAGGATTACCTGATGATGTTATCATGCGTGCAGCAGGAGACGCCGAATCTTTTGGAGAAGAAGGCAAATGGGTTTTCACTCTTGCAAAACCAAGCATGATACCTTTCCTTCAATTTTCGGAAAAACGTGATCTTCGTGAAAAATTGTACCGTGGATACTTTATGCGGTGTAATAATGATGATGAATTTGATAACAAGGATATAATAAAACAGATGGTCATGTTGCGTGACCAGCGGGCAAAACTTCTTGGCTTTGACAACCATGCCGAATATATTATTGATGTTAATATGGCTAAAACCCCTGAAGCTGTTTACGATTTTCTGCTCAGGTTGTGGAATCCTTCCATAGAAATGGCTAAACAGGATGTTAAAAAGATGCAGGCAATTATTAAACGTGAAGGGGATAATTTCGATTTGCAGTCATGGGACTGGTGGTATTACATTGAAAAATTACGGAAAGAGCAATTTGACATTGACGAAGAGGAGGTAAAACAATATTTCAGTCTGGAAAATGCCAAAAAAGGGATATTTTATGTAGTCGAACAATTATATGGATTAAAGTTTATCAGACGCGATGATCTTCCTTCATATCACCCTGAAGCAGAAGTCTATGAGGTACAGGAGGCTGACCGTTCCCATATGGGGGTCCTGTATATGGATTTTCATCCGCGTGACGGTAAAAGGGTAGGGGCCTGGTCAACAAGCTTCCGGGATGCTACTTATCGCAACGGAGAAAGGATACCCACTATAGGATCAATAGTGATGAATTTTACCCGGCCTGCAGGAGATACGCCTGCCCTGATAAGTTTTGAAGAAGTGACAACCTTTTTCCATGAATTCGGCCATGCTTTGCATGGACTATTCTCCGACGGGCCGTATGACCGTACAGCCGGTAATGTTCCCCGTGATTTTGTTGAACTGCCGTCCCAGATAATGGAAAACTGGGCAGCTGAACCTGAGGTATTGAAAGTTTATGCAAGGCATTACAAAACAGGAGACCCTATCCCCGATGAGCTTATTGAAAAGCTTCAAAAAAGCCTGAAATTCAATCAGGGTTTTCTTATGGGAGAATATCTGGCTGCTTCATTACTTGATATGGATTATCATACACCGGAAAAGGCTGACATTGGAGATGTTCTCGCATTTGAGAAAAAATCAATGGATAAAATAGGCCTTATCCCGGAAATTATTCCCAGGTATCGAAGTACATACTTTGCTCATATCTTCTCCGGAGGATATTCTGCCGGCTATTATGTTTACTATTGGGCTTCGGTACTCGATACAGATGCATTTAATGCTTTCAAAGAGACCGGTGACATTTTCAATCCCGGGTATGCTGCAAAGTTCAGGGAATTACTTGCAAAATGCGGATCAGATGAGGGGATGGAAGTCTATAGAAAATTCCGAGGGAAAGATCCTTCAATTGAACCTCTTCTTAAAAAAAGAGGCTTAAAATAGAACCTGCCTGTCAGAAAAGATTTAAAAAAATCCCGGAGCAAATGCCCGGGATTTTTTTATGATATGGTACCAAAAATATTAAAATTTAAAGCCTATGGTGAAAAATACTTTATTTTCAACATATTTAAAAGAAGCCATCTCAGGAGCCGGATAATAACTTGTAACCGGAGCCTCATAAAGGAAATTATTGGTAGTCTGCGTTCCATAATTATAGGCAATATCAAAAAAGAATCCACCTATTTTATAACCCAGTCCCGCAGTGTAAATATTAATATCTGAATTTGCATTAGGCTGTGAAACACCAAAAGCTTCCTCATTATAAGGAGAAGGATAATATTCGTATCCTGCGCGAAGGCTGAGATTGTCAGTAGCCTTCACTTCACCCCCTACTCTCAGGTTACCTGTCATTTTATATAATTCAGCTATGTCGCTGTTCTCATCCATGAACTGATATCCGTCGCCTCCTCTTCTCAAGCTTGCTGTTCCATAATTAACCAGTTCATAATCAACACTTATCAGTCCTTTCCCGGCAAATATATATCCAGCGCTGAAAGTAGCCCGCAATGGTGTTTCCAGGTCATAATCATAGTCATTTATACGTGAAGCGGCATCATCCTCAATCATACCGAGATCCTCAAAGGTATTACTGGAAGACATATAGGTATCAAAAGTTTCATGCAAATTATAGAAGGTAGGTGTATGAAGGGAAGCGCCTAACCTAAGTTCATTTATTGGCTTATAGATAATACCGATCTTGCCGTTATAGCCTGTTCCGTTTGTACGAAGATACCTCTCGAACGACATTGAATTGAATCTTGGAATAATATTCTCTGCATCCCACTCTTCAAAAGTTGATGATTCTTCAAACAAAAGATCTACGATACCAAATGAAGCGCCCGCATAAAATTTATGATTAAAGTTCAAGCCTAAAGCAAAGGAATATTCATTTATATATCCTTCCCTTGAAATGGATTTTCTTTGAGAATGCTCATAGTTCTGAATATCTTCATCAAAAGGATTAATCTGGATATCACTTCTCCAGAATCCTTCTTCCTGATAGATAAGGTCTGCTCCGCTCCCTGCCTCTTCATCATAATATGCAAGTCCTTCATAAAACTCACTCCAGCCCTGGGCCGGGTCTTCCCCATTTGCATTTTCAATGAGATTATCCAAAAATGAACTTTCTACATTATGCGCCATTACACTTGCGACACTGTTAAAATTGTTAAGACGGTTGAAACCAATGCCAAAATTAATATTTAATAATCCGGATTCTGCCGCTTTTCCCGGATTAAGGTCACCCACATAACTCAGGTTATTAAAAGAAACATTGTATTTACTGTCTGTCATGCTGTTCCCGTGAAATTCAGTTTCCATTCCGGTCTGTCCGAATGTAGGAGTTAAGACCAGTTCACCACTACGGTATATACCCAGACCGGCAGGATTGATGCTGACAGAGGTAAAATCCCCGCCCAATGCCCCGAAAGCATTACCCATACCGCCGGAACGAGCAGTTCCCTGAATACTGGAAAATGAAAATCTCAATGCATCAGTAAAATTCTGCGCTTTAACGAGGAAGGGTACCAGCGCCAATATAACTATTGTTATGTACTTTTTCATACTATTAAAATTAATTATTTTTAAAGGTATAGTATGGAACTCGCATATATTTTAATCATTCTCTTGGGTGTAAATATTTTAGATGCTCGTTTCATACCTGTACTTTTAAATATTTATGTGTTATGCAAAGTTAAAACTGATTTATCTATTATTATCGCCTTCTTCCCGAAGATGATCCGGAATGGCTGCTGCTGCCGGACCTGGACGAACCTCCTGTGCTGTAGCTTCCAGAAGAACGCACTGATCCGCTACTGCGATAACTTCCGCTGCTGCTCCCCGAGGGAGCGCTTCTGTAGGTTCCTGAGCTACGGCTTCTTGAAGGAGCCCTGTATGTTGGCGTCGAACTGCTCCTTGTCCTGGTGGATGAACTCTTATTATAAGTGGATCCTGACCTGTAGCTTCTGTTATAAGTCGATGAAGAACGCGGAATGTTATAAGTTGTCCCGGAGCTTTTACTCCGTGTTACCACTCGTGGCTGTGTATATGTTCTTGTAGTGGTGGTTCCTGGCCGAGTATAAGTCTGAGTACGCGACCTGGTATTATCTCCAGACACTGACTGCCGGCTGATCTGTCCTGATGATGATGATCTTCTTCTTTCGGTGAGAACCCTGCTCTCATCTGCCTGGGTGGTTGCAGAAGCGCTTTTACTTCTTATATTTGCCGCACCGGCAATCTCTCCCGTGCCCCTGCGTCCTGAAGAACTGATATCTCCTGAAGCAGAACGGGTGACAGAAGATCCTTCACTGCCACTGCGCCTGTCTGCTGCCGAGCGTGTTGAAGAATTGTATGCCCCGCTGCTGCCTCCTCCTCCGTAAAGTACTGAAGTTGAGGACGACCGCCTTCTTCCGTAACGGTAATTTTCGGAATCTCTATAACTGTATCTATCCCACCATGCATATGAATAAGGATAACCCCATCCGCCGTAATAACCTCCGTAGTATGGACTATGCCAATAACTGTAATATGGAGAATAGCCCCAACCCCAACTATAATAAGGTGAATACCAACCGCCATATCCCCATCCCCAGTTCCATGCTAATGACCAGGATGGGTAATGCCATGAGGAATAGTAGAAAGGATCATAATACCAGCTGTCCCAATAAAACGGATCATAAAAATATGGCCTGTGAAAACGGCGTATGCGATAGGCATAATCAATACCATCAGCATCATAGTAATTGTTTATCACATAATTCACTTCATCATCATTGTAATAAACAGTGGTGTCGCTTTCGTACATATCAAACTGATCCATGCTGTAAGTGAGAGCTTCTGCATCTTCTTCAGTTCCATCAAAAACATAGTTGCTCATTTGCGAACCTTCTTCATCTTCTTCAATGTCACTGATAATCATGCGATGAGCTGATTTTTCCTGCAGAGCCATTGCATCTTCCGAAGTTCCCTCATCAATAGCAATAGGCGGTGGAATATCTCCCGGGTCAAAATATATATCATCCGTGTAATCACGGGTTACATAGGATCCCGGGGTACATGCACCGAGTAACAGTGCAAACATTGCTAAAATTGTTAATTTTGGTTTCATAACTCGCTTCCCCATTTATTTAATTCCAATAATATTTATTTTCTTTGTAAACTCTTAAACATGTATAAAGAAACAAATTCTGTACCAAATTAAAAAATATGGCAAAAGAATTAACATCACGTAAAGAAAATTATTCTCAATGGTACCAGGATCTGGTTATAAAAGCTGATCTGGCTGAGAATTCGGCTGTAAGGGGTTGTATGGTAATAAAACCCTATGGTTATGCAATTTGGGAAAAAATACAGGCTGAATTAGACAGGATGTTTAAGGAAACCGGCCATGTAAATGCATATTTCCCCTTATTTATCCCAAAATCTTTTTTCAGCAAGGAGGCCGACCATGTCGAAGAATTTGCAAAGGAATGTGCAGTCGTAACCCACTATCGTCTCAAAAAAGATGAAGAGAAAGGCGGGGTGGTGGTAGATCCTGATGCCAGACTGGAAGAGGAGCTGATAATCAGGCCCACTTCAGAAACAATTATCTGGAACACTTACCGTAACTGGATACAATCGCATCGTGATCTCCCATTGCTGATAAATCAGTGGGCTAATGTGGTAAGATGGGAGATGCGTACCCGCTTATTTTTAAGAACAGCTGAGTTTTTATGGCAGGAAGGCCATACAGCTCATTCAACCAGACAGGAAGCTATTGAAGAGACTATCAGGATCATTAATATTTACAGTGAATTTGCTGAGAACTATATGGCTATGCCAGTTATTAAAGGCCTTAAAACCGAAAATGAAAGGTTCGCCGGGGCAATAGACACTTACACTATAGAAGCTCTTATGCAGGATGGAAAAGCCTTACAGTCAGGAACTTCCCATTTCCTCGGACAAAATTTTGCAAAAGCATTTGATGTTAAATTTACAAATAAAGAGGGCAGGGAAGATTTTGTCTGGTCAACATCCTGGGGTGTTTCCACACGACTTATGGGGGCACTGATAATGGCTCATTCAGATGATAACGGACTTATACTGCCGCCAAAACTGGCGCCTTTCCAGGTGGTTATTGTTCCTATTTATAAAAAAACAGAACAACTTCGGAGCATCTCCGAAAAAGTAACAAGTATAGTAAAGGAATTAAAGGATAAGGGAATCTCTGTAAAGTATGATGATAATGACAATAAAAAACCAGGCTGGAAATTTGCGGAGTACGAATTAAAGGGTGTCCCCGTAAGACTTGCAATAGGGCCAAGGGACATTGAAAACGGAACGGTCGAGGTCGCAAGGCGCGACACGCTGCAAAAGGAGGTAGTGCCTGTGGAGGGAATTTCAGAACGTATTGAAAAGCTCCTTAATGATATACAGATTGGAATTTATAAAAAAGCCCTGTTATTCAGGGAGGAAAATACAAGAAAAGTGGATACGTGGGAAGAATTTAAGAAGGTTTTAAACACAAAAGGAGGTTTTATCCTTGCGCACTGGGACGGCACGACTGAAACGGAAAACAAGATCAAAGAAGAGACTAAAGCAACGATTCGTTGCATACCTATAGATATTGAACAGGAACCGGGTAAATGCATTTATTCAGGTAAACAGTCAAAACAAAGAGTTATATTTGGTATTGCTTATTGACAAAGACGGGTAAATTCTCTTCTAAAAATATAATTTCAAAAGCAATGAAGGAAAAAGTAGTTGAACGATTTATACGCTACGCATGTGAATGCACTGCCTCAGATCCCACAAGCAGTACTTTCCCGAGTAGCAGGGGACAAACAGAGTTTATGAAAAAACTCGAAAAAGAATTAATTGATATTGGTCTTGATGATGTAGAACTTGATCATAACGGATATCTTACCGCTACTATTCCTGCCAGGGGACTACTAAATGCTCCTGTGACCGGCTTCATTGCCCATGTGGATACCAGTCCCGAATTCCCGGGTGAAAGTGTGAAGCCACAAATAATTAAAAATTATGACGGCAATCCTGTTCAATTAAAAAATAATGTAAAAATTGATCCGGTCGATTTTCCGGAAATACTTAAATATAAGGG
The DNA here is from genome assembly GCA_964540755.1 of uncultured Prolixibacteraceae bacterium. Lineage (GTDB taxonomy): Bacteria > Bacteroidota > Bacteroidia > Bacteroidales > Prolixibacteraceae > JAAYJR01. Next base: position 31,015 of record CAZIOB010000018.1, on the reverse strand, counting down.
GAAGTCAATTATTACAGCAGATGGAACAACATTGCTGGGGGCAGATGACAAGGCAGGAGTTGCTGAAATAGTTACAGCAGCTGAATTATTACTGAACTCCGAAGATTCAGAACACGGGAAGATACGTATTGCGTTTACACCTGACGAAGAGATCGGGAAAGGAGCAGATAAATTCGATGTGAAAAAATTCGGCGCCGACTTTGCCTATACAGTTGACGGCGGAGAAGAAGGTGAATTAGAATACGAAAATTTTAATGCCGCTTTTGCTAAAATAACTATAAACGGCAGAAGTGTCCATCCCGGATATGCTAAAAACAAGATGATAAACTCTTCCCTTGTAGCCAGCAAGATCATATCAATGCTGCCGGCAGATCAAAGGCCCGAATATACACAGGACTATGAAGGTTTCTTCCATTTACTTCTTTTAAAAGGAAATGTTGAAAAATCTGAAATGCATTATCTGATACGTGACCATAATTTTACTAAATTTAAAGAAAAAAAGGAATTACTAAAAGAAATAGTTAAGTTGATCAATTTTGAATATGGCCGTGATTTGGTGCATATGGATATTAATGACCAATATTATAATATGCGTGAAAAAATTGAACCGGTAATGCATATTATAGATATTGCAAAGGAAGCAATGAAAATGGCAGAAGTAAAACCAGGGATAAAAGCTATCAGGGGAGGAACTGACGGAGCCCGGCTTTCATATATGGGACTACCCTGTCCGAATATTTTCACCGGCGGATATAATTTCCACGGTCCTTTTGAATTTATTCCGGTTTCATCAATGTTGAAAGCAGTGGATGTTATTATAAATATCGCAGAACTGGCAGGAAAAATAAAAAAATAAAAGTACAGGCTCATGCTGGACCGCTTCAGTAAATTTATTAGTGAAAAAAAACTTTTTGATCCCAACCAGAAAATTTTGCTTGCTTTAAGCGGAGGAATAGACAGTATGGTGCTGTTTCACATTTTTCAGCAAACCGGGGTTCGTTATGGCGTAATACATTGTAACTTCCGTTTACGGGGAAAGGATTCAGACCGTGATGAAGAATTTGTAAGGCAACATGTCATGATACAAGGGATTGAATCATTCTTCAAAAGTTTTGACACACGTGAACATGCACGAATCAATGGCATATCAATAGAAATGGCAGCCAGGAAACTCCGATATGATTACTTTGAGCAGATAAGATCTGAAAACAATTATGATTATATAGCAACTGCGCACCATAAAGATGACCTCGTAGAGACCTTTTTTCTGAACCTTTCCCGCAAAACAGGGATAAAAGGACTGTCAGGCATTAAAGAAAAATCAGGATATATCATACGGCCTCTGCTTTTTGCAAGCCGGGAAGATATTGAGAAATATGCAGGTAATAATCTGATTGAGTTCCGTGAAGACTATACCAATGACGAAACAGAGTACCAGCGTAACTTTATACGACACCGTATATTGCCTCTTTTTGAAGAGTTAAATCCGGCATTCAAAAATAATCTTGCAGAAACTATCAGTAATCTCAGGGAAGCAGAAAAAGTCTTTTTACTAAAAATTAAAGAAGAAGAGGAAAAGGTGGTTTCTGTCCGGGACAGAAAAATTACAGTTAACATAGAATCATTACTGCAATCTTCTTTCCCCCGTATCCTGCTTTATGAAATCCTTACAGGATATAATTTTAATCCCTCTGTCGCAGAACAGGTTTTCAGAGGCCTTGAATACGGTTCCGGCAAACAGTATTATTCCGGTACCCACCGGTTGATAAAAGATCGCAATGATCTTTTCATAGTTCCTCATTCACGTGAAGAAAAAAAGATCTTTTACATTGAAGAGGGTGATATTGAATTATTTGCTCCGTTTGACCTGACAATAGAACAGATAGAGGACAAAAATTTTAAAATAATCAGGAGTACTGATGTTGCCTGTCTTGATCTGGATAAACTTGAATTTCCCCTGCTGATCAGAAAGTGGCAGCAGGGAGATTATTTTCAACCTCTTGGAATGACAGGCTATAAAAAGCTGAGTGATTTTTTTATTGATGAAAAAATTCCCGTGCATGAAAAAGACAGGATCTGGCTTCTGTGCAGCGGACCGAAAATCGTCTGGATAATGGGTCACCGTATCGATAACCGTTTTAAGATTACTCCCGGTACAAAACGAATATTGAAGATTGAGATACAAAACAGATCAGCCAGGCAATATCTAAAATAAAAGTATATATTACTATTTTCCCTTACGCCATCTCCTGTTCACTTTCCTGAGAGGATAGACCCCGTGACTTACCATTTTTACATCTTCCACTGAATAAAAAGCATTAGGATTGGTTGCTTTAACAATAACTTCTACTTTGTTTATTTCAACTCGCTTTATAATGCTGTAAATGATGCTCACATATTCATTGATTCCTTTGGCCTGGTGATAAGTAATGCCATAGCCTGCATTTTTCAGGTTATCTATTAACTGGTCGGCATTTTTCCTGGTAATGATCTGAATTTTTACAATTCCCATAGCTAAATATTCCTCAACCCTCAGCCCTATATAATTACCAATAGCGAAACCTGCGGAATAAGCAACGTAGCAAACCCAGTTGTCTAGGTTTTCAAAAATTTTTGATATGGCAAGCAGCCATACCAGCACCTCAAAAAAGCCAAGAACAGGTGCCCAGAATTTTTCACCTTTTGCAACCATTACAATTCGTACGGTTCCGATGGTCACGTCAAAAACCCTCGCCAACAATATCAGCAATGGCAATATTATATATGTAAAGGCAAAACTGTCGTAAATAGAATCCAATAAAAACATAATTTTTCTATAAAATTATTAAAATTCTGAAGTAAAATGAAATCTGATATTTTTAAATTCCTCCATGGCCATTTTAAGCATAAACTCCGAATCAGGCATAAATACATCTCTGCCGTGAATATCTGAAGCCATTTTTTGATACTTCCGCTTTTTGAATTCTGAAAGGGCTTCGGCATCATCTGATTCAATCCAGCAGGCCTTATAAAGCTGCAAGGGTTCAAACCTGCATTTAGCTCCATATTCATGCTCCAGCCGGAACTGTATGACATCAAACTGCAGCTGGCCAACGGTACCTATAATTTTTCTTCCATTAAACTGGCTTATAAATAATTGTGCAACACCTTCGTCCATCAGATGCATGATTCCTTTATTCAATTGCTTGGATTTCAAAGGGTCATTATTTTCAATGTACCTGAAAAGCTCGGGTGAGAAACTCGGGATACCTTTAAACCGGATGTATTCACCATCAGTAAGAGTATCACCCAGTATAAAGCTCCCGTTATCCGGTACTCCCACAATATCACCGGGATATGCCTCCTCTATAATCTCTTTCTTTTCGGCCATGAAAGCAGTTGGACTTGAAATGCGGATATTTTTACCCAGTCGTGTATGAAGATAACTCCTGTTCCTTTTAAACTTTCCGGAACAGACTTTCACAAACGCTATACGGCTCCTGTGATTAGGATCTATATTGGCATGGATCTTAAAGACAAATCCCGTAAAACTCTCTTCTTCAGGTTTAACCTCCCGTTCCCGGGCTTTTGAAGGACGCGGAGCCGGGGCAATTTCAAGAAATGCCCTGAGTAACACTTCAATACCGAAGTTATATAAAGCACTTCCGAAAAAAACCGGTGCAAGGTCTCCACTGAGATACTTATTTATATCTGCCGGTGGATAAACAGCTTCCACCAACTCCAGCTCCTCACGCAATATATTTGCATCATTGCCTATATGTTTTTCAAGACCGGAAGAAGAAAGATCTTCAAATTCTATGCCTTCTGCGATTTCCTGGATACTCGGATCAAAAAGTTTCAGACTATGGTCATAAATGCTGTAAACACCTTTAAAATCGGGCCCGCTGTTTACAGGCCAACTTAGAGGGCTAACCCTGATCATGAGCTGATCCTCTATTTCATCAAGCAGTACAAATGAATCCTTTGCAGGCCTGTCCATTTTATTAATAAAAACAATTACCGGCGTATTCCGCATCCTGCAAACCTCCATAAGCTTTTTGGTTTGAGGCTCAACACCTTTAGCAGCATCAATTACTATTATCACGCTGTCAACTGCTGTAAGAGTCCTGAAAGTATCCTCCTGGAAATCCTGATGGCCAGGAGTATCGAGTATATTAACCTTATATCCCTTATATTCAAAGCCCATAACCGAGGTTGCCACTGAAATACCTCTCTGACGCTCAATTTCCATAAAATCGGAAACAGCGGTCTTCCTGATTTTATTACTTTTTACTGCCCCTGCAACACGGATTGCCCCCCCAAACAGCAAAAGCTTTTCCGTGAGAGTGGTTTTGCCTGCATCAGGATGACTTACAATTCCAAATGTCCGTCGCCTGTTTATCTCTTTCTGTAATGTCATTTTCTCCCTTCTGATTTTTTAAGGGTGCAAAAATAATAAAGAAGTTTAAAAGGAATAACATAAACTTTCGAGCCTTTCTTAAAAATAGTAAAATTTGCTGAAAAGGAATCCCGGAGGTATGGTCAAACCAAGCTTTTTGCCTTGCATTGCCAGTTTTTTCAGTGATATGACACTGCTGAAGCACCGGATTTGTTATTATTATAAATGCACCACTGAATAAAAATGACAGGATTTATATTCGGAAGCCGCTAATCTTATTACATTTGCAAATAATAAATTATAAATCACCTGTCATGAAATTAAATTTTAGAACATCTTACATTATAGCGCTGGTTGTCATCATTGTTCTCCTCTTATTATTTGGCAACCGCATGTTTTTCATCATAGATGCAGGAGAACGTGCAATAGTTTTTCGTCCTTATACAAGCGGACTTGACACTAAAAATGTTTATGGGGAAGGATTCCATGTCATCTCTCCCTGGAACAGGATATATATATATAATGTGAAAGAACAGCAAAGGGAAGAAACCATGGATGTCCTGGATAAAAACGGGCTCTCGATCAACACTGATATCACTGTCCGTTTTAATCCTCTTTATGATGAGATCGGATACCTGCATCAGCAATTCGGTACAAATTACATCGATGTTCTGGTTATTCCCGAGGTCCGGTCAACTGTCCGCCAGGTAACAGGGCGATACACAGCGGAAGAAATATATTCAACAAAAAGGGCGGAAGTGGAGCAGAGCATAAAAAATGAAACCAGAAAAGTCCTTGGTGAAAATTTCATTGATATGAGAGCATTGCTTATCAGGTCAATAAATTTACCCGAACAGATAAAAGCAGCCATTGAAAACAAATTGCAGCAGGAACAGGAGGCCCTTGCATATGAATTCCGTCTGCAAAGAGAGGAATCAGAGGCTGAGCGCCGCCGTATTGAAGCGGAAGGTATTGCCAACTATAACCGCATTATTGATCAAAGTTTAACCGACAAAATATTACAGCAACGTGGTATTGATGCCACTGTCAGTCTTGCTGAATCAGAGAATTCCAAAGTAATTGTAATAGGAAGCGGGAAAGAAGGATTACCGCTCATCCTGGGAGGTAACTAAAGTGAGAAAAATTATTAATCCTTTCACATCCCTTGCTGCGGAAGGGGAATATAACTGTTTTGGGTGTTCGCCTTCAAATGATATAGGACTTCATCTCGAATTCTGGGAGGATGATGACGAGATTGTTGCAAAATGGCTACCCGGCAGATCCTATGAAGGATGGATGAATATACTGCACGGGGGAATCGAGGCTGCCCTTATTGACGAAACTGCCGCGTGGCTTATTTTTATCAAGCTGGATACGGCCGGCGTTACCTCCGGATTAAACATCAGTTACAAAAAACCTGTGTATATATCAAAAGGGGAAATTTCACTCCGTGCTTCTATACTTTCTTTTAAAAAGCCGGTTGTAAAAATCAAATGTACCTTGTATGACGGAGAGGGTAATATATGTGCAGAAGCAGAGGCTGAATATTTCTGCTATCCGGAAAAAATTGCAAGGAACAGATTCAAATATCCCGGTGTTGATGCATTTTTTTCATAATCCTGAACACTGTCCTGCCCCCGGCCCGTATAACACAAAAGAATCAGGGTATCCCGGCATCGTTTAATACCGGCATTCTGCTCCCTGACAATAGTCAGTTTATCTCAAGAATTTTGGAATCTTAATGAGTTGATAAGAAACAATTTTCTCTTGAGACGCCTTTCCGGGAAATATTAATTATTTTATACTGGTAATCCCGGTTAATAAAATAACGGAAGATATGTGATTGCGGATTTATCTTATATAATACCGGATATTAATATTCTTCATCTTCTTCGAAATCATCGTAATTAAAAGAATAATCATTGAGATCTTCGTCTTCAAACTCGTCATAAATGGAAAGCTTCCTTTTTTGCTTTTTTTCTTTTTTCGAAAGATTCTTCTTTTGTTTTTTCTCAAAGTCATCTACTTCGGGGTAATTTTTTCTGTTTACTTTCCGTTTCATTTTAAAAACATAAAATCAAAAAAATAATTAATAAATTTATAAAATTTCATAAAGGCAAAATAAATAAAAACAAATAGAAAAAAAAATACTTTTTTTCTTTAAATTGTTTTAGTATAGTAACATAAAAGCATATGATTAACCGAAAAATACATATTTTAATGCTGAAATACAAAATCGATTCAATATTTTTTTTATTTCTTTTATTTGTTTCTTTTTCGTCTGCCGGCCAATCAGACAGAAAAACTGAAAAATGGTTTTCTGAGGCAAAGCAGCATTATTCGTTGCAATCTTATGACATAGCTGAAAGTATATGCCAAAGGATACTTGAACGTGATTCAGGTTATATTGATGCAAGACTTTTACTGGCCGATATTTATCATGAAAAGGAAATGCCTGAAAAGGAGATATACCAGTTAGATAAATCCCTGTCTATAAGAGATATACCGCTAATATCTTTTCGTCTTGGAAATGCCTTTTATTCTTTGGGAAAATATGAGGAAGCATTATATCATTTCAGTAATTATTCAGGCATAAATAATGGTAAAGGCAGGCTCGCTACTGAGGTTAAAAGAAAAACAGAGAGTTGCAGGTTTGCTATAAATGCTATTAAAAATCCTGTTGAATTTAGTCCTGAGAGATTATCAGATTCAGTAAATTCCTTATATGATGATTATTGGCCTAGTCTGAGCATAGACCAAAAGGAACTTGTAATTACCAGGTTGGTAAAAGCGGCAGGACAAATGCCACAGGAGGATTTTTTCATTTCCGTGAAAAGCAATAACCGATGGCAAAGAGCACAACCTTTAAAAGAAATAAACACCAGGTATAATGAAGGGGCACAGAGTCTGTCAGCCGATGGTAAGCTGCTCTTTTTTACTGCATGCAACCGGCCGGGCGGAGCAGGCAGTTGCGATATCTACTATTCGGTATATAAAAATGGAAAATGGAGAGCTCCGGTATGTGCCGGGCATCCGCTTAACACCTCCTCATGGGAATCACAACCTTCAATTTCTTCTGATGGCAGGTTCCTGTATTTTTCAAGTAACAGGCCGGGAGGCAGGGGAGGAAAAGATCTTTGGAGGTCTGAATTTCTTGGTCCCGAATCAAACGGAATGCTGAAATGGAAAGATCCCGTAAACCTTGGTGATAGTATTAATACTGAAGGTGATGAAACATCACCCTTTATACATCCGGGGAACCGGAATTTCTACTTCTCATCTGATTATCACACAGGAATGGGAGGTTTTGACCTGTTTATGTCGGACATTATCAATGACACGGCATTTTCAAAACCCGTTAACCTCGGATATCCCATTAATACTGCCAGAGACGAAAAGGGACTTCATATCAGCGGTGACGGGCTAACAGCTTTTTATTCTTCGTCCGCAGACGGGAAAGAAGATTTAGATATCTTTTCCTTCAGTCTTGATAAATCGGTCAGGCCGCATCCGGCTACTTATGTATTTGTTACTGTCATAGATGCAAATACTTTACAGCCGGTCCAGGCGGATCTTGAGCTAATAAATCTTGATCCTAAGGATACTAAAAGAATAAATAAGAAAACAGACATTGACGGAACCATGTTATTATGCCTGCCCGTAGGCAATAAATACGCATTCTCTGTTTCCAGGGAAGAGTACCTGTTTTATTCTGAAGCCTTTGATCTCAGCGAAATAAAACACATATATGATCCTTATGAACTGACAATCAAACTGAATCCTATAAAAACAGGAGCTGAGATGAATCTTTACAATATCTATTTTGAAACAGATTCCTTTGCTATACTTCCTGAATCAGAGCCCGAGTTAATGAAACTTACAGAGTTTTTAAAAAACAATTCTTCCCTGAATGTTGAAATACAAGGCCATACTGATAATACCGGCGACGGGCAAAAGAATTTAGAACTTTCAAAGCTACGGGCAAATTCAGTAGTTGAATTTCTGGTCAACCAGGGTATAAACAGATCACGGTTACAGTGGAGAGGATATGGTGAGACAATGCCGGTAGCTGATAATGAGACGGTTGAAGGACGACGACAGAACAGGAGAACCACTATAAAAATTACAGGCAGGTAAAAATATGTCCAGGCTTTTCGCATCTGTTTTCTGGTTTTCTGAAAAACAGTTTATATTTTTGTTGTTTTGTGAAAATTAATAAAAAATCCGGCAGGAGATCGTAAAAGCCACTATTTATTTCAGTCCTGTCAGAGAATTCTTGTTTTTGAAATTTCATTGATAATCAAGATATTGTTAGCGGACATAAATTACATGATCTAAGGACAGGCATAGCTGTTACGGTTCTATTAATATAAGAAAAAATATTTATTGCAAATACTTTGTAAAACTATATGGATCAGACTATCAGAATAGATCCTCATTCAGAGGTACCAAAATATAAACAGGTGGAAAATCTTATAATTTCAGATATTGAATCAGGGATCTTTAAGCAGGGACAAAAGATACCTTCCATTAACGAAACAAGCGAGGAATTGCTGCTTTCACGGGATACAATAGAAAAAGCCTATGTATCACTTAAAAAGATAGGGATATTATCATCGGTACGTGGCAAAGGATTTTATGTGAATAACCCGAATGTTAGCAGGCATATTAAGGTGGCTCTGATATTTAACAAACTAAGTAACTACAAAAGAAGTATATATTATTCATTTATAGAAACACTGGGCAGTAAGGCAACAGTTGATGTTTTCATTTACAATTATGACCTGCAACAGTTTGAGGATATCATCAATAACCACATAGCCAAATATGATTATTATGTGATTCTTCCTCATTTTAAAACTGAAAATAAACATGTTGCAGACGTAATAAGAAAAATACCCCGTGAAAAAGTGCTGCTGGTTGACCGAAATCTTGATGCCCTGAAAGACTATCCTGTAGTCTATCAGGAATATGAAAAAGATATCCAAACCGCACTAAGCGAAGGCGCCGGACTGATCAGTAAATACAGGAAGATAAATCTTGTATTTCCCTTAAACCAATATTATTCAAAGAATATTAAGAGGGGTTTCCAGATCTTTTGCCAGGTAAATAAAATGGAATATTCCATAATTGATAAACTTGATGAAAAGGATATCAGAAGGGGAGAGGCTTATGTAATTGTTTGTGATGACGATCTTTACAAATTCATCAAAATAATCAAATCCAAAGGATGGAAAAGCGGTAAAGATGTCGGCATAGTTGCATATAATGACACGCCTGTCAAAGAAATACTGGAAGACGGGATTACAACTATATCCACCAATCATGATGAAATAGGGCGTATTGCAGCTGAGATGATAATATCAAAGAAATTCTCGCGTATAAAAAGCCCTTTTAAATTCATTCAGCGTAATTCCTTATAATTTCTGAATTAATTATGTACCCTGCAAAAAAGTAAAAAGGGTAATATTTAAAATATTTTTTAAAGGAACTTAATGTTAAAAAACTGTTCCGGATTAATTAAGTTTGCAGATCATACAGATTGATCAGTTTTTGAAATAGAAGAAGAAAGAGTTTAACATATGGCAAAAAAAATTCGTCCGCTAACCTCAATATTGGTAAAACCTGCCGGTCCTGATTGCAATTTGCGATGTAAATATTGCTTTTATCTTGAAAAAGCTGAACTATTTCCGGAAACTAAAAAGCACAGGATGAGCGGGGACATACAGGAAGAGCTTATCAGGCAGGCTATGCAGCAGTCGGGTGAATCTGTCTCTATTGCCTGGCAGGGTGGCGAACCGACATTAATGGGACTTGATTTTTATAAACGGGCCATTGAACTGGAAATGAAATATGGTCATGGCCAGACTGTTGGCAACGGACTGCAGACCAATGGTACCCTGCTTAATGAAGAGTGGGCGGAATTTCTTCAAAAATATGACTGGCTGGTGGGCCTCTCACTTGATGGTCCCGAACATATACATGATCATTACCGAAAGGATGCAGCCGGCAAAGGTACTCACAAAAGGGTAGAGGATAATGCCAGAATGTTGCTGAAAAACGGAGTGGCAACCAATGTGCTTGCTTGTCTGACCGACTATTCGGTAAATTTTCCCGAAGAAAGTTATCATTATTTCAAATCATTGGGACTTAACTGGATGCAATTTATCCCTATTGTTGAAACGGATAAAAATGATCCCTCCAAAGCAGCGCCTTTTTCCGTTACAGCTGAAAAATACGGTGAATTTCTTTGTAAGATCTTCGACCTGTGGATGGCTGATTTCCAAAACGGGCAGCCAACAACGCATGTCAGGCATTTCGATTCTGTTTTTTATACATACGTTGGAATGGAGTCCCCGCAATGTTCCATGATGAAAGAGTGCGGGCCCTACGTGGCTGTGGAGCATAACGGTAATGTTTACAGCTGCGATTTTTTTGTGGAGCCGAAATGGAAGTTGGGCAACATTATGAACAACCGGCTAATTGATATGCTGAATTCCAAAAAACAAAGAGCTTTTGGGGCTGCCAAAGCTATTTTGCCCGGGGAGTGCCGGAAATGCCCGTGGCTTACTAAATGTTACGGGGGTTGTACCAAAGACAGGATCAAAGATCCGCGCGACAACCGTAAGCCAAGATTCTGCAAAGCATATAAAATGTTCTTTGCACATGCAGATAAAAGGATGAAATTATTGGCAGAAAGCTGGAAACAGGAACAGAAAAACATTCTGGAGCGGCAGCAGACCGGAGGCACTTATAATGCTTTTAAAGATTTTATGAGTTAAAATTCAGGATACCTTGTCAGCTTTCTGCGAAGCTTTTCATTCTCAAAAAATTTTTAATCTTAAGATGGTCCGGTATTCAGGCGGAAACAATTTTCTTTGCCCGTTCCACAAGATCTCTAAGGCCTTCCGGACTGTCGCCTCCGCCCTGCTCAAGGATCAGCCAGCCGTTATAGCCAATATTGTCCAATGACCTCATAACCGCCGGCCAGTTAACATCGCCATCTCCAAGTTTAACATTGAATCCTTCCCACTTACCTTTGCTGTTGGCAAGCTTATTGCTGAATTCCTTAATATGGATCCTTGCAATGCGTTTCCCTAGGATATTAATCCACTGTTCAGGCCAGCCGTAAACCAGGATATTTCCACAATCAAAATAAAATTTGACAAAAGGGCTCCGGAACTGATCCAGATAATGCACAGCTTCGACCGGACTTAAAATAAAATTATTCCAGACATTCTCAACAGCTATTATTACCCCCGCTTTCTCTGCGAAAGGGACTACCTTTGATATTTCTTCGATTGACCGTTTCCAGCAATCATCATAACTGACAGTTTCGTCAACTTTTCCGGGCACCAGCAGAACAGTATCACATCCATATGCCCTTGCATCCTCCACCGACACTTTAAGGGCATCACGTCCCTGTTCGCGGATAGCAGGATCAGGAGAAGATAAAAGAAGATTCCAGTGCTTTGAATCGCAAACTCCTGAAATTACCATTCCCGTTTTGTCACGTGCTTCAAGCACCTCCTGCCTGTCCAGATGACTCATGATCTGAATAGCCTTAAATCCGGCCTCCTTGCAAATTTGAAATTTTTCAAGGATAGAACCTTCAACACCAACGGTACCCCACATTATACCTATTTTTGATTCACGACCGGAAAGCCCGGCATTACCAGCATAACTCAAAGCAGAAGCAACAGAAACCCCCACAGAGCTGATTAGCGTCTTTTTTACAAATTCTCTTCTTTCCATTTTATTTTAGTTAATTATTTATTCAGCCCTTAAGGCGCAACTCTTACCAATATGTTGATAGTTTTAAAACAGTGAATATTTCCCGCGAAGCGGTTTAAATTATAAATCATAAATTATAATTTTCACAGGCCCTCAGGCCGTTAAAGTTGTAAAAATTTTATTAAAATAAGCTATATTTTTGCAAAACAGATTGATTAATAAAAATTATTTTATTACATCTTTCCCGGTTTATATTTTTACTCTGAAACAGGGAATCCACCAAAAACAAGAATTCTCGTACCTTTACCTATTCCTTCCTTAGCATCAGTGACTACTTTCAGGCTTGTCATGGTATCAACAGGCCTGGTATAATGAAATGCCCTTCCACAGATTGATTGTTTCCCTATCTGCATATTACCCTGTACATGACAAGTTCCATATCCCCTGGAACGCACATGTCCCAAAGCATCCATCATAAACAAAGCAGGCTGATGGGAGGAAGTCTGCGGATAAGCCCATCCATAATATGGTTCCAGGTGACCTCCAATTGCACACAAAATTCCCTCCTGGACATCAAAATGTGCATCGCAGTAATTAAGATCGTTCATATCACCGTTTACATAAGACCAGTAATGACCCGGGCCGCCGGCGTTTTCAGGCAATGTCCTGTTGTTGGGAATTAAATCCATGTTCAGGAAGCCGGCAGCTCTCAAATCAAGGTTCTTAATATCCAGTTCACTCAGATCTTCTTCAACTTTAATATCCTTATACCAGCGGTATTCAAGTGTGCGGCTCTTCGCATTGCCAGTCTTTGCAACATAAGCACCGGCATTGCCGCCATATATCATTATTCTTGATCCGGCAGCTAATCCGTCCTTAACATCTGAACGGACAGTCAGCTTATTTATATTATCCGCCTTTTCTTTATAATATCCTCCATAGGCCCTGACTTTTGAATATTTTCCGCTTGCCTCCTCGCACCAGTATCTGACATATCCCCTTGCATCAAGAGCTATCCAGGTATGATTAGTTAGTGAACTTTCTGCGTCTGCTCTTGCTATCACAGGACCATCTTCTGCTCCATCCGCAAAATCAGCTCCCCCCTCTTCAGTGCCCCTTGTATTATGAACACCATACCACACCGAGATATAGTTATTATGAAAATCATCATCATTCACATATAAATTATATTTTGTTTCGCTGTCAGTTTTATTATTTGGCATAAAATACATACAATACGCCCCGTCCCTCTTTGCATCAAGGCCGCCAATAGTGAATTCGGTACAATCTTCATTTATTGTGAATTCCTTAATAGAAGGCTGGGGCTTTACCGACATATATTTCCCATATATCAATAATTTAGAGCCTGCTCCTATGGCATTATTAATATCAGACATAATGCTAAATTTATTTACATTTTTCACTGTTTTCCGGTCATGTGTGCCACGACTGCTAACAATAACATTATCTGAAGTACCTGAAGTTGCCCATGTTTTCCATCTTGCATGATTAGTAGCATCGAGAAGTAATGTAAATGTCGTCAGACTTGAACTGCCTGCATCTGCCCTGCCCAGATATGAACTGGCGCTTCCTGCATCTCCGCGTCCGGCCGGATGACTTTCATCATGGTATCCCGCCAGCCTCCTTCTGCCGCTCTCTATTTCAAGATATGAAGTGCAATAATGGCCGGGATCAAGATCATCATTGATCCACGCCAAGTATTGAGTACTTCGGGAAGTTGGATTTACAGGGATAAATATCATAAAATAGATCCCGTCATTAATAATATCCAGACCATCAACATCAAGCCTGGATTTATCTTCATCCACTTCAATCATGCGTATCAATCCCCACTTCATGTTTTCATCCCATTTCATATCGTAAGTAAGCTTATCCGAAGACTGTGCAAACAAATTTATGTTTATCATGCCCGAATATGTCATGGACAGCACAATCATAAATGTCAATAATTTTTTCATATTATTAAAATTAATTATTTTTAAAGGTATAGTATAGAACTCGCATGTATTTTAATCATCCTCTTGGGTATAAATATTTTAAATGCTCGTTTCATAACAGGTATTATTTACAATTAATAACAATATTAATATCCGGTTAATGAAGGGGAAAAGTCATAAGTTCATATTCCCGGAAAATTTTCAAATGATCATTCAATAATTCGAGATTTAATTATCTGTTTATTACCTATACGCTGCTAATAAAACTCATTACCGGCATAATAACTTTTACCGGTTCGCATATACTGAAAAAATATCTAATAAAAAACATTAATGAATTAAATATATGACAATTTTGGATTTAAATCAAATTTTTGGTTTAGCAAAAGTTTCAGCAATAAAATCACTTGTTATTATCCGGTTGAAGTCATTCCTGGAAAAGTTCTTGTTTTTACAAAATTTTAATGGTTAATTCTTCCATAGAGACGCCTCAATTTTATTATTTTTACAAATAATTATCAGGGAATGTCACCCCCATAAGCATAAAACAGACCATGCAGGAGAGTTTGTGTAAAATGATATTAAATTACAAAACATCATGGAAATAATATTACTGGTCATTAATGGTATTTTGGCGGTTATAATTATTCTGGTCGTTCTGCTGAAAAAACAGAAGGCGGATAACAGCAAGCTGGATGAAATTAAAAAAGACATGAAAGATGATCTTTCTGATATCCGTAAAGAAATTCGTGAAGTAAATTCTGAGAACAGGAAAGAGATATATGAACTTTTCAAAGGATTCCAGGATACACTGCTAAAGAGGATCTCAGAGAACATAGCAATACAAAAAAATCAATTAGATTCATTTTCAAAATCGTTGAATGAATTATCAGAGAAGCTGATTGACAATTTCAACAATTTCAGGGAAAATCTCACTGCCACTGCTCAGAAATCAAATGAAGCAATAAATAAAAAACAGGATGAATTCACTGAAAAAACAAGTATAAAATTTGAAGATTTTGGTAAAAACCTGAAGGAGGATGCTATAATTAGCCGTAAGGAGCTGTCCGAAGGACTGAAATCATTCGAGACCAAATTTGGGGAAAATATAAAAGACTTCAGCGAACAACTGCGCCAAAAATTCAGCGACCTTAGCAAACAGCAGATCGAATTTAATAATCAGTCGAAGGAAAGCATAAAAGAGATAAGGGAAGTCACTGAGAAGCAACTTAAATCGATCCGGGAAGACAATACCCTTCAATTAAATGAAATGCGCAAAACAGTGGATGAAAAACTCCAGACAACCCTTGAAAAGAGACTGGGCGAATCATTTAAACAGGTGAGCGAACGTTTGGAGCAGGTACATAAAGGACTTGGAGAAATGCAAAATCTTGCAACCGGGGTAGGGGATCTGAAAAAGGTTCTCTCCAATGTCAAGACCAGAGGCATACTTGGTGAATATCAGCTGGGTAATATCCTGGAGCAGATGCTTACGCCGCAACAATACGAAAAAAATGTTGCAACTAAAAAAGGAAGCCAGGCAATCGTTGAATTTGCTGTCAAGTTGCCCGGTAAAGACGACGGGGAGACTGTCTGGATGCCGATAGACTCAAAATTTCCGGTTGAAAGTTACCAGTTACTGCTTGATGCATATGAAACCGGAGGAGCGTCAGAAATTGAAACAGCCCAGAAAACTCTGCTGAAGGCCATTGACGGATTTGCCAGGGATATAAGCCAGAAATATCTTGATCCGCCTAATACCACCGACTTTGGCATAATGTTCCTGCCCGTGGAAAGCCTTTATGCCGAAGTACTGAGATATCCGGGTGTATTCGAAAAATTACAAAGTACTTATAAGATAACAGTTACCGGCCCCACAACCCTTTCAGCCCTGCTCAACAGTCTGAGCATGGGCTTCAGGACCCTGGCCGTCCAGAAACGCAGCAGCGAAGTGTGGAAAATATTATCTGCCGTCAAAACCGAATTCGGACAATTCTCAAAAGTACTGGCCAAAGTTCATAGCCAGATAAACACAGCTTCAGGAACCCTTGATAAACTGCGCACAACCAGGACAAACCAAATGCAGCGCAAGTTGAAAGACATCCATTCTGTGGAAACGAATACAAAGGAAATCCTGGAACTGCCGGAGACAGATTTTGAAGGAGAAAAGGAAGAATAACGGCAACCGGTGCAGAATTTCAATAGATTTTAAGGTTAAGTTCAAAAATGAAGCATAACTTCATTAAATTTGTAAAAAATAAAATATGAAGAATTTAGTGATTGAAAATAAAGGAAATCAAATGATTTTAAGAATTAATAAAAAGGCATTTGATTAGGATTATTTGATTTCTTTAGTAAAAAGATTACAAATTGAGGAACTTGCTCAAGAGTCTGATTTTAACCCAGGAATACTTAGCATGGCAGAACAGATAAATCAGGATTGGTGGAACAAAAACAGCGAAAAATTTCCAAAATGAATAAAAACTCTTTGAATAAAATGAATACAAAACTAAAAACTATCACCTTAGCAATAATCATTTTTGCAACAACCTTGTCCTGTTCAAATTCAAAAAAAGAAACAGACAACAATCAGAAAGAACTTCCGAATATAGTCCTGCTTATGGGTGACGATCACGGATGGGACGAAACCGGCTATAATGGCCATCCTTTTGTCATCACACCAGTGCTGGACGAGATGGCAGCCAGCGGTTTACGATTTGACCGCTTTTACTCAGGCCACCCAAGCTGTTCACCTACCCGGGGCAGTTTCATGACAGGCAGGCATCCGAACCGTTATGGTACATTTACTCCCGGCTGGTCAACCAGGCCCGAAGAGATCACTATTGCACATCTCATGAAGGATGCCGGTTATGCAACTGCACATTTTGGAAAATGGCACATAGGGCCTGTTAAAAAGGAATCACCCACCAATCCCGGGGCAATGGGATTCGATGAATGGCTGTCGCACGACAACTTTTTTGAACTTAATCCTGTTTTATCAAGAAACGGAGAAGCCCCTCAGAAAATTGAAGGAGAAAGTTCAGAAATTGTTATTGATGCAGCCCTGCAGTTTATTGAAAAGTCCAAAGCCCAAAACAAGCCATTTCTGGCGGTAGTATGGTTTGGTTCTCCTCATGAGCCATACAGCGGATTACCGGAAGATCTTGCTCTATATGAAAATCTACCTGATAGTCTTAGTAAACAGAATGTTGCGCTGACATCCAATGAAACAGGACAAAGAGTAACAAGGCCTCTCAGGGATGTTTTACAGGAAAGATATGCTGAAATAACTGCAATGGACAGAGCAATAGGAAAATTAAGAAACTGGCTGAAAGACAATGATCTGAGAGAAAATACCCTGGTCTGTTATTGCGGCGACAACGGCACACCTCCGAGTGCAGGCCGCACAGGAATGACTCTTCGCAATGAAAAAGGGAGCCTCTATGAAGGAGGCGTTCGCGTGCCTGGAGTTTTAGAATGGCCCGCAGGAATTAAAGAACCTGCATCAACTTCCGCGATCTCCGTAACCAGCGATTTTCTGCCTACTCTGGCAGAAATAACAGGTCAGCCTTTACCGGAAAGGCCACTTGACGGAGTAAGCCTGGTCCCGTTTTTTAATGACCCTTCAGAACAACGGCCGGCGCCACTTTATTTCTGGAAGTTTGAACCGGATAATGTTTTCGATGAAACAGCAGAACCGTATATTGATCCGAAGCTGCAGGAAGGGACCACTCCTCTGGTTAAAATGATGGCAGGTAAATATACACGTGATTTCAGAAATTTAAAATACAACCAGGTTTCGGAAAATGATTTCGGAGGTGAACGCACAATGATGAAAGATCAGTATAAACTGGTAGTTGAAGGGGAGTCACCCGATGAAAATGGATTTGAGTTGTATGATATTAAGAATGACCCTGCAGAGTCAAAGAACCTGGCTGATGAACATCCTGAAATTGTAAAAAAAATGCAATCTCAACTGCGAAATTGGCAGGAATCGGTTCTAAACAGTCTGACCGGGGCGGATTATAAGTAGCCTGTTCATAGGTACGCTTTTTAATAATCGCTATAAAAAAGCATATAAAATTCTAACCAAAATTTTCTAAATTTAAATTTTGAATAAGGAAACTTATAAGTTACCTTTGCAGATGAAAAAAGTAAGAGAGGTTATCGCATATCGGAATTACTTTGAGGACTTTTTGAGAGGACAACCTGTAAAGATTCAGGATAAAATATTCAAAGTCATTGAAATTATTGAATCTTATGAAAAGATTCCAACTCAATATTTCAAATATATTCGAGGCACTCCCGGACTTTTTGAGGCAAGAATTAAGTTAGGTTCAAACATTTGGCGAGTATTTTGCTTTTTTGATGAAGGTAAACTTGTAATTTTATTAAATGGATTTCAGAAGAAAACTCAAAAAACTCCTAAAAAGGAGATTGCACAGGCTTCTCGATTAATGTCAGAGTATTACGTAGAAAAACAAAAGGAGGACAAAAAATGAATACAACAAGTTGGTCAGAAATCAAGGATAAAGTTTATGGGGAAAAAGGAACTGAAAGACGAGACGAATTAGAGAGAGAATTTGAAGCTTTCCAAATTGGATTAAAATTGAGACAAGCAAGAGAAGAAAGAAAAATGACTCAAAGTCAATTAGCGAAAAAATTAGAGAAAAAAAGAACATATATTTCACGAGTTGAGAATAATGGCAGTAATTTAACGCTTAAGACATTATTTGATATTGTCGAAAAAGGACTTGGAGGAAAAGTTAATATCACGATCAAAATATAAAGATATGTGCTGTAAAATTAAGGTCGTTTGAAATGTAATTACACATCATAACTTTGAATAAATCAAACCTGAATATTGAAAAAGAACTGATTAAGCAATTCAGGGCCGGCAATGAGATGGCCTTCGAACTGATTTTTCATCGCACCAAGGGTAAACTGATGGGTTTCCTTAGAAAAGTTCTGCCCGTCGCTGAAGATGAAGAAAGTGTTTTGCAGGAAATATACCTTAAACTTTGGTCAAAAAGAACCATAGTAGAAGAAGATAAAAATTTCGAAACCTTTCTTTTTACAATTTCCAGAAATATGGTAATCGACTTAATGCGTAAAAGACTAAACAAACAAAAATACCTCGAAAATTTATACACTCAGTTAAAAGAAGAACAAAGAAACAGTCTGGACACACTGGCTAATGTTGAATACTCTGAACTGGAGAAAAAAATATTTGAACTGATCAGTAAATTACCTGAAAAACAGCAGGAGATATTCAAATTAAACAGGATAGAAGGTCTCACATATAAAGAAATTGCATCCAAACTTGAAATCTCGGAGAATACAGTTGATACCCAGATACGAAAAGCACTGGCATTTTTGAAAAGCGAAATGAAAAATTATGTAGGTTTGCTGCTTTTGGTCTATCTTAATTCATAAAAAGCCCTACGTTTCTTATTGCCAACCGTTGCGCAACAAGCCGGTGAGAGCGCAAAATTTGGAAATGACGTATTTAATTTGCATATTTGTACGTAATAATTATTTTAAGATTATGGATACAAAGTTGACATTAAGATTAAATGATAGCGTTATTGAGAGAGCTAAGATATATGCTCGTAATCATAAGATTAGTCTATCAAAAATGATTGAATCTTATCTTGATAGTATTACAACCCAAAAAGAAAAAGAGGGAAAAATTACTATAACTCCATTGGTTGAGAGTTTAAGTGGAGTTATTGATTTACCAGCTGATTTTGATTATAAAAAAGAGTACCGTGATTATTTAGAAAAAAAGTATAAATGAAAAAATTATTCGTTGATACAAATATTGTGATTGATTTATTATCACGGAGAGAACCCTTTTTTAAAGAAGCAGCAGAATTATTTTCTCTTGCAGACAAAAACCGGGTAGAATTGTCGGTTTCATCATTGACCATTGCTAATACCAGTTATGCATTGTTGCGACAAATGGATTCGAATAAAACAAAATCGGTTTTAAGAAAACTCAGGTTGATTCTTAGAATCTTACCATTGGATGATAAGATTATTGGATTGGCTTTAAATGATGAAAATTTTTCAGACTTTGAGGATGGTCTTCAATATTTCACGGCGATTGTAAACGATCAAGAATTGATTATTACCAGAAACCTTAAGGATTTTAAAAATTCAAAGTTGCCGGCAATGACAGCTAAGCAATTTATTGAATCGATAGAATAAGGCCGGTTACCAATAAGGAATAAAACAAAGAGATTCCGTTGCAAAACCAATACCTTCGCCTCTTTTTATTTCAACAATTCAGTCTGCCTTCTACGAAGGAATATTAAATGACTATGAGGTCATTAAAAAATATTAAACCTGAAAAATTAGATGAGTATATTCATTGACCGTAGTAATTGACACAAGTTCTTTATTGTCCATGGTTCGTTACTACGGTCAATTTGACAGGGATAAAAAAAATGTTCTCCTTTTTAAGTCAAAAATTGAACTCAAAAAATGTTCATTTTACAGTCACGGAAAATTCATCCTCAAACGTATATGACTATATAATGAAATTAATACAGGATGAACAATATACCCGATAAACTTATTGACAAATTTATTTCAGGAAAAAGATTAACCGGAGAAGAATATATTTTACTCGATAAATTGCTGAATAAATTTCAGTATCGCCAGGATATCATTCATTATCTTGAAAAGAAATATAATGAAAGTCAGCCGGAATCAGTATCCCTTAAATTTGAACAGATACGCGAAAAGATCAGGATTTCATCTGTGAAAACGAAGATGAGCCGGTTATTCATAGTTATATCAAAAGCAGCAGCAATTTTGTTTATTCCACTTCTTGTTGCTGCTTTATATTTTTATTTCAATAAATCCCAAACTACCTCAGATGAGCTGCTTGCTCTCACTACCCAGAAAGGAGAACATACAAGTGTAATACTACCCGATGGCTCAAAAGCATGGTTAAATGTGGATACAAAGTTAATGTATCCTATCGATTACGGGATAAATTCAAGAAATATTGAATTAGAAGGTGAAGCCTATTTTGAAGTAGAAAATAATGAAGAATTGCCTTTCAGGGTAAAATCAGGCAATTTAATTACAATGGCTTTAGGAACAAAGTTTGTCATTTCGGCTTATCCCGGATCCACAGAACTCAAATCTTCACTTGTTGAAGGTTCTGTCAAAGTAAAATACGCAATTGTCGAAGAAATATTAAAGGCAGGCCAGCAGGTGGTTATAAATAATCAGTCTGGATATTCAATCAAGCCGTTTGATCCGGAATATGAACTGGCGTGGAAAAATAATGAATTGATATTCCGTTTGACACCATTTAATGTTGTTATGCAGAAACTTGAAAAATGGTATGATATTGATATTAAATATAATCCTGCTTCATTCAGTTCAGAAACACTCACAGTGAGATTTGAAAAATACGAAACTCTGGAACAGGTTTTAAAAGTAATTACCAAAGCAACCGGATCCAAATATGAAGTTGAGGATAAAAATGTAATAATAAATAAGTAAAATTCAGAATCCTATGAATAAAAATCGGGCAAAGCCGTTGGAGCCGGCGATGCCCGGAAAGTCAAATAAATTTTATTAAACTTTAACACTGTGAAATTATGAAAAAAAGAGAAACTTTCCTAACAGGATATAAATTTATCCTGTTAAGAAAAATTTTAATGATCATGAAACTAACAACTTTTCTGTTATTAGCGGCAAATATGCTGGTTTCTGCGAGCTTATACTCACAGAGTACCCGCCTGACGCTAAAATTTAGTCAAATTTCCTATGAAGAGCTATTCAGGGAAATCGAAAAAAAGACAGAGTTCAGATTTGCTTTTTCCAGTTCAAAACTTGATCCCAATCAGAAAATCGGTATCAATGTGAAAAATGAAACTCTTGATAAAATACTGGACGAAGCACTTCCCGGTGAGATTGCTTATGAGATTATCGACCGGTATGTGGTAATCATCAATGCCAGTGAGAAAACATCACCGGTCAAATTACTGCAACAGCAACGCACAGTTTCAGGTAAAGTAACAGACCCAGATGGTCAGCCTCTCCCCGGGGTTACGATAATAGTGAAAGGTACTACCCAGGGTACTGTTACCAATGCCGATGGTGAATATTCGTTAACTAATATTCCCGAAGATGCCATGTTGGTGTTTTCATTTGTGGGGATGAGTACCCAAGAAATAAGAGTAGGTACTCAAACGAATATCGACGTTGCGATGGAAGAAGATGTGATAGGAATTGAGGAGGTTGTGGCGATTGGATATGGAACTGTAAAGAAAAGTGATTTGACGGGATCTGTTCAAAGAGTAAATATTGATAAATTTGATAATCAAAAAAGCACTAATATTACTGAACTATTAAGTGGAACAATTGCAGGAGTAAATTCAAACCAAGGCACTTCTGCCTCAGGAGGTGGATCTTTGGAAATAAGGGGGCCTAATTCCTTGAAGGCAAGTACTTCCCCTCTGATAGTTCTTGATGGTGTTATTTATATGGGTGTATTAGCTGATATTCATCCTGAAGATATAGAGAGTATTGACATTTTGAAAGATGCAAGTTCAGCGGCTATTTTTGGAGCTCAATCAGCATCAGGGGTGTTAATTATTACCACTAAACGGGGTAAAAAAGGCAAACCTACCCTAAATTTTTCATCAAAGGTAGGAGTCGTGGGACTGACAAATATTGTAAGGTCTTTTGGTCCTGATGGTTACCCCATAGCACGTGGCACCAATTTTAGCCAGGAAAATCCTGACAGACCAAAATATTATTATACCAACCCTGAAAATTTACCAGATAATATTTCAGTAGATGAATGGATAAATTATGGACAGGGGACAGGGAGCCTAACTGAAATATGGCTAAACAGGTTGGCTTTTAACTCAATAGAGATTGAGAATTATTTGGCTGGAAATACAATTGATTGGTTCGATGAAATTTTCCGTAATGGAATTCAGCAAGATTATGATGTTAGTATGGCTGGTGGAACAGATGATTTACAATATTTTTTATCAGCAGGATATACTGACAACGAGGGATTTGTTGTTGGAGACGATTATACCAATTTTCGTTCACGAGTTAATATAGATGGGAATATAGCAAGTTTCCTAAAAGTTGGAGTGAATGCTCAATTTGCGAATCGTGATGATTCAAGTGTTCCAGCTTCACGAACTGGCGCAGAGAATCAAAGTCCCTTTGGTTCCAAATACAATGATGATGGTACGTTACGCATGTATCCGATGGAAGATATTTTCGTTAATCCCTTGATGTATACCTATCTTCGGGATTATCTTTATAAAACGCAAACATTATTTGCTACTCTTTTTGGAGAATTAAAACTACCCTGGGGTGTCTCCTATAGAATTAACTATTCTAATAATATGATTTGGAGAAAAGTTTATTTATTTGATCCAATCGAAACTCCCAGGGGGATGACCAACGATGGTTATGGGAGTAGGATGTCTCAAAGTACTTATGGATGGCAAGTAGATAATATCCTAAAGTGGAACAGGACTATTGGAGAAATTCATAACTTTGATTTAACTTTTGTAGCTAATGCTGAAAAAAGGCAAACCTGGCAGGAGCAACAAACAAATATTCAATTTGCACCCACTGATGCTCTCGGTTATCATGCAATGCAAGCTGGAAGTACACCAAATATTAATAGTGACGACACGTATCAAACAGGAAATGCCATTATGGGGCGAATTAATTATTCATTGTTAAATAGATACCTATTTACTTTTACAATGAGACGGGATGGCTACTCTGCATTTGGACAAAAATACCCTTATGCAACATTTCCTTCAGCAGCATTTGCATGGAGAATTTCTGAAGAAAACTTTTTTAAAACAGGTTTGATAAATGATCTTAAACTAAGGTTGTCCTGGGGCGAAACCGGCAATAGGTCAATTGGCATTTATGATGCTTTAGCCAGACTCGCTACCACAAGGTACTTATACGGTGATAATTTGGTAACAGGAGTATATAGCAACACAATGGCAAATGAAGACCTTCGATGGGAAAGTACAGCTGCTTTAAATCTTGGAATTGACTTCGGATTATTTCAGAATAGACTATATGGCTCAATTGATTTGTATGACATGACAACAACTGATCTTTTACTCGACCGTTCACTTCCTGGAATTATTGGGTATTCAAGTGTTGCTGCTAATTTGGGCGAATTGGAAAACAAAGGTTTTGAATTAACTATTAATTCAACAAATATTAATATCCAAGATAAATTTAGATGGAATACATCTTTAAATTTTTCTCTGAATCGAAATAAAATAAAAAGTCTTTATGGAGATATGGTGGATGTCTTTGATGAATCAGGGAATGTTATTGGTCAAAAAGAAGCTGACGACTGGACAAATGGATGGTTTATTGGAGAAAGTATAGATCGTATTTGGGAGTATGAAAACATAGGAGTATGGCAAATGGATGAAACTGATGAAGCTGCTGTTTATGGGAAAAGCCCTGGAGACTACAAATTACGAGATGTAAACGATGATGGTATTTTAACTCCAGAGGATGATAAAATCTTTTTGGGTTATTCTAAACCACAATATCGATTGGGTTTAAGAAATGATTTAAAATTTCTTAAAAACTTTGAATTTTCCGTTTTTATGCGAGCTGATCTTGGTTTTTTCAGAGAAAATCAGTTATATGGAGCAGCTATGGGTAAAGAAGGATCAGATCATTGGATTCATAGACGTAATATTTATGCTCGACCATATTGGACTGAAGATAATCCGAGTAAGGAATGGGCAAGGTTAACCTCAAATATTTATGGTCCAGGATTCATAACTTATAAAAACAGCTCATTTTTACGAATTCAGGATATTTCATTATCCTATAATTTTCCAAAAGAGAAAATACAAAACTATTCACTTCAAAATTTAAGATTATATATTAATCTGCGTAATTACTTTACATTTACTAAATGGAATTATTGGGATCCCGAAACAGGGAGTTCTCCTATGCCAAAATATTTCACTTTTGGTATTAATGTAAGCATATAAACTATTAAATTTAATATGATGAAAACAAGTATCAAAAATATTATTTCAATAATTATTCTTTCCGTTTTCACTTTGAGTTGTCAGGAAGATTGGTTGGAAATTAAGCCCTTATCTTTTTATGCTCCAGAAAATGTTTATATTGATAAAGCTGGTATGGATGCAGTGCTTCTTGCTTCGAGGAAAGATTTAAGAGACGACTATATTGGTGATGGAAATCCCATTTGGCATGAAAACATAAGTTCAGACTTGGGAGTTGCCTGTGAAGATGCAGCAGCCAATTTAGGTAATTTTAATATTCAACTTACTCCTACAGGGACAGGTAAATATAATTTATGGAAATCCTGGAATAATGCATTTGGATCAATACGAAATGCAAATGTGGCGATTTCAAGAATAGACATACCTGAATGGTCCTCCGAGCAGGATAAAAATGAAATTTTAGGGGAAGCTTTATTTCATCGGGCTTACTGGTATTATAAATTAGTGCATCAATATGGAGATGTACCATTTATTAATAAAGAACATACTGCACCAAAATTAGACTTTTATACTCACTCACGACAGACAATTCTAAAAAAAATTCAGGAAGATCTTGAATTTGGGGCTATGTGGGTGCCTGAAAACGTTGAACCAGGAAAAGTCAACAGAGCCGCTGTAAAACATTTGTTAATAAAGGTATATTTGGCAAATAGTCTATTTGATAAGGCAATTGAAACTGCGACAAGTATCGTAAATGATGGAAAATATAGCTTGATGACGGAACGATTCGGTGTTGTTGCAAACGATGAAATGTATAACGTCATTTGGGATTTACATCAAAGAGAAAATAAAAGTATATCATCAAATACTGAAGGAATTTTAGTTTTCCAGGATAAATTTGGATATCCAGGAGCATCGTCTGGAGGAATTCAAACTATGAGAGTTTATTCGCCATGGTGGTCTCGAAATATTTTTTTCAAAGATCCTGATGGAAAGCAAGGTTGCACTGATGCTAATTGGGATCCTCAAATTTTAGCTCTTGGAAGAGGTGTGGGTCAATTTAGGCCTTGCAATTATTTTTTGTATGATCTTTGGGAAAATTGTGAGGATGATTTACGCCATGATACTGATACCAATTGGATGCCAATTACCAAGGTGTTATACAATCATCCAAACTCTGACTATTTTGGGCAACCAGTTGATATGAATTATCTTAATCCCGGTGATACATTAAGGGCTATTTATCCATGGCCACAATATAAAATTTATGTCACCGATGAAAATTCTCCTCAAAGACCTAATGGAGGAAATACTGATTGGTATATTTTTCGTTTAGCAGAAACCTATTTATTAAGAGCCGAAGCCTATTTTTGGAAAGGAGAACTGGCAAATTCTGCTGCCGATATTAATAAAGTTAGAGAACGCTCAAAAGCTCCATTGATATCCGCAAGTGATGTCAGTATTGATTATATTTTAGATGAACGAGCCCGTGAGCTCTATTTGGAAGAACCAAGAAAAACTGAACTTACAAGGATTGCCTACATAATGGCAGATAACAATATTGATGGGTATTCATTAGCGAACTTTAGCGAAAAAAATTATTGGTTTGACAGAGTTAATGAAAAAAATTATTACAACAAAGGAATGACCTATAGACTAAGTGACTTTAAGATTAGTCCCTATCACGTACTATGGCCAATTCCACAAGACGCAATAGATTCCAATACGGGTGGAAAAATTAATCAGAATATAGGTTATTTTGGTTCTGAAAATAATATTCCACCGAAAACTGAAATTACAGACGAGCAATAATTGCAAATAGAATTATTATAGCCGATATATCATTTTATTAGAATTGATTTATCGGCTTAATTTAATTTAACCATTATGGATTGAAAATCCATAGATTTATATTGCGACTGAAACGAGTCACGCATTATTGCATATAATTTAGAAATATTAATATGACGAGTTCTATCTCATTCCTTTAAAATAAACAATTTAAATGAGATAAAATTCACTTAAAGAACAAAATCAATTGGCATAAAATAAAAATTTTTAGAAACTGAAAGTGCATGCAATAAAATTGCAAAGAATTAATCTATATTTAAAACATAAAGTTATGGAATAGTTACTTAATTATAGGAATTATTTTCTGATTGACATTCATCAATTTATACATATGAGATATGAAAAGAAAACAATTACTTTCTACTTCCTTATATTTAATAACAACAACTCTATTAATAACTAGTTGCAAAGAAAAAAAATCGACTGATGGGAATAAATTTGATTCTTCTCCTAATTTCATTATAATCAATATCGACGACTTAGGTTATGGAGACATAGAACCATTTGGTTCTGTTCTGAACCGCACCCCAAACCTTGACCGGTTAGCAAATGAAGGCGCATTGTTGACAAATTTTTACGCTGCACCGGTTTGTTCTCCGTCAAGAGCATCATTAATGACCGGTTGTTATCCTAAACGTGTATTGCCTTTGGCACAGAACGTACATTATCCCGGGGACAGTGTCGGATTGTCACCAAATGAGATCACCATTGCAGAAATATTGAAGAATAAAGGTTATTCAACCGGAATTGTCGGGAAATGGCACCTTGGTGATCAACCTGAGTTTCTACCTGCCAGGCAGGGCTTCGATTACTATTTTGGGTTGCCTTACTCTAACGATATGGGTCATGTTGAAGATGGTGCGAGGAATAATTTAGGGGCATCACCTGGTAGTGATCCCGGAAGTTCTCATGTTTGGGCAGGCGGTTATCCGCCATTACCTTACATAAGAAACGAAAAATTTGTTCAGCGGGTGTTAGCAGAAGATCAACAGGAATGTGTTGAAAGATATACAAATGAAGCTCTAAATTTTATTCAAAATAATTACAAGAAGCCTTTCTTTTTATACCTGGCACATACGGCTGTTCATTGGCCTCTATATCCAGGAAAAGCGTTTGTCGGCAAGTCAAAGAATGGTTTATATGGTGATTGGGTAGAAGAGGTGGATTGGAGTGTTGGTAAAATATTTGATAAAATCAAAAAGTTAAATATTGATAATAATACTCTTATCATTTTTGTATCTGACAACGGGGGAGCAAAAATTGCTTCAAACGGACCTTTACGGGGGCATAAAGGAACTACATGGGAAGGTGGAGTGCGTGTACCTTTCATTGCAAGATGGCCCGGTAAAATACAGGCGGGAATTAAAATAGATGCAATTACAGGAATGATGGATATTCTTCCTACATTAGCTGAAATTTCCGGCGGAAAAATTCCTGCTGACCGAAAAATTGATGGTAAGAGTATTTGGCCGTTACTTTCAGGAAAGCCTGATGCCAGGGAACCTCATGAAGCATTTTATTTTTACCGGACATTGCAACTTCAGGCTGTACGTCAGGGAAAATGGAAGCTTCACCTGCAGAATGGGGAACTTTATAATCTGGAAGAGGATGTCGGGGAAAGTAATGATGTCTCTGCTAATAATAAAGAACTTGTGCAGCAACTTTACTTACTTGCTGATGAAATGGATAATGATCTGGGGAAAGGCGGTCCGTCAAGATTCGAAGGAGTTGGACCGGGATGCAGACCTTTAGGACAGGTGCCTGATGCAAAACCAATTATTGATAAAAATGGAAATGTGAGAGACGAGTTTCTAAATCCTTAGGGCAATTTATATAAATGATGATTAATCATTCCAAAATTCAAGACAAATTTATTTTGAAAAATATAATTGAAACACTTTTAGAAGCATCAAAACAAATTTATGGGACTATATTTTTTTTATTTATTTTCTGCATTAGTGGGGCACAGGAAACTAAATCATTTCTCAACCCTCCTAATTTAATAAAGGACCCTTCCTCTGTTGAAAATTACACTCCTGAAAGCAGAAAATTTACAGGAATTTCGAGTTTGGCAATAAGTCCTGAAGGAAGGATGTGGACGGTATGGTATGCCGGTATCACTCCCGGAGAAGACGCCAACAACTATGTTGTAGTGGCAACAAGCGGAGATGATGGAAAAACCTGGGAGGAAGTTCTTGCGATTGATCCTGACGGACCGGGACCTGTGAGGGCTTTTGATCCGGAAGTATGGGTCGATCCAAATGGCCAACTCTGGGTTTTTTGGGCGCAGCATGTTCATCCGGCCCGGTCAACAAGTAGCGGAGTTTGGGCAATTACTACCTCAAATCCGGAAATAGAAAATATCCAGTGGTCAAAACCTAGAAGACTGGTAGATGGCGTTATGATGTGCAAACCTGTTGTTTTATCGACAGGGGAATGGGTGCTGCCTGTTGCATTCTGGCATATTTGGGGAGAGTGTGCTGCTATGGTAACTTCGGAAGACGAGGGAGAAACATGGGAAACCCGGGGAGCTGTGAATGTTCCTGATGAAGTGCGTAGTCCTGAAGAAAATATGATTGTGGAACGAAAGAATGGCTCACTCTGGATGCTGGTACGAACCAATTATGGAATTGGAGAGAGTGTCTCATTCGACAGGGGTTTTTCATGGTCACCATTGGTACCCTCAAAGATACAGCATCCCGTAGCAAGGTTTTTTATATACAGACTATTCTCAGGAAATCTTTTACTGGTAAAGCATGGTCCGATTGATGTAAAGACAGGTCGTTCACATTTAATGGCATTTATTTCTGAAGATGATGGTCATTCATGGTCCAACGGATTGCTGTTGGATGAACGGCAGGGAGTATCTTATCCTGATGGGCAACAAGTAAGTAATGGTAAAATCTATATAACTTATGATTATAGTCGCAGAGGAGCTCAAAACATTTTAATGACAAGTTTTACTGAAGATGATATTAAAATCGGTTCCGATAATTCGTTATTGAAAGTATATAAAAACAGACAAATTATCAGTAAGGGAGGCAAAAGATAAAAATATACAATATAATTTTAAAAAGCTTGAAATTCCGAATTTGTAAGTTGGTTTAATTCTATGTTTAAATAAAAATTAACAAGATGAAGAAATTAATAATTAGATTTTTAGGCGTTGTATTTATATGTAGTACAATCATAAGTTTTTCATCAGGTAACAATAAGAAATCCTTTCTTGATCCACCTGAAATCATTAAGAAAGAGCAAATAGAAAAACAACATTCTCCTGAAAGTCGGAAATTCTCCGGAATATCAAGTCTGGCAGTTAGTCCTGGCGGACGAATGTGGGCTGTTTGGTATGCAGGAATCACCCCAGGAGAAGATTTGAATAATTATGTAGTGGTTGCAACTAGTGGAGATAAGGGAAAAACGTGGGAAGAAGTTCTTGTGATTGATCCTGATGGATCTGGGCCAGTCAGGGCGTATGATCCGGAGGTATGGATTAATCCGGAAGGAAAGCTTTGGATTTTTTGGGCTCAGGCTGCTCCAACCCGTGGAACCTGGTCTTTGGTAACAGAAGGAACTTTAGCTGGAGTTTGGGCACTAAAAATAAATGACCCGGAAACAAATGAACCAGAATTAAATTCACCTTTCCGGATTACTGATGGTGTAATGATGTGTAAACCAATTGTTTTATCAACAGGTGAGTGGGTACTGCCTGTATCTATATGGAAAATGGAAAAGGAAAGTGCTCGTATGGTAGTTTCACCAGATAGCGGAAAATCATGGGAAATAAGAGGTGGCGCATCTGTACCTGATGATGTCCGTTCATTTGATGAACACATGATCGTTGAAAGAAAAGACGGTTCCCTCTGGATGCTGGTACGTACAAAATATGGAATTGGGGAAAGTTTATCATTTGACAAGGGGTATAACTGGTCCCCTTTGGTCCCTTCAAGGATACAACATCCTGCTGCTAGATTTTTTATCCGCCGGCTTAATTCGGGAAATCTTTTACTTATAAAACATGGTCCTATAGATATGAAAACATGGCGTTCCCATTTAATGGCATTTATTTCAAAAGA
>CAZIOB010000017.1:0-33905 GCA_964540755.1 uncultured Prolixibacteraceae bacterium | reverse complement strand
ACACCCAGTCGCGGATCATTAAGCTCCTGCATGGCATCCACCAGTGTTGCGCACATCTTTGTCCGCATATAAGCGCCCCTGGGATCTGTATCGAAAACTGTATTTGAAGGCCATGAGTCGGCGGGAGAAGAACCAATATATCCTACTGTCGCATCGTCCGATACATTTGTAATAACAGGATATTTGCCGGGATCGGAGGCAATTTTGTTTATTCCCGCCTGAGCGGTTGCCGGTTCTTTAGCCGACAGGCGCATGTAATACCTTAATGCCAGTGAATTGGCAAACTTTCTCCATTTTGTCACGTCTCCACCATATAACACATCCTGGGTGCTGTTAATATTTGTATAATAATTCTGGTTTTTTGAAAGTAATGTATTTGCACTTTCCAAGTCAGCAAGAATACCGTGATAAATATCTTCCTGCAGATCGAATTTGGGTTTAAAATAATCCGAACCCTCTTCTGCTCTTAGTGCTTCCGAATATGGAGCATCTCCCCAGAGATCAGTTATCAGTCCGAATGTATATGCCTTCATTACCAGTGCAACACCCTGGTGAAATTCATATTCACCTTCCACCGCTTTTTTATGGAATTCGTCTATATTTCTGAGATTTCCATAATAGCCTGACCAGCTCTTACTGGAATTATCCCAGTCGTAGTCGTTATGTCCGCCTGACCATCCGTCTTTCTGCGTATGTTGCATAACTCCTGCAATATCACCCGCTCCAAGACTTACAACTATCTGGCCTACACCGGTAATAAAAGTTGGCATCAGCAGGTTAAGATCAGCGGTTTTCGGATCTACACCGTTTGGATTGATATTCAGTTCATCAAGATCCTTGCATGAGACAATAAATGCAAATATTATTGTCAATGCAATTATGAGATAGTTTTTTATTTTGTTCATGATGATAAATTTTTATCGATTAAAAAGAAAAATTCACTTTAAAACCAACCGGAACAACCCAGGGTTCTGCATTATATCTTTCCACTCCCTGATTAAAACGGCCATTTCCTTCAGCCTGGTATGCTCTTTCCGGATCGACTCCGATACCAGGATCTTTAGTCCATAAAATAATGTTCCTGCTGTACAAAGACAAGTTGATATCCTGCATGCCGAGTTTTTGTGAAAAGTTCACGGGCAGCCTGTAATTTAATGATACCTCCCTGATCTTAATATAATCTGCATCAAAAAGGTTTGCTTCGCCTATGTCCCATGGATAGCTTACAACATAGGGCAGAAATATAGTGCCTTCATTTCCGAGATTTTCCTGTTCCAGGATAAAATTGCCATTATCATCGTAATGGCCGATAACGCCCGGAGCAAAGGTTCCGTCATATACCGTAACCCCGCTGAAGCTTTCCGGGAATCCCCCAAAGTCAGGGGTCGGACCCCCAACCGGATGCGGAACATCAGCAAATAATAATTCTTCTTTATTGGCAAGTACCCATTCCTCCAACGCTTTGCTCGGGGCTCCTCCCAGTTCGCCGGGATGCGCCAGTCCGTCAAGCCACGCTTTCGACATGGAGTCTTCTGATAAATAGCGGAAAGACTGTGAAACATACTGGCCTCCCGATCTCCAGTCAAATGTCATGCTTAACATGAAATTTTTATAGGTAAGTGATGATTGGAGTCCCATAATAAAATCCGGATTGTAGTTCCCTACAAGTGAATACTCCTCTTCACCCTGCCATTCGGCATCAAGACCGCTTCCCAGCAGAGGGTATCCGTAATATTTTGAATTAGGATCGGTCACGCGCATAACCTTCCTGGAATAAAGGTTTCCGAGTAATCCATTACGGCCCTGATCTTCATCTTTCACATAACCAATACTTCTTACCTTTGCCTGATCCCAGAATTCCACGAATTCAACTTCTTCCGTAAGTTCAAGAATATATGTTCTGTTTCTGGTGAGATTGAGATTTAAGTCCCAGTTCCAGTTTGCATTCCTTACAGGTGTTACTCCCAGCAGGAATTCCCATCCCTTGCTTTGTAGCAGGCCGGCATTTATCTGTATGCCGCTGAACCCAGTTGAGGAGGCCAATGGGACACCTAATATCTGATTTTCATTATCAACTTTATAGTAAGTGCCATCAAAACGCAAACGGTTTGATAATAATCTGAGCTCGGTTCCAAGTTCCCAGGAAGTTGCCAGCTCGGGCAGTAAAGTGGGATTCAGTAATCCGCTTTGCTTTGATAAACGGATTGCATCGCCCCATTGGCCTGCATTCTGGTAAACAGGGAACAGACCATAAGGGTTTGTATCATTTCCTACCTGCGCCAATCCTCCTCTTATTTTGAACATATCAACATTATCACCCATATCTATCAGCTGATCAGCCATGATACTCAGGGAAGCTGACGGATAAAAGTATGATCGGTTTTCAGACGGCAGGGTACTTGACCAGTCGTTTCTTGCAGTCAGATCAATATAAGCAAACTCCTTCACAGCAAGATTGATAGTCGCATATAAACTGTTGATTTCTTTCTGTCCCCTGTAATTGTTATAAACCAATGCACCCGAATTAATGTTCTGAACAGTGAACACATTCGGAACTATCAGTCCTGAACCTGATTTCGATGAATTGCTGTTACTGGATGTTTTTCTGTAAAGAATATTACCCCCGCCTGAAGCAGAAATTTCTAAATCTCCGAATTTCTTTGAGTAAGTAAGTAAAAAATCGGTGTTTCTTTCAAATGCATTTGATGATTCTATTCCATAAGCGCCGTTGTTGGGCTCTTGTAAATATCCGGGAGCTATTTTTGTTTCGCGGACTTCGTCTGTTTTATTAATGGTCATACGTCCCATTAAACTGAGATCAGGTGTAATCTGCCAGGTAGCAACAATGTTCCCGAATCCACGGTACCTGTTAAAGCTATTGTTAACATCATAGGCCAGGAAATAAGGATTTTCATGTCCTCCGGAAACCCTTTTTATATCGGTTCCTGATCCGTAATCTTTTAATTTCAGAATATCGATGTTTGACGGGTGAAAATAAACCCATTGCAGGGGATTGGCCCCGCGGTTTGAGGCAGGACGGTTGTCAGCCCATGAATTTGAAAAATTTATGTCTGTGCTTATCGTAAGATTCTCACGTGCTTTTGCAGAAGCAGATAAAGTGATAGTATTTTTGTTCAGATCGGCATTTGGAATTAATCCGTCATGTGTCATATTTGTAACACCAAGCCTGTAGTTTATAGCATCTGAACTGCTGGAAATTGAAGCACCGTTTGTAGTTGTAAGTGCATAATCATTTATAAAGTTCCTGAAATTATTGGGAAAAGAGACAACCTCTGTAGGAACTCTAACCCCGTTGGCATCAAGAGGAGCGTCCCATTGGACGGCCCAGTATCCCTTGTCGTTTTCAGGTCCTGCTCCTGTTGCTTCGGTCGGAGTGATCTCCGGAAGGATCCCTCCCCCAAAATTTTCAGGCCTGTAAGAGAAAAATCCTGAAGCAAACTGTGTATGAACGTTCAGAAAACGGACAGGCATATCAAATACGGTGTTGGAAGTTACGGTAACTCTCATGCCCTTTCCGGTTGCCTTTTTGGTAGTTATAAGCACTACCCCGTTTCCTGCCCTTGTGCCATATAAAGCAGCAGCGCTTGGACCTTTCAGGATCGATACTTCTGCAATGCTTTCCGGGTCAAGGTCTGCTATAGCATTTCCGTAATCCACCCTGTTGTCTGAACCAAATCCCCCGATATTGTTAATAGTGCTGGAAAGGGGGACACCATCAACCACAAAAAGCGGCTGATTATCGGTGCTCATAGAAGTTGCGCCCCTGATAACCATGTTGACTGTTGAACCTGCCCCGCCTGTGGAACTTATGGTTACACCGGCAACCTTGCCTGCCATAGAATTCAAAACGTTTTCCTGGGCAACCCTTGTAAGTTCTTCACCGTCAACTCTCCCAACGGAGAAACCCAATGATTTTTCTTCACGCCTGATACCTAAGGCTGTGACTACCACTTCTTCAAGCGCTTCTATACTCTCTTCCATTACAACATCAATCACACTCCTGCCCTCAACAGGAATTTCCTGTGCCTTAAATCCTACAAAGGAGAATATCAGGGTACCATCAGAGGGCGCTTCTATATTATATTTTCCGTCATTGTCCGTGATAGTCCCAATGGAAGTACCCTTTACGACAATTGTTAGTCCCGGAAGCGCTGACCCGTCTGCAGCAGATGTAACTGTCCCGGTTATTCTTATGGTTTCCTGGAAGGTCATGTTTGAACCGATATCTGCACCTGCCACAGTAATCTTGATAAAACTGCATATCAGTGCAATTAATAGCATAAGTGAAAACAGATACTTGATAAAGCTCTTTATTTTATATTGTATATTCATTTTATTCAGATTGTTTATTTAAAAAGTTATAATATGGAATTTGCGCATGGCTTTATAATGTTATTGCGGGGGTTAGCCACAACTGTACTATATTTTTGCGCCTGTTTCACAGAGATTAATTTGAATAAGGTTAGTCAACTACGTCGAATGTAAGGATCATTGCAGTCGTGCTTAAAACTATTAAAGGATCCTGACTTACAATTGCATCAGGGCTCAGGGTAATAAACATCACAAGCCTCATTGAATCATCAGTTATCTCCTCAACAATAACTTTTCTGTGAAAGTCCTTTACGCCAATGAATTCTGTAGAGTTTGGGAAATCTATCGTCATTACTCCGGGGTAGGTTACAATTGGTATTCCCGGGGGCTGAACACCTGTTGCAAAATCAGGGATTGTTGGTATTGAAAAATCTTCATTTTCGGTAAATACAAATGTTGCGTTTTCCTCCGGCTCATAGGTTGACAAGGCAAACACATCCACACCAAAAACAGCTTTTCCCCCGACTTTTGTAATAGTAGATAATCCCATTTGTTGCATTACCATAGCATAAACGATACCTCCAAATGAAGAGCCGTCTGTTGTATTATGCTTATAACTTCCGTCATAATAAAAAGTGAACTCATCATTATAAGCTTCTTTAAGTCCCAGATATAAATCAAAAGCTCCTGTAGGCAAATATTCTATATTATCATCAAGTAATGTAAGATTTGCATCGGAGTTAACCAGTTTATCATTTACTGAATGGCCGGCAGATAACTTCCAGGTTTTGCCGTCATAATCATCAGCAGTGTGATCTCCTGTCAGTAAAGCGTAAGGTGTAAGAGCAATAGCCAGTTTTACATCTTTTGTAACGCTATTGCCGGCTTCATCTATGGCTGTAAGGGTAGCTACGTAATAGCCACCTTCTTCGTAAACATGTACGGGGTTTTTTTCGGTACTCGTTTCTCCGTCGCCAAAATCCCACGACCAGCTGACCGCGCTATGGGTTAAAGCAGTAAATGCAACCTGCTTCCCTGCAACGCTGTGAAAAATTTCTGCTGAAAGCGGAAAAACGGGACGGGTTTCGTCTTTCTTGCATGTTGACAACATCATTGTCATTATGCCCGCAAAGACCAGAATTGAAA
The DNA here is from genome assembly GCA_964540755.1 of uncultured Prolixibacteraceae bacterium. Classification (GTDB taxonomy): domain Bacteria; phylum Bacteroidota; class Bacteroidia; order Bacteroidales; family Prolixibacteraceae; genus JAAYJR01. Next base: position 28,427 of record CAZIOB010000017.1, on the reverse strand, counting down.
AGTTCAATTTCCGTTTCATAGGCTATATTATTAGTTAAAAATAAAGGTATAATATAATAAATTTTTAATATATTATGAAATTATAAGTCTATAATTATTAGCTAATTATATGATTAAAGTAATGAATTTTACAATATTCCGTTTTCGTTGGCAAGAAATACCCTGGTACTCTTCGAATATACTCCGCCATATGGATGCGAATATAAAAGATCAATGTAAAATGCTCTGAACCCATTATCAGGAAAATTTACTGTAACTGAAATATCCCGGCCTGTTTCTATAGTAATTTCTTTACTGAAAAATTCATTGTCCCTGAAATCACGATCCTCTGAATCAGAGCTCCATAACAGAGCGCCGGCCAATTTTTCCGGAGAATATTGTACCGTTACTTTAATGTCATTTTCATTTATTCTGTCTGTCCAGGTGCAGTCAGGGTAATTTTTCCCTTCGGTTGTTTCCGCCAAAAAGGCGCTCAGGGCCTGGACAGCCTGTTTCTTGTCGCCCAGGCCATGTCCTGCGTTGGGAACATAGTGGATATAATTCTTACCGGGAATATGATCGAAATAATGTTTAACGGCATCAACCGGCCAGTATTCATCATTTGTACCTATAAAGATAAGTTTTGGCATGGTCAGTTTATCACGATAAGAATATGGATCTATCATAGTAGTTATTTCCCGGCCGTCTGGTGTGTCTATATCCTGTGCTATGCCCAGCTTTACATAATCAGCAATCTGGATACTGTAATTACCCCATGCTTCCAGATGATAACTGATATTTTTCGGCATATTCAGCATGTCGATAACCATTGGTGCAATGGCTATGGCCCTTGGATCGCTTGCTCCTGTGAGCCATGTTGTCCATCCCCGCTTTGAGCCTCCGGAGATTACAAATCCTGTTATTTCATGTTTTAATTTTTCAGATGAAAAAGACTGAACGGCATCCATAGCCGTAATCGCACTTTTTACCATTGGAAAGAGCAGGGGCCATGTGGGATCTTTATCATTTCGATAATTGTGCAAAGTATATGAAATGAGTTCATCCTCCTTCATATCTCCGTAAAGTGGCTGATTTGGTACCTGGAAAAGAACAGCTACAAGAGATCTGTTTTTTTGTGCTACCAGTTCCATAACCTGTATATTGCCGTCGTCTTTGTCTTTCCAGTTAGGTTTTTCATCCTTGTTACTTCCTCCGGTAATAAAAAGCAAAGCCTCTTTATGAGTGAATTCATCAGGTACTATGACTGTAAGCTGATGCCTCCAGATATACCCTCTCCATTTTTGCGATGTCAGCAACAGATTATGGATTTTCAGACCGTTGTGATCATAAGAGTCAACCAGTTTCCACTCAAAATAATTGTCCTCTTTCTCAATATAAGACTGAAGCGCTGTTTCAGGTGTAATTTTTACCTGAGGCACACAGGAAAAAAAGTTGAGAAGAAATAGAAGTAATACCGCTGCATGTTTGGCTTTTTTGTTCACAGATAGTTTCATTTGATTGAAGTGTTTATTATTTAAGGTATCATATGAAACTCACACTTTAGCCATTAACGTTTGTGTTAGTATTTATTGTGCTCGTTTCATTTTGATTAAATTTATGATTGAAAAGAACATGCCCTTTTCATCAGTAAAAAGGAGAAACAGATCAGAACCTTTTTTTAACATCTTAAAGTCTGAGATTTTAAGTAATTATACAATTTACTAAAATTATATTACATTTATTTAATAAATTTTGGTTTTTTCACCCAAAAATATCAGATGTGAGATTGTCATTGAAACCAGGACTGTAAATTGGTATAGTGAAGCATTTTCAGCCTGGTAAATATTGATTAGGAAAATCACACTTAAGTACAGTTAAATTTATACTTTTGTCCAAGAATTATCTGAATAATGGGAATCACGGAAAAAATCTCCACATTTTAAAAAGTGATTATTTCAGGAGTGGCCCGGGCTTCAAAGAGGTATCAACCGGAATGTTCGATGATTATCAGATAGCGGTTCGCTGAGATAAGTAACATTGTAAGGAATGGAAGCAAGATTTTTGGCCAGCAGTAAATAAATGTATTCTTATTAAAATTGAAGTTAATATTTTCACAAATTTGTTTAACTTTAAGTAAACCGGTTTTATAATATTTTATAATTTAATTTGATAAATGGTAAATCTGGAAACTACCTATCTTGGATTGAAATTGAAAAATCCGCTTGTTGCCGCCAGTTCGGGATTAACAGGTTCAAAAGCAAAAATTGCAGAACTTGAAAAAGCGGGCGTTGGCGCTATTGTGCTTAAGTCAGTTTTTGAGGAGCAGATTAATAATGAAGTTACCGGCCTTTTGATGCAGGATTCTCAGAATACAGATCATCCGGAGGCGCAGGATTATATTCTTAATTATACCAGGCACAACACAGTTACAAAACATATATCTTTAATCAGGGAGGTTAAAGAATCTGTCTCCATTCCTGTTATTGCAAGTATCAATTGTATATCGGCAAGCGAATGGACCTCATTTGCAAGAGATTTTCAGGAAGCTGGAGCAGATGCCCTTGAACTGAATATATTTTATCTGCCTGTTGACCTTAATGAGGAATCGGGAATAATAGAGCAATTATATACTAATGTCCTCAAAAAAGTAAGAAGTGAGGTTTCCATTCCTGTTTCGGTAAAGATAGGTTTATACCACAGTAATATTCCTGCTATAGTTAATAAGCTGAAAGCGGTCGGAGCAAAGGGAGTTGTTATGTTCAACCGTTTTTATGAACCTGATATAGATTTGAAAAAACTTGAGATCATTTCCTCCGATGTTTTAAGTCATCCCGGGGAAATGCGACATACTTTAAGGTGGGTCGGCCTTGTTTCATCATTAATACCCGATATAGATATTGCTGCTTCAACCGGCATTCATGACGGACAGGCAGTTGTTAAACAACTTCTTGCCGGAGCACAGGTCACGCAGTTATGCTCCTCATTATATATAAAGGGAACTGGTTTAATACCTTCGATAATTTCGGAGATAGGTGAATTTATGAACAGATGGAACTTCAGGAAAATTGAAGATTTCAGGGGACGCCTCTCATACAAAAAAATAGCTGATCCACTTATTTATGAGCGCTCTCAGTTTATGAAGTATTTTTCTTCCAGGGGTAAATAAAGGTTTTATATCTTATCCTGTGAGGCTGGTTCAGGAAAGTTACTGTGATGACCTGCTCATCTTTTTAAACATAATATTACCACAGGATATCACGAATGATTTTTTGACCTAAATTATTAGATATTTATACCTCTGATAATAAGTCAGTTATTGCCCGTCTTATTTTTTCCCCTGAACAATTTATACAATGATATTGTTTTTCTGAAACAAATCAACTCAATTTTCGTTTAATGAATTGCTATGAAAACAATAATTAAGAAGAGTACAAGGGAATATGAAAGTAATAATCCCATAAGGGGATATTACTTCAGGTCGGTAAGACATGAAATTACTCATGAAAGGTTTGTTGTACCATGGCAAATGGATGATAAAGAGGATATAGACAGAAATACTAAGTAAGTCCCCTGTTCTACCCTGATTGTTACTTCAAAATATTTAGAGGCAGCTTATAGCCCATACAAAGTTTTTTTTGAAGGCCTCCATGGATCATTTTCTTCATGGGTTGCGGGTGGAATCATAAAGCCAATAGTGGCTTCGCCATGGAATGCTGCTTTTTTACCGGGCAGTGAATATGAAAAGCCCGATGAAAAATTTATACGGAGGTTGTTTATTTTCCATCCGGCTAATGCGGATATGCCGTGTATTTGTTGGGTGAAATTGTTTTGTGTAAATATGCCAAAAATATGATCAGGTAATTCAATTCTCATGCCTGCGCATGTAAGAAAGGTCTTTTCAGAGAATAATGCTGATAATTCAGGAGTTGCTTTATAAGGTTCGGACATGAGTCCGCCAAGTGTGCCTGTTATGTTTTTCGCATAATGAAATATAAAATTTATTGGCAACAGTTTAAATTTTTTATTTCCGTAGTAAAATATGTTTTGAAGTGGCACATATGAAGATAATCCGGTACGAAAAGAGTGTCCGTCATATAAAATACCTGCATTTGGCAACAGTGTTGAATGGCGAAGGAATATATTATTATTTTGATTTTGTGCGATAAATTTATCTGTTGCATATACAAACCACTGGCTGCTGGCAATCAGATAATTAATATTAAAGGAAGGAATAATTTTCCCGGAGCTTTGTATGGTCACGGGCTTAGAAAATGTTATACCAATTCCTGTATTGTTAATATTTGATTTTCCTGATAATCCCTGAAATAAATAAATTGCATAACCACCTCGTAATTTTTCTGAGTAGGAATCATAGGTCATGAAATATATATGATCATGCTCTTTTTTTGAGAGGCTGTAAAATTGGAGACCCGTATTCATTCTTGTTTTTTTGTCTAATCCGGCGAATGAAGGATTAAGGAATAATTTTTCAGAAACAGGCAGGATATTAAAAACTGGCTGTGCAACAGATATTTTACAAACTCCGGCAAATAAAATTAATAATATTATCTTAAAAATAGTTTTCAAATTATTATCTAAAGCTTTATAATAAACAAAATTAATCATTTTGTGATGGTAAATATAAAATGTGTTAAGAACAAAAGTTGCCTTAAATAGTTACCTTTGCGTAGCATGAAAAATATTGAGGAGCTTGGTGAGACAAATATTGGCCGGTTAATGCTGAAATACTTTGTCCCTGCATTTGTCGGTGTTTTTATGAACGCCCTTTATAATATAGTAGATCGGGTATTCATTGGACAAGGTGTTGGTGCAGAAGCACTTTCAGGAATTTCAGTAGTTTATCCCATAATGTTAATAATGATGGCTTTTAGTATGCTGATTGGTATAGGAACCAGCGTATATGTCTCAATAAATATGGGAAAGAAGGATATGGTAAGGGCCGAACAAACACTTGGAACCGGATTTGTTTTAATGTTATTGGTTTCTGTACTTGTAACATTTGTGGTTCTAATTCTAAAAAAGCCTGTTTTGCTTTCATTCGGGGCTACTGAAGAGACTTATCAATATGCAAATGATTACCTGAATATTATCATTGCTGGAATAGTATTTATGATTGTTGGTTTTTCCTTTAATAATGTCATAAGGGCTGAGGGTAATGCACGTATTGCCATGTTGTCAATGATAATAAGTGCCGGTTCCAATATTATACTGGATACGATATTCATTTTCATACTTGATATGGGAGTCAGGGGAGCTGCTTTTGCCACTATTATATCAATGTTTATACTTATGATTTGGGTTATTTCCCATTTTCGTGGTAACCGTTCGGTTATTAAGCTGAGGAATGAATATATAAGGATAAACATGGGAATATTGCTTGAGATTGTAGCTATCGGGATGGCTCCTTTTTCCATGCAGCTGGCAAGCAGCATGGTACACGGTCTTCTTAACAAGAAACTGATTGTATTTGGTGGTGATCTGGCTGTAGGAGCTATGGGTATTATCGGTTCGGTTGTTTCACTGGTAATTATGGCCATTGTAGCTATCAATATGGCTTCCCAGCCTATTATCGGGTTTAATTACGGGGCTAAATCCATTTCCAGAGTTAAAGAAGCTTTACGGATATCTCTGATTGGCGCAACGATTGTATCAACTGTATCCTTTGTTTTAATACAGGCTTTTCCGGGGGTAATCGTCAGGATTTTTAATGATGAGAGCGAGGAATTATTCAGGATAGCTGTTAAAGGCCTCCGTCTGGTTGTCCTTGCTTTTCCTTTTGTTGGATTTCAGGTAGTTGCCTCACATTTTTTCCAGTCTATCGGGAAGGCTAAGATTGCTATGTTTACGACACTTTTCCGGCAGGTGATCGGTCTTATCCCGTTATTTTTTATTTTACCCCTGTTTTGGGGTATAAACGGAATCTGGCTTTCTTATCCCATTGCAGATATAATGGCGGCTGTTTTGGTAGTCTGGTTTTTAGTACACGCCTGGAGGAGGCTTCCTCAGATCGGGGAGGAGGAGTGTTAAATTAAATATTTTGAAGTTTTTGTTTCAGGGCTTTACCGGTAAAGGAATTTTCTGTTTTAATCAGATCTTCCGGAGTCCCGGCAAATATCAGATTCCCGCCCTTATCACCACCACCGGGGCCGAGATCTATTATCCAGTCGGCTGACTTAATAATTTCAAGATTGTGTTCAATGATAATTATGGAATGGCCTCGACTGATAAGTGCATTAAATGAATCGAGAAGTTTCCGGATATCATGAAAATGAAGTCCTGTAGTTGGTTCATCAAAAATGAAAAGCACAGGTTTGTCTTTTTCGCGGGCCAAAAAAGAAGCAAGCTTTACTCTTTGGCTTTCACCACCAGACAAGGTGCTGGATGACTGTCCAAGTTTGATATATCCTAATCCTACATCCTGCAAAGGTAATAAGCGCCTTACAATCTTCTTTTCGGTTGCTGAATTTCCTGAAGAAAACAGTTCTATTGCCTCATTAACAGTCATATTTAAAATGTCATCAATGTTCTTTTCTTTGTATGTAACTTCAAGAATATCATCCTTAAACCTTTTACCTTTGCAGCTTTCACAAATAAGATAAACATCGGCAAGGAACTGCATTTCAACCTTTATAGTCCCTTCGCCCTTGCATTCATCGCATCTTCCACCGTCAACATTGAATGAAAAATGTGATGGTTTTAGATTTTGTACTTTGGCTGAATGCTGTGAAGCGAATAGTATTCTTATTTCATCGTAAGCTTTCAGATAAGTAACAGGGTTTGACCTGGAGGATTTACCAATAGGATTCTGATCTATTAATTCAACAGAATTAAGTAGTTTATAGTCTCCCAAAATAGCATCATGTTGTCCTGACCTTTCACCGTATCCTCCTAAAATTTTTGTGACGGCAGGGAAGAGAATGTCAGAAACCAGGGATGATTTCCCTGATCCGCTTACCCCTGTTACCACTGTCAGCGTGTTAAGAGGAAATTTTACGTTGATATTTTTCAGATTGTTCTCACGTGCTCCCAATACTTCTATGAAATTACTCCACTTCCTTCTTTGCGCCGGGACCTCTATTTTTTCAGTTCCGTTAAGATAATGAGCAGTAAGGCTGTTATTTTCTTTTTTTATATCTTCATGGTTCCCCTGAAAAATGATTTTGCCGCCAAGTCTTCCGGCAAACGGTCCGATATCTATAATCTGATCGGCTGCACGAATGATCTCTTCATCATGTTCCACTACCAAAACAGTATTACCGATTGTTTTTAATTGCCGGAGGACTTTTATAAGCCTTTGTGTATCTGCGGGGTGGAGACCTATGCTGGGTTCATCAAGAATATAGAGGGAACCTACCAGGCTGCTTCCTAATGAAGTAGCCAGGTTAATACGTTGTGATTCACCTCCTGAAAGACTGGATGAGAGTCTGTTGAGAGTGAGATATCCAAGGCCTACATCACATAAAAATTTGAGCCTGCTTCTAATTTCAATTAATATCCGCTTTGCAATTGCCTGATCATGTTTGCTTAACCTGATATCAGAAAAAAAACTGTCCAAATCTGAAACGGGCATTAAGACAAGCTCCTGTATTGATTTCCCGGCAACCTTTATATATCCGGTTTCTTTTTTTAGCCTGGTGCCTTTACATTGTGGACAGGTTGTTTTGCCACGGTATCTTGAAAGCAGCACCCTGTACTGTATTTTGTAACTTTTTTCTTCAAGATGTTTGAAAAATCTGTTTAATCCTTTAAAATATTTATTTCCACTCCATAATAATGCTTTTTGTTCTTCAGACAGGTCATAGAAAGGCTTGTGAATCGGGAATTTAAATTTGTCGGCTGAATAAATGAGGCGGTTTTTCCATTTGCCCATTTTTTCTCCGCGCCAGCAGGCGATGGCATCCTGGTAAACTGATAATGATTTGTCAGGAATGACAAGGTCTTCATCGATGCCTATTATTTTACCATATCCCTCACACAAAGGACAGGCCCCTAACGGATTGTTGAAACTGAATGTATGGATTACCGGCTCTTCAAATTCTATGCCATCGGCTTCAAATCTATTTGAGAATGAGTGTATAATGGTATTATTATTGATATAGGACTTAACAATGCATTCACCGTGTCCCTCATAAAAAGCTGTCTGAACAGAATCAGCAGCTCTTTCCCTGGTATCTTCATCTTTTTTGATTGCTATTCTGTCGATAACTATGTTGCATTCATCTTTACAAAATTCCTTATTTTCTCCATTAATCAGTTCATCAATCCTGATAATTTCATTATATATTTCCAGCCGGGAGAATCCCTGTTGTATTAGTAATTTTGCCTCTTCCTTCAATGACCTACCGTTCCCGGGTTTAAGAGGTGTAGTAATGATTATGCGGGTATTTTCCGGTAATGAAAAAATATAATCTACTACATCTGAAACACTATGTCTTTTTACCTCTTTGCCTGAAACCGGTGAAAATGTTTTTCCAATGCGTGCATAGAGCAGTTTCATGTAATCGTATATCTCAGTCGATGTACCTACGGTAGATCTGGGATTTCTGGTGTTAACCCTTTGTTCAATGGCTATAGCCGGCGGAATATTCTTAATATAATCAACATCCGGTTTGTCAATCCTTCCGAGAAACTGCCTCGCATAAGAAGAAAGGCTTTCAACATAACGTCTCTGGCCTTCAGCAAAAAGAGTATCGAAAGCTAAGGATGATTTGCCTGAACCTGAAACACCTGTGACAACAACTAATTGGTTAAGAGGTATTTCCAGACTTATATTTTGTAAATTGTGTACTCTGGCATGATGAATTTTTATGGCTTTATTTGTATTTATTGAAGACATTAACTTAACCCTTTTTTAAAAATTGTTGAAAAAACTTGTATTTTTGATAAAAAAGTAAGATTTTTACCATGCAAAATTAATAAATAGTTTTACTTCAAATTTAAAACAAGCGCCTATCGAGAAACTTTACTTTTTGTTTTAATAAAATAGAAGGTAATGCTAAGAACCAATTTGCTGGACGATAATGAACTCGTCCAAAATTTTATCGATGGCGATCGGTCTTCACTTGAAATTTTAATAAACCGTCATAAAAGCAGGGTATATTCTTATATTTTGCTTATTGTGAAAAATCAGGAATTAGCTGAAGATATCTTTCAGGAAACATTCATTAAGGTTATCCGGTCTTTAAAACGGGGAAAGTATGTTGAAAACGGAAAATTTATTTCCTGGGTTTTAAGGATATCGCATAATCTTATAATCGATCATTTCAGGAAAGAAAAGTTACAGGGTACAGTTTCAAACGATAGTATGGAAGTTGATATTTTTAACTCCAGGAGGTTTGCTGAAGATACTATTGAAGATCATATGGTAAACAATCAGATATTGAGTGAGGTAAGGGAGCTGGTTAAGGAACTCCCCGAAGATCAGCAGCAGGTTATATATATGAGGCATTATATGGGTCTCAGCTTTAAAGAGATTGCAGATCAAACAGGTGTAAGCATAAATACTGCTCTCGGACGAATGCGCTATGCACTGATAAACCTGCGGAAATTAATCAACAAAAAGAATCTGAATCTTACCAGAAATTAATAAATTTTAACACAATATTAATAAAGGCGGGGCGTTCTTAATTAAATTTTTATTGAGAATGCCTATGAAAAATGATTCTACCTTTATTTTCTTTTTTAAGAAACTCTATTTGAAATCCTTAAAGGAGATTATTTCGCCATTGGAACTGTCGGGTATTGATTTTTCTGAGATGAATGAGGCAAAATATTCCCCTTCAGAAGAGGTTGTCCGTAAAATTATTGATTTTGCCCGAACATTTGATGTATTGGAAACAGAATCAGCAGGAGAGGTTGAGATGAATCTTAACTAAAATTTTATTACTTTTTTATTGTGGCCTCTTGTCAGGAATTTCCCTGTCCCGGGAAAAACAAAATGAAACGAGCAGTATTGTAAAATCACACAAGATTATTATTATAACTTATGCAAGTTTCATGTGATACCTTTGAAAATTAATAATTCTAATTATTTGCAATAGTTTTTGCATATACAAAGTTTGATATTTAGAATAATTCTAAATAAGCAATTAAATATATATGTGATATTACTTTTTGAAATATCCGGTTAATTGTTTTAAAGTATTAATGTTACTGCTTTTAATGCCTGCCTGATGTAAGGATGCCTGCATTTTTAGTCATTTTACAGGATTATGAACAGCTTCACGGAGTATATAACATACTTTGTTTCTAAAAACTCTGTTTTTATATTTGTCGGCAAATTTATTTGTTAAGATATTTATAATTCAGGGTTTTTAAATTTTGACAGAACATTTTCTTAAAGATAATACAGATGAAAATATTAGTTTGTTTGGGCAATGTGCCGGATACAACAACAAAAATCAGGTTCACTGATGGCACAACTCTTGATAAAACAGGCATACAATGGATTATTAATCCCTGGGATGAGTTTGCCTTAACCCGTGCAATTGAGTTGAAAGAGGATACAGCTAATTCTGTCAGCTCTGTAACAATTATTACAGTTGGGAGGAAGGATGCTGAGCCAACAATGCGAAAGGCGTTGGCAATAGGGGCAGATGAAGCTATCCGCATAGATGCTGATCCTGTGGATGCTTATTCTGTTGCGCATATGATGGCTGAAGCCTTGAAAGACAGAAAATTCGATATTATACTTGCCGGAATTGAATCAAGTGATTACAATGGATCAATGACTGGAGGTATGCTTGCGGAAATATTGGGCCTCCCGTCTGTTTCTGCTGTATCAGGACTGAATTTAAGTGGTAATAATGCTGAAATTACCCGTGACATTGACGGTGGAAGGGAACATGTATCTGTTCCTGTTCCTTTTGTTGCTATTGTCCAGAAAGGTATAGCCAAAGAGCCCCGGATTGCAGCTATGCGTGGCATAATGATGGCCAGAAAAAAACCATTGGAGGTTGTTAATGTTGATTCCGTTGAATCACTTGCCGATTATGTAAGTTTTCAAACTCCAGAGCCCAAGCCACCTTGTAAGATCATTGATGCAGAGGATATCGGTAAACTTGTCGATTTACTTCAGAATGAGGCTAAAGTACTCTAATAATTTATAATTGATGATTTAATCCGGTTGGCAGAAAATATTGTCTGTCTTAATACTAACAACATGTTGGTAACATTTTGGGCATGAGAACCTATGATATTGGAATAAATTTTTAAAAAATTAATAAATATAAATATGTCAGTTTTAGTATATACTGAAAATTGGGACGGAAAATTTAAGAAATCATCATTTGAACTGGTTTCTTATGCAACTAAAGTTGCAGAAATGCTCGGAACTTTTGTCTCTGCCGTTTCTATTGGAAATGTTGATGATTCTGAACTGAACAAGCTCGGTAATTATGGTGCTGTAAAAATTTTAAAAGCGGAGAGTGAAAAAATCCGGGGACTGGATAATAAGGTTTTTACGGATATAATATCACAGACAGCTCGTAGTGAAAATGCAGAGGTTATTGTTATATCACATAATAATACAGGTAAAGCTTTGGCACCGCGGCTGTCTGTCAGATTGAAGGCTGCCTGTGGAACCGGCATGACTGAATTACCTGTTTCAACAGAACCTTTTACAGTCAGGAAAAAGGTTTTCTCAGGAAAAGCTTTTGCCAATGTGGTTTTGAAAACGGATATCAGGATTTTGACATTGATGCAGAATTCTTTTGAATTGATTGAGACTGAAAATCAGGCTGCTGTTGAATCTGTTGATGTTGATGTTGATGAACCTGTAACAGTTGTAAAAGATGTGGAGAAACAGATTGGTAAAATACTGCTGACCGATGCAGAGATAGTAGTTTCAGGAGGGCGGGGAATGCGCTCGCCGGATAATTGGGGCGTTATAGAAGAGCTGGCCGGCCTGTTGGGGGCAGCAGTTGCCTGTTCCCGTCCTGTTTCCGATGAAGGCTGGCGCCCGCATGAAGAGCATACCGGCCAGACAGGTAAGATCATAGCGCCGAATTTATATATAGCTGTGGGGATTTCAGGAGCAATACAGCATATGGCAGGTGTAAGCTCCTCAAGGTGTATAGTAGCTATTAATAATGATCCTGATGCTCCTGTATTTGAGTATGCTGATTACGGCGTTGTGGGAGACGCCATGAAGATTTTACCTGCGTTCAGCCAGGCAGTCAAAGAAGCTAAGAACATATAGACAAGAGAGGGATAGATGATAAAACAGATTATTTTTGCAATTATACTGATAATCACCCTTAGTGTTTTCGGATATACTGTAAGTAAGATTATGGCATTGTTCAGACTTACCAAACCTGCCACCCCTGTGAGGGATTTTGGGAAAAGGGTATTGATTACACTGAAGGTGGCTTTGGGGCAGACCAAAATATTCAGGCGGCCGGTGGTTGGCTTAATGCATGCCCTTGTATGGTGGGGATTTCTGATTATTCTTTTCGGGAGCATTGAAATGGTTATCGACGGACTTGCCGGAACAGAGAGAATCCTGGGTTTTTTGGGTGTTGTGTATAATATCATTATTGCTTCCGGCGATATTTTTGCCCTTGTGATAATTTTCATGGTAATTGCATTTTTAGTCCGCCGCATATTTATGCATATTAACCGTTTCAGGGGTATTGAAATGAAGCATAAAAGCCATGTGGATGCCAATATCTCTTTATTGTTGATTTTGTTTCTGATGATCACCCTGCTTGGGTATAATACTTTCTATGTTGTTTACTCAGGAATTTCAGGCCATGAATTGACAGGGGTATATCCGGTAAGTCATTATATTGCATTTTTGTTTGGAGGAGTTACGTCACAAACAGCAGTCCTGTTAAAGGAGATTAACTGGTGGAGCCATATTGTTGTGATATTTTTATTTGCGAATTATCTTCCATATTCCAAGCATTTTCATGTATTTATGTCTGTTCCGAATGTTTTCATTAGCAATCTGGAACCTCCCGGTAAAATGAAAACAATGGACAGTATCACAAAGGAGGTGAAACTGATGATGGACACTGAGTCTGCTTTTTCTGAACCTGATGAGGAAGTTGAAGAAGATGAGAGGTTCGGAATATTGGACATTGAAGATATTACATGGAAAAATTATCTTAATTCACTGGCGTGTACCCAGTGCGGAAGATGTACATCTGTTTGTCCTGCTAATATAACCGGGAAATTGCTTTCACCCAGAAAAGTTATGATGGATGTGAGGAGCAGGATGGAAAAAAAAGGTCCTCAACTTATCAGGAATGGCAAAGACTGGAGTGATGGTTATTCCTTACAGGATTTTATAACTCCTGAAGAATTATGGGCATGTACAACCTGTAATGCCTGCGTTCAGGAATGTCCTGTTAATATTGACCAGCTTTCCATTATACTTGATATGCGCAGATATATTGTAATGGAGCAGGCAGCTGCACCTGTTGAACTGAACCAGGTATTCTCCAATATTGAAAATAACGGGGCTCCCTGGCAGTTTTCACAGGAAGACCGTATGAACTGGGCAGAGGAGTTATATATGAACCAGCCTGATAGTCTTGTATCAGAGGAGAAAAGATTAAAAATTAAAATTGAAGTACCTGTTATGGCTGATTTAGCTGCAAAAGGGAAAAAGCCCCGGTATCTTTTTTGGGTGGGAAGTGCAGGCGCATTCGACGACCGATATAAAAAAGTTATCCGGCAATTTGTCAGGGTACTTACTTATCTTGGCACTGATTATGCGGTTTTAGGGACAGAAGAGACATCAAGCGGAGATGTTGCCAGGAGGACCGGGAATGAAATGCTTTTTCAGATGCAGGCCCTTATGAACATTGAATTACTCCGTTCATACGATGTGAAAAAAGTTATTACCTGCGATCCGCATGTTTATAATACATTTAAAAATGAATACCCTGATCTGGGAGCCGATTTTGAAGTAATTCATCATTCCCGTTTTCTCAGGGATATGATAAAAGAAGGCAGGCTTAATCTTAATACTGAAGTATTCAGGCGAAAAAAAATTACCTACCATGATCCCTGTTACCTGGGACGGGCTAATGGTGAATATAATGCTCCAAGGGAAATTATTGGCCATATTACGTCTGACTTTATAGAAATGAGGAGGAATAAAAGCTACGCATTATGTTGCGGCGCAGGAGGGGGTCAAATGTTTAAAGAGGCTGAGAAAGGGAATAAAGAGATTTTTATTGAACGGACAGAAGAAGCGCTTGAAACAGGCGCTGAAGCTGTGGTAACTGCATGTCCTTATTGCATGGTTATGATAACCGACGGGCTTAAATACAAAAACAGAGAGCAGGAGGTTAAGAATTATGATCTTGCCGAACTTGTTGCATTGTCATTGGGCCTGTAATAATTAATTTTACTTATTTCTTTAATCACAAAGAGTAATTATCAACCGGGTAAAATAGAAATTAATAATTTAATCAGATAATAATGAAAAATGGCAAGTATGTAAAAGGCGGAGAGTTTATGGTAAGTGAACTGGAAGCCAACGACATTTTTATTCCTGAAGAATTTGACGAAGAACAAATTATGATTGGTGAGACCTGCAGGGACTTTCTCGAATCTGAGGTAATGCCTAACCTGGATCGCATAGATGCCCAGGAAGAAGGTTTAGCCCGGAGTCTGCTTGATAAGGCAGGTGAACTCGGACTTCTTGGTATTTCAATACCAGAAGAATTTGATGGTTTTGGCCAATCTTTTGTTACTTCAATGCTGGCAAGTGAAATAATGGGATCTGCATATTCTTTTGCAGTTATGTATTCCTGCCATACCGGTATAGGAAGTTTACCCATACTTTATTTCGGTAACGAAGAACAAAAACAAAAATATCTACCAAAACTTGCCTCCGGGGAATGGGTCGGAGCATACTGTCTTACTGAGCCCGGGGCCGGGTCAGATGCCAATTCCGGGAAAACAAAGGCAACCCTTTCCGAAGACGGGAAATATTATATTCTTAACGGACAAAAAATGTGGATTACCAATACCAGTTTTGCTGATATATTTACTGTTTTTGCGAAAATTGACAATGACCGTGTTCTTAGTGCCTTTATCGTTGAACGTACTTTCCCCGGGATAAAATTTAATCCGGAAGAAAAGAAAATGGGAATAAAAGGGTCTTCAACGCGCCAGATCTTTTTTGAGAATTGTAAAGTCCCGGTTGAAAACCTTTTGTGGGCAAGAGGAAAAGGATTCCGTATTGCCCTTGACATACTGCATATGGGTCGTATAAAGCTGGGTGGAAATGTAATTGGCGCAGCAAAAATGGCAATTGACCAGTCGGTGAATTATGCCAATGAACGAAAACAATTCGGACAATTGATATCGTCCTTCGGATTAATAAAATATAAGCTGGCGCAACAGGTTATTAATACTTTTGCAAATGAATCGGCAGTTTACCGTGCCGGCAAAAATATTGATGAATATATAGAAGCCCATCCGGAAATGTCTAAGGAAGAAGCAATTGTCAAGGCATTCGAAGAATATGCCATTGAAGCAGCTATCCTGAAAGTATATGGTTCCGAAACCCTCGATTATGTGGTAGATGAAGGAGTTCAAATTCACGGTGGTATGGGTTATTCTTCTGAAATGCCCATTGAGAGGGCATACCGTGATTCACGCATAAACCGCATATTTGAAGGCACAAATGAGATCAACCGACTGGTAATTATAGATACACTTAATAAAAGAGGGGCGAAGAGAGAATATGACCTTTATCAGGCGGGCGAGGAGATAATAAACAGTCTGCCTGCGCTTGAAGGATGCAACTGCTCTGCGGAAGAATATTATGAAAGCAAAAGTGAGGCAATAAAGAATTTTAAAAAAGCAGGATTGATGCTGATGAAAGCTGTGGCAGATAAGTTTGGACGTCAGATGATGAATGAACAGGAAATACTTAATAATATTTCCAATATTGTTATGAATATCTATACTTCCGAATCAGTTATGCTTCGCGTTCAGAAAAAAGAGGGAATGAACCAGGATACAACTTTCTACAAGGATATGCTTAATGTACTTGTTTATGATACCGCGGATTTGATCCGTAAGGAAGCAATGGATGCAATTAATTCATTTACAGAGGGAGAAGAGCAGAAATTGCTTGCTAAAGGCATTGACTGCTTCACTTGCGTAAAACCGGTGAATGTTAAGGAATCCCGGCGTCATATTGCTGATAAGCTGATCGAAGAGAATAAGTATTGTTTCTGATTTATTATTTATTTTGAAAATAAATCATCTGGTTCCTTCCGGAATGGAATTCTTTTCTACTTTTGCAGGCCAATTTTAAAACAATGGAAGAAATCAGAAATATTGCAATTATTGCTCATGTGGATCATGGTAAAACAACCCTGGTCGATCGCATATTACACCAGGTAAAGTTATTCAGGGATAACCAGGATATGGGAGAATTAATCCTGGACAGCAATGAACTGGAGCGTGAACGCGGGATTACAATATTGTCAAAAAATGTTTCGGTTCGTTATAATGGAAGGAAAATAAATATTATTGATACACCAGGCCATTCCGATTTCGGAGGTGAAGTTGAAAGAGTTCTGAATATGGCCGACGGGGTATTGCTCATTGTTGATGCCTTTGAAGGACCTATGCCCCAGACTCGATTTGTCCTTCAAAAAGCAATAGAGCTGGGACTCAAACCAATAGTTGTCATTAATAAGGTTGATAAGCCAAATTGTGATCCTGAGATAGTGTATGAAAAGGTTTTTGATCTGATGTTCAGTCTTGATGCAACAGAGGATCAACTTGATTTCCCTGTGGTTTATGGCTCGGCAAAAATCGGTTGGATGGGCCCTGACTGGAAAAGAGAGACAAATGATATTACCTGGCTCCTTGATACAATTATTGAGCATATACCTCCGGCTGTTTATAAAGAAGGAACTCTTCAGATGAGGATCACTTCACTTGATTATTCTTCTTATACAGGAAGGATCGCAGTTGGAAAAGTCAGCCGCGGACAGTTATTCCCCGGATCCGCTGTATCCCTTGTTAAACGTGATGGCTCTATTGTCAGGTCAATTATAAAAGAAGTTTATCTTTTTGAAGGCCTGGGAAAAGAGAAAACAAAAAAACCTGTTCCCCCGGGAGAGATATGTGCTGTTCTGGGACTCGAAGGATTCGATATTGGTGATACCATTGCCGATGAGCTGGAGCCGGAAGGACTGGAACCGATCAGGGTGGATGAACCCACAATGAGCATGCTGTTTGTTGCCAATAATTCACCGTTTTATGGGAAAGATGGTAAATATGTTACATCAAGACAATTACGGGACCGGTTATATAAAGAAACTGAAAAAAACCTGGCGCTTCGTGTTGAAGATACTGATTCGGCAGATTCATTTATGGTTTACGGCAGGGGCATATTACATCTGTCCATTCTGGTTGAAACAATGCGCAGGGAAGGTTATGAGATGCAGCTTGGCCAGCCAAAGGTTATAATTAAAGAAATTGACGGAGAAAAACATGAGCCGGTGGAATTTATGACAGTCCAGGTGCAGAAGGAATTTTCAGGAAAAGTTATTGAGCTTATCACACAGAGGAAAGGTGAGATATTAAATATTGAGGTGAAGGGTGAGAGGGCATACCTGGAATTCAGTATTCCGGCCAGGGGAATAATAGGGTTAAGGAACCAGATGTTGACGGCCACCGAAGGAGAGGCTGTCATGGCACATAGATTTAAAGGATATGAGCTGTGGAAAGGTGATCTGGGAGTCTCTCGTACCGGGGCACTGATTGCACTTGAAACAGGTAATGCCATTGCATATTCGATAGATAAAATGCAGGACCGGGGACGTTTTTTCATTGAACCGGGAGATGAAGTTTATGCCGGCCAGGTTATTGGAGAAAACACAAGACAAGATGATCTGACAATTAATATTATAAGATCGAAAAAACTCACCAATATGCGTGCTGCAGGGGCTGATGATAAGGCAAACATAGCGCCTGCGGTTAAATTCTCTCTTGAGGAGGCTATGGAATATATACGTAATGATGAATTTCTGGAAGTAACACCAAAAAATATGCGTATCCGGAAAATCTTTTTAAATGAACACGATCGTAAGCGACATGCTAAAGCTTTGTCTTGTTGTTAATAACTACTTCTCGATAATATGTTAAATTTTATGTTTCCTTAAGCACTGTTGCGCTGGTAACTTCAGCTATACTGCTTAATGGCATAATTTGCATATACAGACTGACTTGGTTGTTACTCTGTAAAAGAAATCTTGCAGGAGGATTGAGGGGTGGAATAAAAATCAAGAAATCTGCATATCCTCTTTAATATGGAAATACTAATTTTTTAATATCCCCATGATTTTACAACAGAAAGATTTTCCTCCATACACTCCATGGGTGTTTTTCCCTGGTAGGATTCCTGTTCGATAATAAACAGTTCGGTACCCATGTCACGGGCCATATCTGTTATTTCCCTGGCATTAATGACTCCCTGTCCCAGGATGGTGCTTTCATAACCTTCCCCGCCTTCTTTTTTGATCATATCTTTAATATGGATGTTAACATATCTTTCACGGGGATATTTTGCCAGTACATCTTCTGCCCTTGCTCCTGCTATGTACATATTACCTATGTCGAGTTGCATTACCACTTTGTCGGCGTCAGTATTTTTCATAAAGAGGTCGAATATTTTTTCACCTTTAAGTATTTTGCTGAATTCGAAATGGTGGTTATGGTAGCCAAATTGCATTCCTGATTTTTTACAAAGCTCCCCGCATTTGTTATATACATCCATGTAGTATAAGAAATCGTCATATGTTTCATGCATACTATTTTCCATTGAAGGACTGATCACATATTTCTGTCCCATCCGGGCAGCATCGTCCAGCAGCTTTTTCCATTCATCGGTAAAATCGTTACTTTGTTTATCCCAGTGCGTAGCTCTCAGGACTGTATGGCCCGATGGCATGCTCAATCCAAGGTCATTCAGCACTTTTTTGAATTCCTCTGCTGTCCATCCATAAAATTTATGATCTACATAGTTAGCATGTTCAATGTGGGTATAACCCATTTCCGCCAGTTTTGTCAGGCTTCCCAGAGGGTCATTGCTCATATCTTCACGTACACTGTAAAGTTGAAGAGCTATAGTTTTTCCTCCGGCTCCCGAACAGGAGAAAGTTGGCAGCAGGGATATGCCTGTTAAGGCCATTCCGCTGGTTCTTAAAAAATCTCTTCTTGTTTTTTTCATTTGAATTTGTTTTAAGTTTATTATATTATAGTGATATTCATATATTTAGATTACCGGAATATACAGAGATTAAATAAGTTTTTATAAGTTATTTTTCATCCTGGTTCCGGTAGTGGATATTAAATCATAAAGACTTAATACCTGATAAAACATTTTTTTCATCTATTTGTTGTTTTATTTATTATGGTGTTTATTATTTTGAATTATTCAAAGTAACAAACTTTTCACGTTTTTATGAATCAATTTGACTGAAATTTATTCATTATTTAAGTCGGCTTATTGAAATAAATATCTTAAATTTAAATAAATCGAAAACAATTAATAACAGTTAAATTAAAAAATTATGGCATTTGAATTACCAAAATTACCGTATGGAAAAAATGCACTTGAACCTTTTATCAGTGAAAGAACTATTGAATTCCATTATGGGAAGCATCATCAGGCTTATGTAAATAAAGTGAATAAGCTGATCGAAGGAACTGACTTCGAAGATACATCTCTGGAAGAGATAATAAGAAAGGCAGATGGAGGGATTTTCAATAATGGCGCCCAGGTCTGGAATCACACATTTTATTTTAACCAGTTTAATCCGGATGGCATGAAAGAACCCGGAGGAGAATTAAAAGATGCTATTGTATCAAAGTTCGGGTCTTTTGAATCTTTCAAAGAAGAGTTTTCAAATGCTGCTGCCAATCTTTTCGGATCAGGATGGGCATGGTTGGTTAAAGATGAAACGGGTGAGCTGGGGATCATTCAAAAAAGCAATGCGGAGAATCCGTTACGTGATGGTAAAACACCTCTGCTTACATGTGATGTCTGGGAACATGCCTATTATCTTGATAAACAAAATGCACGTCCGGATTACATCGAGGATTTCTGGAAAATAGTTGACTGGAAAGTAATATCGGATCGATATGTTGCCGGTTAGAGGGCTGTGAAGGATTCCATCTTCCTGAACAGATGGAATCCTTCACAAATCATCTAAATATACCAGTTTATCAATTGTTCAAGAAGTTCCTGCTTACCACTGGTCATAGCTGGTTCTCCTTTTTCTTTTGCTATGTTATAAAGATCTTCCAGTGAAAGGTTGCCGGCTTCAAACTGTGCTCCCTGGCCACTGTCATAGGATGCATAACGATTCTTTAGCATCTCCAGGTAATTGGAGTCTTTTAGGATACTATCAGCAATAATAAGTGCACGGGCGAAAACATCCATCCCCGTTATATGCGCAATGAAGATGTCTTCGAGATCTGTTGAGTTCCTTCGTGTTTTTGCATCAAAGTTAATACCACCGGTTGTGAACCCTCCTGCTCTGAGTATCTCGAGCATGGCTTCCGTAACTTCATATATGTTTGTTGGAAATTCATCAGTATCCCATCCGTTCTGATAATCACCCTTATTGGCATCTATGGAGCCAAGCAGATTTGCATCGGCTGCCATGCGAAGATCATGTGTAAAAGTATGCCCGGCCAGGGTGGCATGGTTAACCTCAATGTTCAGTTTGAAATCTTTATCGAGTCCGAAATGCCTCAAAAACCCTATCACTGTCTGGGCGTCATAATCATACTGATGTTTAGTAGGTTCCATAGGCTTTGGTTCTATCAGGAACGTTTTATCGAATCCCTGTTTCCGGCCATAGTCGCGGGCCATACCAAGAAATCGGGCAAGATGTTCAATTTCCCTCCTGGAATCTGTATTGTGCAGCGTCATGTAACCTTCGCGTCCTCCCCAGAATACATAATTTGATCCGCCAAGTGCAATAGTTGCATCTATGGCATTTTTAATCTGTACAGCAACATTAGTGACAACATTAAAATCGGGATTTGTAGCGGCCCCGTTCATATAACGCGGGGCAGAAAATACATTTGCTGTCCCCCACAGAAGTTTTACCCCTGATGCTGACTGTTTTTGTCTGGCTATCTCAACCATTTTTCCGAGCCTTTTTTCTATTTCGAAAACACTGCCGTCGCCAGCCAGATCAACATCGTGAAAACAGTAAAAAGGAATTGTCATTTTAGTGATGAACTCAAAAGCAGCGTCTATACGCTCTTTAGCAGCGTCAAGCGGGTCTGAAGCCCCGTCCCATGGAAATTTTTTAGTGCCCGGGCCAAACGGATCACCGCCGGTGCCGCAGAAAGTATGCCAGTAAGCAACTGCAAAACGCAGATGTTCTTTCATTGTTTTACTGCCTACTGTCCTGTTTTCGTCATACCACTTAAAGGCAAGCGGATTTCTGGACTCAGGGCCTTCATATTTTATTTGTTTAATTTCCGGGAAATACTCTTTGTTTCCTGTTATTACATCCATGATAAAAAAATTATTTGGTTATTTAAATATTTAATTAAGTGCGGAATTTTTCGTTAAGATAAATAAAATATATAATAAATACCGGGAATAATTAACTTTTAATATTCTTTATCAGAACTTCTTTCCATTTCCCGTAAGCTCTGTGGTATTCTTCAATATTTTTTCTTTCAGGTTCAACAGTCTCCAGCTTCTTCAGATTGGTAAATGCTTCTTCTGCAGATGAGTAGTATCCTGCTCCGATGCCTGCTCCACGGGCTGCACCTATTGAGCCGTCAGTATTGTATAATTCTATGGTCGCACCGGTTACGGCAGCCAGTGTTTTTCTGAAAACCGGGCTGAGGAACATATTGCTTTTACCTGCCCTTATCACTGACGCATGTATTCCCGTTTTTTCCATAATATCCATTCCGTACTTAAAAGAAAACACTATTCCTTCCTGCGCTGCTCTCAGCAAGTGGCTCCTGTGGTGAATATTAAAGTTTATGCCATTAATAACCGAGCCTATATTTTTATTATTAAGCACCCGTTCGCTTCCATTCCCAAATGGGAGTATGATCAATCCTTCTGATCCGGGAGAAACAGATTCTGCCAATTCATTCATTTGGTCATAAGTAAGATCATTACCGAGTACACGTTTTAACCATGCATTCAGGATGCCTGTCCCGTTAATACACAATAATACCCCCAGCCTGGTTTTTTTTGCCGTATGGTTTACATGCGCAAAAGTATTGACCCTTGATTCAGGATCATATTTCACTTCATCGCTTACACCGTAAACAACTCCTGATGTTCCTGCAGTTGCCGCTATTTCTCCGGGATTCACAACGTTTAGGGAGAAGGCATTATTTGGCTGGTCACCTGCACGGTAACTCACTATGGTTTTTGGTGAAAGTCCCAGTTCATCTGCAGCTTCATTTGTCAGCTTTCCCTGAACAGAAAACTGGGGGACAATTTCAGGAATTATATCCCCGGGAAATCCATAGTATTCAAGCAACATACTTGCAGGGGCATTTTCAAGGAAATTCCACATTATACCTTCAGACAGACCGCTGGCAGTTGTTTGAACCTCTCCTGTAAGCTTCATGGCTATATAATCACCGGGAAGCATAATTTTGTAAATTTTTTCAAATAATTCCGGCTCATTATCCTTTACCCATTTAAGTTTTGATGCAGTGAAGTTACCCGGAGAATTCAGTAAAGCGGAAAGGCATTTTTGTTGTCCGATATCTTTAAAGGCTTTTTCTCCCAAAGAGGCTGCACGACTATCGCACCAAATGATAGAAGGCCTGATCACTTTATAGTTTTTGTCAATTATTACCAGGCCGTGCATTTGATAGGAAATGCCAATAGCTTTGATCTCCCCGGGATTTATATCCGTATTATTCAGAACATCTTTTAATGCAGACTTAAGGTTTTTCCACCATAATTCCGGATCTTGTTCAGCCCAGCCGGGTTGCGGGGCATTTATCTTCATTTCTTCTTTCGGGTAGTACGAGGAAGATACACAGCTGCCTTTTCCGGCATCAAGAAGAGAAACCTTAACAGAAGAACTACCAATATCAATTCCAAGCAAATACATATTTTTTAAATGTTATGATTTGAGAATATAAATGATTCCATTAAATATATTTCTGAACAATAGAACAGATAAAAGAGCGTTAAATAAAAAAGGATAGGGGACGTTACCTGTAAAAAATATGTGGTTAAGTTTGGTCAGCATTTACCTTTAAGTTTTAGCACGGTAACTTTTCTCCTTATCCTTTTCTTTTTCAAAAATAATTAATATTTTATAAAAATAAAAATTGATCTTTCACTTTGGGTATAAACAATAATAAGTATAAAAAATGATACGTGATCTCATCATTAAGAACAGGAGTATTCGCAGATTTGATACTTATGCAAAAATTTCTGCCGGGCAAATTGAGAAATGGATTGAGCTTGCCAGATTTTCAGCTTATAATCATTTTTCAGCATGATTTGTAATATCATAAAAAAGTCTTTAATTACATTCTTGCATTATACCTAAAAAAATTATCTTTGTTGCGATTATATAATAAAAAAACTGATAAAGAATGAAACGACCTTCTTTAATAATTTCTTTGGTGTCATTAGTGGCAGTTATCGTGTTATATTTTTTATTTTTTTTTACTGAAAAACAGCCCGGTAGCATTAAGGTGACAGAGCAGATGAAACCTGTCGAAGGCGCAAAGGCACTTAAAATAGCTTATGTAAAGGCCGATTCCATAATTTTGAATTATGATCTGGCCCAGGATTTACACGACGATTTCACAAAGAAACAGGAAGCTTATAATACAGAATATGGTAGTAAACGCCAGTCTTTTGAAAAAGAAGCAGCTGCATTTCAGGAAAAACTTCAGCGTGGAGGATTTTTAACAGAGCAGCGTGCCATTCAGGAAAGGGACCGGCTATTGGGCAGGGAGCAGGAGATAATGAAATTAGACCAGGAATTATCCGGTAAACTGTCGGAGTTGCAGGCAGCAAATAATAAGCATATCCTTGATAGTCTGCTTAACTACCTTGAAGAATATAATAAGCAGAAAAATTACGATTATATTTTTAACGGAGCAAATATCCTGATAGGAGATGAGGCCGCTAATCTTACACTTGAAGTTCTTCATGCCCTGAATGAACGCTATTCGGGTCCGCCTGAATAAAAGATACGATCAAAAATAATATTAATAAAATCCTTGGAAATCACGGTTTTTTTCAGGTTATGTTTGCATCGCGCTATCTTGAAAAGAATAATACTTTATCACTGATTGAAAAACCACCTCATCCGGATACCGGGATAATCATTGTTATTCCCTGTCTGTCGGAACCAGATGTTACCCAAACACTCGATTCAGTTAAACAATGTGAAGCGCCCTTATGCCGGGCAGAGATCATAATATTGATCAACCACAGCCGGAATGCCCCTGAAAAAGTCAAAAGCATGAATGAACTTTGTAAATCCAATATACAGAGTTGGATTTTAAGGAATTCAGGAGAAAGATTTGATTTTTTTGTTGTTGGTCCTGTTGAACTGCCACAAAAATGGGCAGGAGCAGGATTAGCCCGTAAAAAAGGAATGGATGAGGCTCTCAGACGGTTTAATTTAATTCAAAAACCGGAAGGTATTATTGTCTCTCTCGATGCCGATACCCTCGTTGAAAGAAATTATCTCAGAGAAATAGAAAATCATTTCAGGGAAAATGCACAGGATGTTGGGGCAACTATTTCCTTTAAGCACCAGACAGATGGATTGTCAGACAGGCATTTACAAGGCATTCTGCTCTACGAAAAATATATGAAATATTTCAGGGACGCCCTTGCCTTTACGGGATACCCTTATCCTATGTTTACAGTGGGATCGGCATTTGCCGTAAAGTCAGATGCATATGTAAGGCGGGGAGGCATGAACCGTCGTAAGGCAGGAGAGGAATTTTATTTTTTACAGCATTTAGTGGAATTTGGAAAGGTAGGAGAAATAAATACCACAGCAGTTCATCCGTCGGCACGATTATCAGACAGGGTGCCTTTTGGTACCGGTCCTGTGTTAAGAAAATGGATGAGTGGAGAGAAAGATCTTACTATGTCATATAACATTAAAGCTTTTATAGATTTAAAACAGTTTTTTGATGTAAAAGATCAACTGTTTAATATTTCCCCGGAAGATTACCGCTTTTTCCCAGATCAGTTACCTGAAGCAGTCGGGTCATTTCTTAAAAAAGATAATTTTCTGATGCAAATTAATGATCTTAACTCCAACTGCTCGTCACTTTCAACTTTTCGAACCAGATTTTTTCAGAAATTCAATGCATTTAAAATTTTGAAATTCTTAAACTTTGCTCATGAATATTTTTATGAAGAAGCTGATCTGAAAGAACAGATAAATAATCTTTATAAAAGAGGATAAAACACTGATGAACATATCTCTGTCATAAGCAATTTTATTCTACAGTTAATTTTCGTATATCTTCAGCAACCCGGATTACAGGGCGGCGGTCGATGCCAAGATAATCGGCAAATGAATCAGGCATCCTTTTGTAGTTTAGCTCAGCCTTCAGATAAACCTCGCCTTCCGGATCTTCCGGCATAGTAAATATATATTTTTCAGTACGTACCTCCAATGGTTCCAGCCTGTTCTCTATCTCTTTCACACAAAACCACTGGGCAAAAGTAAATTCACCTTCACTGTCGATAAAAGCGCTGTGGTATATTCTGTCGCCTTCGGGAAGAGCATCGCGCGCTATTGGCTCAGAGAGCTTGCTGTGTGACGGATAAGCTGTCAGTTCATTGCTTGTAATGAAATATTTATCATTTGGATCATCAGGATTTTCAGGAACAGGTATATAAAGAAGTTCATTTCCATGATGGTCAACCAGTGTAAGGCGCAGCCATACATCCCGCTCTTCAGTGGAGCCTGTCGGGAATTTATGTCCTGTAGCCTCAGCTTTTACTTCAACAGTAAAGCTAACCTTTTCCCCCGGTTTGATCCTTGATTTGCCAGGTTTTATTTTAACACTGGCAGCACCTTCTACAAATTTTGAAAAACCCCCGCCAAACCAGTGGTCTGAATTATGGGGGCGGGTGATGCCCATTTTGGCAGGTTTTCCTCCCATTGTCTGCATATGACAAGATTGGCAAACAATACCTCTGTGGAGGTAAACGCTTTCTTCATATTCTGTAAATGTAGCCTTTACCCATACATTGTAAGGATTAAGTTCATTATGGCAGGTAGCGCATATTACGGGATCTTCGTAAATTTCTGATGTAGCTGTTTCATGATGTGGTGACCAGGGAAATTCAAGATCGCCGAATTTTGTATCTGCAGTGTCAGTGGCGGCAGATACATAATCGTGATTATAAGGCCTTTCATGTTTAAAGTGGCTTATAGTATGACAAAAGTCGCAAAAGATACCCTGATCCGCCCTTGTCTT
The DNA here is from genome assembly GCA_964540755.1 of uncultured Prolixibacteraceae bacterium. Lineage (GTDB taxonomy): Bacteria > Bacteroidota > Bacteroidia > Bacteroidales > Prolixibacteraceae > JAAYJR01. Next base: position 1,967 of record CAZIOB010000017.1, on the reverse strand, counting down.
AAATTCATCGCTTCTGTTCCAGTGATTATCAGGATTTACCGTTTCAGGCGGAATCAGCTCCCCTGCAAGAAAAGCAGAAGGGGAGTGGCAGCCGATACAGCCTTCTTTTATATTTTTCACTTCCGGGGCAAATGATTCGGAGGGCAGGACAAGATCATAAAATTGTCTTTGAAAAAAATCACCCGAAAAACCTTTGGAATGTTGGGAAACATTCCAGCGGTCAAATTTATCCCAGTGGCATCCGGAGCATACCTGCGGATTTTCAAAATAATGGTATGGCTTGTGCTGGTCACGTGCCTGGGCCTTCCTTGAAACTTTTATCTGTGAATTGACAGTGCCCGGCAAAAGGATTAACAGCAGATACAGGATTGATATTCTCATTTTATTATTTTTTTGATTCTGATATTAAAAAAAACCAAATGAAAGGATTGATTTAAATACAAAGTTATCAGCCGGCTCTGTTAGTCCGAAGCCGGCGCCTGTATGCCATGTTATACTGCCATGTGTCCCGAAAATAATATCTATGGACGGAAACAGATAAACATTCGATTCTTTAAACGGGGACATTTCCCTGACCTCTCCCCATTTAGTGTAAAATTCAACTCCCGGTTGTATTTTAAGGCTTTCCCTGTAGTACCATCCTCCATTAACAGCAAATTCAAGGCCTTCACTAATATCATGACCACTGACATTTTTTTCAAATGTCGGATTTAACACTAAAGAATGAAATCCGAAATCTTTTTCCATTATTATTTTAAGTTCAAGCTGTTCTGCGTCTGCATATTCTTTCCTTGGTAATATGTATTCAACATACAAACCAAGGTCAACAGGCCTCTCTCCCTTTTCCCAGAATCTGCCGTGGAACATCAGGGCTTTTGTCTTTATATGCCGGAGTTGTTGGCCTGCCGGCTGTTCAAAATCAAAATAAAGGCCGGCTGTCCATTTATTACTCAGTCCGTATTCCAGCTCGACAGAGTGTGCTGTCAGTCCGTGTCTGTCAATTACATCTCCAAAAAATGAATATTGATGATCGGAGCTGACAGCGCTGAACCAGTAAACCACCTCTTTTTCACCCGCCTCTGCTGTCATATATGGATATACCTTAAAAAACTGACCGTATGAGATAAACGGGGATATGAGGAATACAAGAAATATAATTTTTTTCATGTGATTAAGATCAATTATTTTTAAAAGGTATCATATCTATCTCGTATATGTTTCAATCATAATCTTATGAGATTTTAAAATTATGCTTATTTCATACTATTAAAATTAATTATTTTCAAAGGTATAGTATGGAACTCGCATATATTTTAATAATCACGCTGGGTGTAAATATTTTACATGCTCGTTTCATATTTTATTTTGTATCAGTTTAATATTTGTTATATAATTTTTAAGTGAATATGTAACTGTTTCATTTTCATGCAAATTTTATATTATTACTTCCAGATGAGACGAGTTACATATTCTGATGCATATTATTTCTGTTATGAATTCTGTCTTAAAACATTATTTTTTTTGTCCGAAGAACTTCATAATTCTGCGAATTGATAATCCGGTAAAACTGATTAACTCGGATTTAACATTCCGTATCCTCTTTCTCCATGATATGATCTGTCAAGGCCTGCCATTTCATCTTCTTCTGATGATTTAAACTTCATTATTTTATTTAGTCCGTAAACAATTAAGAAAGTCACCCCGGCAGAGTAAGCAATTGCAATGATAACTCCCAGCGCCTGTATGCCTAACTGATTCAGTACTGTCCATGTCCCTCCTGCAGCCAGTTCGGCTTCATGCATCCACGACTTACGGATGAAGAATACCAGGAACAGAGCTCCTGTTATTCCGCCGATTCCATGTATTCCGAAAGCATCAAGACTATCATCATATTTTAGTTTGTTCTTCAACTGGATAGCATAGTAACAACACATAGATGCTATGAGTCCGAGCACCAATGCCCCGTA
>CAZIOB010000016.1:0-47184 GCA_964540755.1 uncultured Prolixibacteraceae bacterium | reverse complement strand
TCATTTACGAATAGTAAACTCACATTTTTCGGGCTTCACAAGCCTTGTCAGCAAACTTTCTATTTCAGACTCTTGACTTTATGGACGAACACTAAGTAGAGTCTGTCCACTTATTCCAGGGGAGTCGCATTTTTTACAGGACAGCTTCCAAAAAAGAGTCTGTTTTAAAAGGACAGACTCTGTTTAATTACAATTCCATAGAAAAAAATAACCTCCGTAAAAAAAGTTTGGATTACTTTAAACTATATTATATCATTAAAGTCCAAAACAATGTTTGGTGAAAATGAAACAATACCTTTGAAATTATAATAAAAGTGTATATAAAAATTGAAAATTTAAATAAGGTTTACCGTAATGGGAATTACGCTTTAAAAAATTTAAATTTAGAGATCCCCAACGGTATGTTCGGGCTTCTCGGCCCAAATGGTGCGGGCAAGTCCACCCTTATGCGGATTTTGGTGACCCTGATGAAGCCGACAAGCGGGAAGGTAACTGTCAATGATCTTGACCTGGCCAAAAACCGTCGTGAGATAAGAGCAATGCTGGGCTATCTGCCGCAGGATTTCAGTTTTTTCTCAAAGTTAAAGACTTATGAATTTCTTGATTATACTGCCCGGCTTGCAGGAATGAAAAACGGCCAGGCTCGCCGTGCTGCCGTTGATCAGATGTTAGAAGAAGTTGGCCTGTATGAGGCACGCGACCGCAATGCAAATAAACTTTCCGGTGGAATGAAACGCAGGCTCGGCATCGCACAGGCATTGATTAATAACCCGAAGATCATCATTGTGGATGAACCGACAACCGGCCTTGACCCGGAGGAACGTATCCGTTTCAGGAATCTGTTGTCAACCATCAGTACAAGGGATGTTATTATTATACTTTCCACCCATATTGTCGGTGACATATCAAGTACATGTAACAATATGGCCTTGTTGAATAAGGGCAATCTTGCTTTTACAGGTTCTCCCGAGGAACTGATAAAGGAAGCTGAAGGCAATGTATGGCTTATACAGGCCACTGAAACTGAATATCTTGAAATAAATGAAAAATTCCCTGTAATTTCAACAATACCTACCGAAGGGGGATGGGAGGTACAGGTGGTTGCAAATCAGATTAACGGGTACCAGGGTAAACGCATAGAGGCAAATCTGGAACATGCTTATGTGCATTTCATGGAGAATAAGCTTAATCAGTTTCTTAATAATTAATTTGGCCATAATGATTTCACTGCATAATATATTTTCTATTTCAAAATATGAGAGGAAGACATTGCTGAGAAGCTGGTTCTTCCGTATTTTTGGCATTTTGTCACTCCTGGTGCTTTTTGGAATGAATTTCGGAATGATAATTCAGGGCGGCGGGGAACAGGGGTGGGCTGTGCGAAGCATACCCGCGGCAATTCCCTATCTGAACCTGTTGCTGCTGAATGTGGCACAGGCAATCATTGCTGTATTTCTGGCATCTGATTTCCTCAAGCGTGATAAAAAGCTTGATACCACAGAGGTTATTTATATGAGGTCAATGACAAATGGCGAATATGTAATTGGCAAAACCTGGGGCAATCTGCAGGTATTTCTTGTTCTGAATATAGTTGTTGTTTTTATGGCCCTTATATTCAATATGCTTGCTCAGGATACACCTGTCAGCTGGATTTCTTATGTGGTTTATCTGCTTCTCATTAGCATACCTACCCTGGTTTTTATTATGGGGCTTTCATTTTTGCTTATGAGTGTGATACGTAATCAGGCTATTACCTTTGTGCTGATACTCGGATATATAGGGATCACCCTGTTTTTGCTTGAGGCTAAATATTATTATATATTTGATTATATGGCATTCAATATCCCCATGTTGATCTCTGATATCACAGGTATGGGGAATATTGAAAAAGTACTTATACACCGCGGGATATATTTGTCTCTCGGTATAAGTTTTATTTTTCTCACTATCTATCTTCTTAAAAGACTTCCACAGTCGGAATCAATGACTGTCTTTTCGCTTATATTTTCTATCATTTTTATCGGAATCGGAGGATATCTGGGATATCGCCATATTGACCGTTTTAAAATTAATGAAGCTCGCAGGAATGAGGCTATAGTCCTGAATAATAAATATGTAAATGAGAATCTTCCTTCTGAACAGAAACATTCTGTTAAACTGATACATAACGGATCAACCTTCGAAGCAGTTTCGACAATTACAGTTACAAATGACAATGAAAATCCTCTTGAGAAACTTATTTTCAGTCTGAACGGGGGATTAAAAATTAACAAATTCAAAGTAAACGGAGACGAACCCCCTTTTTCCCGTGAACAACATCTTTTAATTGCAGACCAGGGTATTAATCTGCTGCCGGGGAAAATTGCAGAAGTGGAGATCAGCTATTCGGGGGGTATTGATGAAACATTTTGTTATCTGGATATAGAAGAAGAGGTTCGCCAGGAAAAATACGGTAAATTCATTTTAAATGTTGACAAGAGATATGCATTTGTTTACCCCGATTATGTTCTGCTTACACCTGAAGCTAACTGGTATCCCAGGACAGGTGTGACTTACAGTAATGAAGAAGTACGGTGGAATCAGCCCCAATTTATAGATTTTGACTTGGAAGTTATTACAAAACCGGGTTTGCAGGCTGTATCGCAGGGTGAGATCAATGAAATTGCACCGGGGCATTATAAATTTGAAAACGAGGCGCCGCTTACACAAATGTCTCTTGCAATAGGCCGTTACCAAAAGAAAGATTTTGTAAAAGACAGTATTAATTATGGTATATGGTATATAGAAGGCCACGATTTTTTTTCAGGTGCATTTCCTGAAACCAGTGATACCATAACCAGCCTGATAGACGACAGGCTCGGCGATCTTGAGCGTTCCTATAAGCTGGATTATGTATGTGACAGATTGTTTTTAGTGGAAGCACCGGCTCAGTTTAAGTCTTTTGAACGCTCATGGACTTCCCGTCAGGAATATATTCAGCCGGAACAGATACTTATTCCTGAAAAAGGGTATCTGATCCGTGAGGCTGACCTGGAGGGAATGAAAAAAAGGATGGAACGGTGGGGGCGCCGCGGGGATAATAATATGACACCCAAGGATATTGAAATGCGGATCCTCTTTGAATTTCTCGAGGTATTTACCCGTGAAAATGCAAGAGATTTCCAGCATGGACGAGGAAGTTTCACAGTCAGGGAATACCCAAATCCATATTTTGTTTTCCCTATGTTATATAATTTTCAAAATAATATCCAGTCTGACAAATGGCCAATTATGAACCGTATTTTTGAGGCTTATCTGAAAAGCCAGACAATGGATATGCGCTCCGGATGGATGCGAAATATGCAGGGCATGAGTGATGATGAGCTGGCTAATATTGCATTGCAGGACAGTACCTTTGAGGAAATTTTATCCGATCCCCACCAGAAAAGGATTATCGATAATGTTATTAAACTGAAAGGCGAGGTTTTGTTTTCCATGGTGGAATGGAAGGCGGGTCAGGAAGAGTTTGGGGATTTCCTCCGGGATGTACTTAGAGAATGCAGATTTAAAAATATTCCTTTTGAGAATTTTGATGAACAGATAAGAGAGGAATTTAAAATAGAATTAACCCCTATGATGGATGACTGGTTTAAGGCTAAATCATTGCCGGGTTACCTGTTTTCCAATGTTGAGGCAGTGAAGGTCAAAGCAGAGGAAATGATGAAAACCAGGGTATCTCTTAAAATTACCAATTTTTCCGAAACTGAAGGGATCGTAAAATTATCATTCAGGCTTGAAAGTGGAGGCCGGAGAGGAGGGTTCGGTTTTGGGCCGGGACCGGGAGGAGATGACAATATGATAAATAAGCTTATATATCTGGCTCCCCATCAGACAAGAAAAGTTACATATATGCTTGATGCCGAACCAAGAATGTATATGATTAATACCCTTACTTCTCAAAATATTCCCCAATTATTAATGGACGGATTACGGGATATTGAAGAAGATCCGGATGCATACCCCTTTGAAGGGGAAGAGATAGTGGAAGAACCTGTTCAGACAGAATTGCCCGGTGAATCTATTGTTGACAATGAAGATCCTGAATTTGAAATAACAATAAAAAATGATATTAGTCTGCTGGAAAGGCTAATCCTTAATGAGGAGGAAGGAAATATAAAATATTCGGGGATGAGTTTCTGGAGGCCTCCTGTTAACTGGACTCCGGTAACTGACACAGAATTTTATGGTGAATATGTCCGTTCAGGATATTATATTAAGTCGGGCGATGGATCACAAAATGCAAAATGGCATGTGCCTGTTGCTGAAAAAGGATATTACGATGTCTATTATCATTTGTATAAACCCAGGATGTTCAGACGCGGCGGGAGAGATGAAGGCGGCGAATATCATTTTACCATTCACGGCGACGACGGCGCAGAGGAACAAACTCTTTCCCTGAGGGGAGCTGATGAGGGATGGAATCATCTGGGATCTTATTATTTTTCTCCGGATACTGCGCTCATAGAGCTTTCAGATAAATCTGATGCTCGGATGGTATTCGCAGATGCTGTAAGACTGGTAAAATTGTAATCAATATAAAAAAACAGAATATGGAGTTTTTTAGTAAAATTAGAAATGTCAGGAAATTAGTTCTTTTAGTTTTTTCCTGGTTACTGATCTTCCCGGAAGCTGAGGCGCAGGAGATCCTTACTCTTGATAAAGCGATTCAGATTGCAGAAACCGGGAGTCCGGATCTGCAGAGATCCCGGCTTAACCTTGAACGTTATCAGAAAAGCCTGGAGGCTCAGAGGGCATCCCTCAAGTCTCATTTTTCTCTTGATATATCTCCGGTGCAGTTTGGCAGAAACCGGAGGTTCGACACAAGGGTATCGGAATGGTACACAAATGAGAATTTTGAGACGAGCGCACTGTTCCGGGTTGAACAGCCAATTTTGATAACTGACGGTAAACTGTCACTTACAAATGAGTTTGGCTGGCAAAGGAGCTATTCGACATCTGCTGTTACCAATCCCGAAAGTAAGGTTTTTTATAATAATCTTTATCTTAATTTTAACCAGCCTGTTTTTACATATAACAGGCTTCAGCTGGAATTTAAGGAACTGGAGTTGAATTTTGAAAATGCAAATATCAGCTACGCGTTACAGAATCTCAATCTTGAGAGAAATGTTACCGAGTTTTTTTATAATGTTTATATGGCACAGATGAATCTGAGCATTGCAAAAGATGAACTTGAAAATACACAAAATAGTTATGAGATTATCAATAATAAAGTGGAGGCGGGACTGGCTGCAAAAGAGGAATTATACCAGGCTGAGCTGAACCTTTCTACAGCTAAATCAACTCTTCAGAACCGTCAGGTTACCTTAGACAACGCAAAAGATCAGTTAAAACTTTATCTTGGGATGGATTTGTTTGAAGATTTTTCAATCCTTGCCGATGTTGGTGTTAATCGTGTTCCTGTCGATCTTGATAAAGCTATTGAAAACGGACTGGCATTAAGGCTTGAGCTACGGCAAAGGGAGATTGATATTCAGTCCAGCCAGTTTGACATGATAAGAACAAAATCATTGAATGAATTCAGGGGGGATATTAATCTCCGTCTTGGCATTTCGGGCGACAATCCAAATCTGGACCAGATATTCGATGCTCCCACAAACAGTCCCTCAGTAGCTGTTAGTTTTAATATCCCGCTTTTCGACTGGGGAGAGAAAAAAGCACGTATTGCAGCCCAGGAAGCTGCTATTGAAACAGAGAAACTTGGTTACGATGAGGAAAGAAAACAGATAATTATTAATATTCGACAAACATACAGAAACCTTCAAAACCAGCTTAATCAGATTGAGATCGCAGAACAGAGCAGTACTAATGCACAGTTAACTTATGAGATAAATCTTGAGAGATATGAAAACGGTGATCTTACCAGTATGGATCTGAACCTTTTCCAGACTCAGCTTTCCGAGAAAAAATTTGCATATATACAGGCGCTTATTAATTACAAGATAGAATTGCTGAACCTTAAGATTCAAAGTTTATATGATTTTGAAAAGGATCAACCTGTTATGCCTGAAGAGCTTTATCAAAATGAAAATAATCAATAAGAAATAATAAGAAATTATGAAGAATATAAAATTACTATTACCTGTTATTGCTGTAGCAATAGTATTTGCATCGTGTGACAACCGGAGCCAGTCTGAGGGCACAGAACTGGCTGTTCCTGTTTCAGTGGAAGATATTAAGCTCCAAAGTATCAGGCAATTCGTCAGCACAACAGGGACAGTCAAAGCTTCTCAGGATGTGGAATTAAATTCGGAAATGGCAGGGAATTATTATCTCCAGAATAATCCTGCTACAGGAAGGCCTTTCAAATTAGGCGACAGAGTCAGGGCAGGTCAGGTGATAATAAGGCTCGAAAATGAGGAATATGAGAACAATATTGCTATTGAGGCAGTTCAGTTGAACCTGGAGATCTCCGAACAGGAATACAATAAGCAGAAATCACTTTATGAAAAAGGAGGTGTAACCCTTTATGAATTGCGTAACTCCGAAGTATCCAAAACTAATGCAAAGTATAATTACGAAGGCGCCCTGATACAGTTGGCAAAAATGAACATCACTGCCCCTTTTTCCGGTATTATTGTCGAATTGCCATATTATACAAAAGGCACGAGGATTGCCTCAGGTTCCCCAATGGTTACCTTAATGAGTTATAATCAGATGTATATGGAGATTAACCTTCCTGAGAAGAATATTGCTGACATGAAAACAGGACAGGAGGTCCTTGTTACAAATTATACACTTCCTGATGATACCCTTATTGGCAAAGTTACGGAGCTTTCTCCGGCAATAAGTATGGAAACGCGGACTTTCACAGGCACAGTAGAAATTGCTAATCCGGAATTGAAATTCCGTCCCGGCATGTTTGTCAAAGCTGATATAATTGTTGATGAAAAAGACAGTACTGTTGTGATACCTAAAGATATTATCCTTTCGGGAGGCAGAGGCAAATATGTTTATATTGTCGGAAGAAACAGCGCTGCGGATGACAGGTATATAACAACCGGGATTGAAAACCAGGATTTTGTTGAAGTTCTGGAAGGATTAGAACCCAATGACCGGCTTATAGTTAAAGGATTTGAAACATTGCGCGATGATTCGAAAGTTAAAATAATCAGATAGGCTTTTGTCCCGCCACTAATCAGAGGTATAAATAATGAAAAAATTAACACAATTTTCCGTCAATTACCCGGTAACTATATTAATGATTGTCCTGGGAATTATCCTTTTAGGCTACATATCATATGACAAGCTGGGTGTTGATCTGTTCCCCGATCTGAATTCCCCCCGGATTTTTGTGGAGATCACGGCAGGAGAAAGGCCGCCTGAAGAGATGGAAAAGCAGTTTGTGGAAGATATCGAGGCACTGGCTATACGACAGTCTGATGTTATCCGGGTATCTTCGATTACTAAAGTAGGTACTTCTCAGATAACTGTTGAATATGCATGGGACAAAGATATGGATGAGGCATTCCTTGATTTGCAGAAAGCATTGAATTCACTAACACAGAATGCTGATATCGATGATTTGAAAATAACCCAGCATGATCCCAATACCGCACCGGTAATGCTTATTGCCATTGGCCACAATGAAATATCTGATATGAATGAGATAAGGAAAGTGGCCGAAAATTATATAAGAAATGAACTGGTAAGGCTGGAAGGGGTGGCAGAGGTTGAATTATCAGGACAGGAGGAGGCTGAGGTTATTATCTCTACCGATCTTTACAGGATTAAATCTCAAAATCTTACGCTTGATGATATCAGTTCGCGTATTCAGAGCTTTAACAGGAATATTTCCGGTGGGCGTGTAAGTGAGATGGGACTTCAGTATATTGTCAAAGGTGTAAGACTGCTTGATGAGGTGAAAGATTTTGAAAATCTCATTGTTGGCTATAAAGCGGTCAGGCCGGAGTCAGGCCGGGGTCCGGCTGAAATGGCGCCGGTTTTTTTGCGTGATGTGGCAACAATTGCTGTTGGCAACAAGGAACCTGCCAATATTGTCCATTTTAATGGTGAACGATGTTTAGGCCTTGCCATCTATAAGGAAACGAAATTTAACACGGTGAGAGCAGTGGAGCAGATTAATGAAGCTCTTGCTGATATTGAACGGGCATTGCCCGGATATTCCATACAGCAGGTTACTAATCAGGGCAGGTTTATTTCAAGCGCTATCGGTGAGGTGCAGAACACAGCTTTGCTTGGCATACTGCTTGCTGTTTTTGTGCTTTTCCTTTTTCTTCGCCGTATTGGCACTACCCTGATAGTAAGTGTAGCAATACCTGTTTCTATTATTGCTACCTTCAATCTTATGTATTTTAATGATCTGACTATAAATATCATGACATTGGGAGGGCTTGCACTTGGGGCGGGCATGCTGGTTGATAATGCTATTGTTGTTCTTGAAAATATATTCAGAAATCATGAAAACGGGATGAGTGTGAAAGATGCAGCTGTTAACGGCACCTCTGAGGTTGGAGGGGCTATCACTGCATCAACGCTTACTACCATAATAGTTTTCCTGCCAATTGTTTATCTCCATGGCGCATCCGGCGAGCTTTTTAAAGACCAGGCCTGGACAGTAGCTTTTTCGCTGGTGTCATCACTATTTGTAGCTATATTTGTCATACCTGTTCTATATCACCGTATTTACAGGAATAAGAAAGCTCCTGTAAAAAAACGTTCACTCCATTTGGGAGGTTATGGCAGATTTCTCAACAAGGTATTAAAGGTTAAGTGGCTTGTTGTCTTCTTGACTGCTGCTTTAGTTACAGGATCCTTTATGTTGGTGCCTTCCATAGGCACAGAGTTTATGCCTGATACCGAAACTCTGGAATTCACAATGGATGTGAAGATGCGTGAAGGCACAAAACTTCAGCGCACCGAATCAGCAGTTAAAAATATCGAAACCATTATAACAGAGTATCTGGGAGATAACCTGGAAAAAATATATTCCCATTCAGGCCCCTCTGCCGGGGTAACGGGTGATGAAAATTCCGTGTTTGAGGGTGAGAATACAGCCCGGATAGAGGTTATCCTGAAAGAGAACAGCGTATTGGCAACAGATCAGGTTATTGCCTTTCTTGATAAGTTAACAAGTGATATACCGGGACTTGAAGTTACTTTTTCACAGGAGCAAAGCGCTCTTCAGTCAATACTTGGAATTGATGAGGCTCCCCTTGTTGTTGAGGTAAGAGGTGAAGAACCGGATGAGATTGAGAGAGTTGTAACAATGGTTCAGGAGAGGATGCAGGTAATAGCAGGATTGTTCAATGTACAAACATCAATTGAACAGGGTGCACCTGAAGTGGAAATTTATGTTGACCGTCTGAGGGCCGGCATGTACAATATAGATATTAACAATGTGGTAACCCAGATCCAGGATCAGCTGGAAGGCAAAAATGCAGGGCAGATGGAAAAGGGTGGAGAAATGCTTGATATAACGATTAAGGTGCCTGATAAAGGATTAAATGAAATATATGATCTTACGATCAACTCGGGTAACCGGGAATTCAGGCTTAGTGAAATTGCTGAAATTTCTTTTGGGGAGTCTCCAAGGGAGATCCACAGGCAAAACCAGAACAGGACAGGAAGAATAACAGCACAGCTGGAAAAGGGAGTGGCGCTGGACCATGTGGCAGCATCAGTTCGACAGGCAACAGCGGATATCGATCTGCCTGCCAATTATAGTATCCTGGTAACCGGCGAAGAGGAAAAAAGAGAGGAATCAATTAATAGCCTCAGCTTTGCATTGCTACTTTCTATCATTTTGGTATATATGGTGATGGCATCTCAGTTTGAATCCCTGATACATCCCTTCACTATACTGCTTACTATACCTCTGGCTGTTGTTGGTACCATACTGATATTTTTCTTCCTTAATAAAACATTTAATATCATGGCATTAATAGGATTGATAATGCTTGCCGGGATAGCCGTGAATAACTCAATAATTTTTGTTGACAGGATAAACCAGCTTATACGGGAGGGACTTGACCGGACAACAGCAATCATTCAGGCCGGGCAGCAACGAATAAGGCCTATTTTTATGACCAGTATTACAACTATTCTGGCTTTGTTGCCGCTGACTTTTGGCTTCGGAGAGAGCGCATCCCTGCGGTCACCTATGGCATTGGCTGTTATCGGGGGACTGGTTACGTCAACTCTTCTGACACTGGTAGTCATTCCATGTGTTTATGATATTTTAGACAGGATAAAAGTAATTTTAAGGATTAAGTAGTAGCTGGTGAGTAGATGGCCCAAAGAATTATTACGAATAAATAGTACCCGGAATGCAGAATAAAATATTTGACTCTTTGAAATTTATCAGTGTATCAGCGATCGTCTCCCTTATCAGTATAATAAGCACTCAATTGTACAGTTAACTATGAAGTTCATCATTAATAGAAAGATATTTATAAGCATGTTGTTTACAGGGCTTACCCTGCTGGGGTATGTCTCCTATAAACAATTGCCTGTGGAATTGATGCCCAATGCTGAACTTCCCATGCTTTTTGTACAGATCAATTCACGGATCGAAGTTGATCCGGATTACATGGAAAATCAGGCTGTTATACCGATAGAGGGGGCAATAAGCACAATGGAGGGCATTGAAAGTGTGGAATCCTCCCTCACTAATCGTTCAGCATCTATCCAGGTGAATTTCAAACAGAATGTTGATTTCCAATATACTTTCCTGAAGCTTCAGGAGAAGATAGGCCAGGTGACTGACAATCTGGATGAGAATTTTATTGTCAGGGTCAGCAAGGTGGATATACAGCAACTCACCAACCAGTTTATGGAGTTGCAGATAAGGGGCAGCGGGGGTACTAACAGATTACGTAATATTGTTGACCAGGAAATTACTTCCGAGCTGCAGAATATTGACGGAATTTCATCAGTGACAGTGTTCGGAGGGAAAGAACGTTCGATAGAAGTTACATACGATAAGAAGGCTTGCGATGCTCATGGAATAACCCCTGCACAAATAAGGAATGCCATTAATCAAAATTCCTCTAACCGTACTTTTGTTGGTTATCTTCATGAAAATCAGAAACTACATTTTGTCCACCTTACCGCCGAATATACAAAGGTCAGTGACATTGAGAATATTGTCGTAGCTGAAGGCCCTGTATATTTGAAGGATATAGCGGATGTATTTTTTGGTGTTAAAGAGGAAGAAACAATCAGCCGTGTAAATGGCATGGATGCAGTATCTATGTTATTAGTCAGCGATTCACAGGCTAATCTTATTGAGCTTTCAGGTAAGGTAACCAGGCGCATCGGCCAGCTGAACGAGGAGTTGGCAGGCAAGGATGTGGAGATTGTTGTTCAGACCAATCTTGCTGAGACAATGGAAAATAACATTGACCAGATTATGAATCTTGCTTTGGTGGGGGGATTACTTGCTATTTTCGTATTATGGATGTTTCTGAAAAATTTGCGTATAGTGTCCATAATAGCCCTGGCCATACCTGTTTCGGTTTTTTCTGCTTTTAATTTATTTTATGCTTTTAATATCTCGATAAACAGCCTTACCCTGGTGGGTCTTGTGCTTGCCATCGGGATGTTGTTGGATAACAGTGTGGTAGTACTTGAAAATATATACAGGCTTTCGGGAAAGCGTTTTGATGCAGACAGTTCCGTAATACAGGGGACAACAGAAGTATGGAGATCTATAATCGCTGCTACCCTTACTACTGTTACCGTATTTCTTCCTTTCCTGTTTTCTTCTGAATATATGATCGAATTGCTTGGGAAGCATGTAGGCATCTCTATTATTTCAACACTTACTGTTTCATTATTTGTGGCTCTTCTTTTAATACCAATGGCTGCACATTTGCTGTTAAAAGGGAAGTCATCACACAATATTTTTTATGAAAAGGTAACTACTAATAACCGTATCATTCAAATATATGTACTTCTGCTCAAAGCAGCTATGCGCACTCCGGCAGGAACGGTTATCGGGGCTATCGTGCTGTTTTTTATCACTGTATTTATTGTATTGGCCATCAGCGTTAACACTCTCGAAGAGGTGGAAGAAAATCAATTTTCCATTTATGTTACAATGCCTACCGGGTCAACCCTTGAGACAACAGATCTCGTGGTAGCAGAAGTTGAAAGCCGATTGGAGGAGATAGAGGAAAAGGAGGATGTTATTTCAAAGATACAGGAAGAAGAAGCTATCGTTACCGTTATTTTAAAAGAGGATTATGAAGATATTGACAATAAGAAAATTGCTGAAATTAAATCAGAGGTAGAAGGGATGATAGGCAATATTGCCCGTGCTGATGTAAGTTTAACCCCGTCTGCTGCGAGTTCAAGCTTCGGAGGTAGTGGCAGAGGGGGATCGGGCATGGAAAACTTCAGCCGTTTTCTCGGCATAGGGTCTAACAGGGAGCGTATAGTAATAAAAGGTGAAGATTTTGAAGTTATGAAGGGGGTAGCTGATGATCTGGAATATTTTATAGAGGACCTGGAGTCAATACGCAGGGCAAATGTAAGCGCTTCCGGCGACAGGCCTGAGATACACCTCTATTTTAATCAGCTGCTTTTAACGGAATATGGCATTAATTTAACAGATATATCTTCTGAACTTGGTTCCTTCTCTGCTGAATTTACTTCCGGCATTAATTTTATCCAGGATAATGAAGAGTATGAGATAATTATAAAAGAAAAGCTATTGGAGGAAGAGGAAGAAGAGGATGAGAGAGGTATGGAAGATTTGAGGAATCTGAATATTAAGAACAATCAGGGCGTTATTTATGATTTGCAGGATATTGCTGATCTGGTATATGATGAGGGTTTGGCACGGATTACACGTGTAAACCAGGAAAAGCAGATTGAACTGTTTTACCAGTTTGTGGCTGAGGCAGAGCAGTCAAAGGACCTGCTCGAGGCTTACCGGATGGAGATAGATGAAATTGTGGGTAACTATAAAATACCGCCTGGTGTGGCTATAGAAGTAATACATGAGGAGGACCAGTACGCAGAGTTTTATTTTCTTATTGCTGCAGCCTTCATACTGATATTGATGATACTGGCATCTGTTTTTGAATCCCTCACAACGCCGGTTGTTTTGATGTTCTCCGTACCGCTGGCAGCCATAGGTTCATTTTTGGCACTTATATTTACGGGAAACAGCCTCTTCAATGCAAATACCCTTACAGGATTCCTGATCCTGCTTGGTATTGTGGTCAATAATGGTATAATCCTGATAGATTTTACCAACATTCTCCGCACCCGTGGTTTCCGCAAGTCAAGAGCTTTGATCACAGCAGGATTGTCACGTGTACGTCCTATATTAATAACTGCAATTACTACCATTGTAGCCATGATGCCTCTTGCTATGGGACAGTCGGAATATGTCGGAGCTATTGGCGCTCCTTTTGCAATAACGGTAATCGGCGGATTGTCGGTGAGTACAATACTCACCCTCGTGTTTGTTCCGACCCTGTATTTTGGAATGGAGAATGCCATTAACTGGCTGAAGTCTCTTAACTGGAAATTGAAATTTCTACAGATTGTTATTTTTATTGCAGGAGCTGTTTATATTTATTTTGAGGTTGATACTTTTATATGGAAATTATTGGGTTTTATGCTGATAGTAATTTTAATCCCCGGAGTCACAGCATTTATTATGACCAGTTTAAGGCAGGCCAGCTCCACTGTTATCAGCGAAAATGAGCCAATAAGGATTGTTGTAAGAAAGCTGGTAAAAATATATGACCGTGATTCACGGTTTATAAGGGAATGGAAATCGGGGATTAAGATCAGGGAACGTGCCGGATTGACAAAGAATTATAAAAATGCCCGGGATTTCTATGACCTTGTCTGGCAGATACCGCTGTTCCTGTTTCTGGTATATTTTACTTTCTTCTATCTTGAGAGTAGTTTTTGGATGTGGGCAATGTCTCATTTTGTCTTTTTCTTCCTGTTCATGCTGTACCAACCTTTAAAACAGGTTTTGGAAAATAAATATCAGGAAAGATCCAGGGCGATATATCTGAAAATTAACTCTTATATAAAAAATATCATATACTGGGTGGTACCGGCGCTATTTATTATCATATTCATACAAAGATGGGATAATATCGGGATGGTAATATTTGTCGGAATAATCTGGCTTCTTCTGCTGGTGATTTACAGGTCGGGAGAGTATATCCATGATAAGAAACTGAATATAGCGAGGATTGAAGGCCGTTTCAGCGCTTTACGCCGTGCTTATTTTACTTTGGTAAGGCAGATCCCTGTAATAGGGAAACGCAAGGTGCCTTTCAGGGCGCTTAATGGTGTATCACTGGAGATCAAAACAGGAATGTTCGGGCTACTTGGGCCCAATGGAGCCGGCAAATCAACTATGATGCGGATAATATGCGGTATCCTGGAACAGAGTTATGGTAAAATATGGATTAACGGACTCGATACTCAAAAGTATCGTGAGGAATTGCAGGGACTGATCGGATACCTGCCGCAGGCATTCGGAAGCTATGAGAATATGTCGGCATGGGAATTTCTTGACTACCAGGCAATACTAAAAGGCATATCAGATAAAAAGACCAGGGACGCGCGGTTGGAATATGTTTTGAAAAACGTACATATGTATGAACGGAAAGATGATAAGATCGGTTCTTTTTCAGGGGGCATGAAGCAAAGGATTGGTATTGCCCAGATATTGCTTAATTTACCGCGTATCCTTATAGTTGATGAGCCTACAGCCGGACTTGATCCCCGGGAGAGGATCCGTTTCCGTAATCTGTTGGTGGAACTGAGCCGCGAACGTATAGTGATATTCTCAACCCATATCATCGAAGATATTTCAAGCTCATGTAACCAGGTGGCAGTAATAAACAAGGGAGATCTGAAATACTATGGTACACCTAATGACATGGTTAAAATGGGAGAAGGTTTTGTATGGCAAATGACAGTACCTGCGAGGGAGTTCGATGAGTTTGCAAATAAACAGCTCATAGTTCATCATATGCGTTCCGGCAATGAAATAAGGGTAAGGATCCTTGCTAAAGAAAAACCTTCGGAAAATGCCGTAAATGTTTCGCCACACCTGGAGGATGCTTATTTATGTTTATTAAAAGACTTTGTAAGAAGCAAATGAAAGATGGAACAAAAATTTAATATAAAAAATTTTATTATTAACCTTATGAGGATGATCAGATATAACCTGAAGATCATTTTTGCGAACCGGTTTATATGGTTTCTTCTGGCAGCCTTTGCTTTTTTCCTGTTTTTTGCCATCCAGACAGTCTGGAACCGGCAGCCGATAAATGAGGGCACTGTATATAACCTTTTGATCGTTCCCGGCATGCTCCTGATTTTTTATCCTTCGGTTTTTGGCATCCAGAACGATGACGATTCACGTATGCTCGAAATCCTCTTTGGAATTCCTAACTACAGATATAAAGTATGGCTTGTACGTTTGTTAATGATATATATTCTTATTTTTCTTATGATACTGGTTTTCGCCTGGACAGCTTCCCTGCTTCTGTACAAGGCCGATCTGCTGGAAATGTCTTTTCAGCTGATGTATCCGATTGCCTTCATGGGATCAATGGCATTTATGTTTTCCACTGTTATTAAGAATGGCAACGGTACGGCTGTTATGGTGGTTCTTATCGGGGTAGCGCTGTTAATATTGCAGGATGCTGTTGAGCGTACACAGTGGAACGTTTTTTTAAATCCTTTTAGTATTCCTGATAATTTTAATGAAGTCATCTGGCAGGGAATTATAACAAAAAACCGGATATTCCTCGGGACCGGAATAATTGTTTTTATACTTTATGGCTTATATAACCTTCAAAAAAGAGAAAAGTTTGTGTAGAATATACCATCACTAATATGATTGGTTTTTTTTAATCCGGGATACCTGAAATACACTATTATCAGCTTATTGATAAAATTATTATAACTTTGCCCTTCTTAGAATAAATGCAGGATGGAGAGACGGGATATAGAAATAATGGCGCCTGTCGGTTCATTCGAATCGTTGATGGCAGCTATCCAGGGTGGAGCCGGTTCAATATATTTTGGAGTGGGCCATATGAATATGCGGTCCCGTTCCTCAAATAATTTTTCTCTTGATGATTTTAAAAAAATCGTAAAAATAGCTTCGGACTATGATGTAAGGTCATACCTGAGCCTGAATGTAGAAATTTTTGACAATGAAGCAGGGGCAATGCATGAATTGTTGGATACGGCTCTTGATACCGGCGTGTCGGCTGTCATAGCCGCTGATATTTCTGTTATTCAATATGCACGTAAAATCGGGCTTGAGGTCCATATTTCCACCCAGGTAAATATTACAAATATTGAGGCTGTGAGATTTTATTCCCGTTATGCTGATGTTGTCGTACTGGCCCGCGAAATGGATCTTGATCGTGTAAAGGCTGTCAGCAGGCAGATTAAAGATGAGCAAATAAAAGGCCCTTCAGGTAATTTGGTCAGACTGGAAATGTTTGTTCACGGAGCTTTATGTATGGCGGTGAGCGGGAAATGTTACCTGAGTCTGCATGAAATGAACTCTTCTGCCAACCGCGGGGCATGCCTGCAACCCTGTCGCCATTCGTATATAGTGACAGATAAAGAGACCGGGGCAGAGCTGGAAATAGATAATGAATATATCATGTCGCCCAAAGATTTAAAGACTATTCATTTTTTGAATAAGATACTTGATGCAGGGGTATCGGTTTTGAAAATTGAGGGCCGTGCCCGTTCCCCCGAATATGTAAAGACTACAGTGGAGTGTTATAGAGAAGCGGTTAATGCCTGTTTTGAAGATTCTTTTACCCGGGAAAAGATCGACGGCTGGGATAAAAGGCTCGCTTCTGTTTTTAACCGCGGTTTCTGGGATGGGTATTATCTGGGACAAAGACTTGGGGAATGGAGTGCTAACTATGGTTCACAAGCGTCCCAACGTAAGATATATGTCGGGAAATGTACAAATTATTTTACAAATATCAGGGTCGCAGAGTTCCTGCTTCAAACTCAGAATCTTAAAAAAGGTGATGAGATCATTATTACAGGTCCGACTACCGGGGTGGTTCAAACCATTGTTAATGAAATACGTTTCGATCTCGAACCTGTGGATGAAGGAATAAAAGGTCAGAAGATATCAATACCCGTTGATCAGAAAATCAGAAGGTCGGACAAGCTTTACAAAGTTGTTGATTCAATATCTTTAAAACAATAACGATACAGAAGAATATTTGCAATATATTTTCGTTTATCACAAAATATAGTAAAATTATAAACTAATGAACTATAAACACCTGCTATTAATTCTGACTGTATTTATCAGTTTAGATGCTTCTTCACAAATTTTCAGATACAGGTTGGGAGGAAATTCTGCTATATTTATTTCTCAACCGGGGGGATCTGAAATTTTGCACCCGCAGTCAGAAATGCTGACATATCCGGGCAGCAGCGATTTTAGCCCGGGCTTCAGGATTGGTGCAGAAGCAGAGTTGATGGCGCCTGTTACATCCTATTTTGAAGTTGGCCTGGAATTTGATTATACAAATCTTTCAGGCTTTACAGAAACAGCGCCTCTTTACAATTTTTTTCTGACTGCATACAATCCATTGCCTGATGCAAACAGATACCCGGAAGAGAGTTTGATCTATAAAACAAAACAATATTCAATACTGGCAACTTCGCGTTTATATTTTTTACCGTTTAACAACAAAATGAATATTTACGTTAAAGCATTAGGAGGAGTTGCGTTTACCGGTACTGACTTTACTTTTCAAGATCCGTTTTACCGTGTAGAGTATGATGTCGGCGTGCTGTACGCAAGAGGTACACGTAACAGTGAATATCCCAAAAAGGCGGCATTCAGCGGAGGAGCGGGAGTGGGCCTTACTTATGAAATACTGGATGATTTCAGTGTTTATATTGACGGGGTAACCTCATTTATCAATTCAGATATCATAGACGGTGTTCCTGACTTTGACTATATAGTCACAGCAGGAATAGAATCTTTTGAACCGGCCCCTGCCTGGGCAATGGTTGGAAAAGTTAGTATCGGACTGATCTATTCGGCAGTCCCTGACAGGAGGCTCAACAGAGGCAGTTTCACAAAAAGCAGAAGTATAAGGAAAAAACCTTTCTGGAAAAGAAGCCGGTTCAGTCCTTTTGGTAAAAGGTAAAGATAATACCGGCTAAATTTTATTCACTTTATTTCGTAACAAAGCCTTAGATATATTTGAATCGTTTAATATTCTTTTTGGGAGTCTTTTCAAATTCTTCACTGACCATTTCGTATGAAGATATCTGTTCATATTTGGGCAGCTCTGAATTTAGTTTTTTACGATTTGATTCAAAAATCCCCGGCAAATCGCTAATAGATATATTGTCTGCCTTGATTGCATCATAATCAGGGAATACCTTAGCAACAAGTTTTTCCTGGCGTGAAGTTACAACACATTCTGACACATAAGGCTGGTTCGTAATTTTAGCTTCTAACTCTTCCGGATAGATATTTTGTCCCGAAGGCCCCAGGATCATATTTTTTGAGCGTCCCCTAATAAATATAAAATCATTTTTGTCGATAACACCCAAATCTCCTGTTTTTAACCACCCGTCATCAGTAAATGCCTCTTTGGTAGCAATTTCATTATTATAATATCCTGTCATGACATTCTCACCCCTTACCTGAATTTCTCCTACTTCATTGTAAGGATCTTCAGAGTCTATACGGACCTCCATGCGATCAACAATCCGTCCTGCCGATGCCGGCATGGTTTTGTCCCACGCCTCATAGCTGATTAACGGTCCGCATTCAGTCATTCCGTAACCCACCGTGATCGGAAAATTAATGCGTTTGAAGAATTTTTCAACATCGACGCTCATGGGGGCACCTCCTATAACTATTTCAAAGAACCGGCCGCCAAATGTTTCAATAAGTTTACTTCTAATCTTTTTTAAGATAATTTTTGAGACACCCGGAGTGTTGAGAAGAACTTTCATTACAGGCTTTTCAATGGTAGGTAATATTCTTTTTTTATAGATTTTCTCAATTATCAGGGGCACTGAAAGTATAAGGTGGGGTTTAACTTCCCCAAAGACTTTAGTAATAACAACAGGAGAAGGCATTTTACTGAGGAAAGTTATATGGCATCCCAGGGTTACCGGGAATAAAAATTCAAATAATAATCCGTAAACATGTGCCATAGGCAGAAATGATACGATTCTGTGGCTTGGCTGAAGCGGCATATGGTCCTGTGCATAAATAATATTTGATGCAAGACTTCTTTCCGGTATCATAACTCCTTTGGTAAAGCCTGAAGTGCCTGAAGTATATGAAAGAATGCAGGTTTCTTCAGTGTCCCGGTCCTCAAATACAAAAGCTGACCTTTCCGGCTTATTGTCATTATAGTATTGAAAAGCATCAGTAAGCTTGTGCTGAATATCCTTATTCCTGCCAGCATGAAGAGAAAAATCTTCAAGTATGATAACTGCCTCAAGATTTTTGTCATTTTCAAAATCTATCTTTTCAATGAGGGATTTAGCCCCGAAAATTATTTTAGCCTCTGAATGATTGATTATATGATTTGTATTGCTCGCATTGAAATCGGGAAGAATGGGAACAATAACAATTCCCGATGAGAGAGCAGAGAGGAATACAGAACCCCAATGAGAAGAGTTGCGCCCCAATACCGCAACTTTGTCACCACGCTTCAATCCTGCATACTGGTAAAAAAGATGCAGTGATTTTATTATTTTTGCAACATCGCTGAATTTGAAATCATTGCCTTCATAATCTGAAAATGCGTACCCATCCCAATTCTTCTGAAAAGAATCAGTATAAAGTTTTGATAATTTACCTTTTGCCATTATATTAATTTTTCTGTTAGTTCAAAAATAGAAAAAAATCTAAAGAGTAGGATAGAAAGCATTTTTAAAATGTTCAAGTTCAAATTTTTTATCAAAAAATATCACAGTTATTATATCAAAACGGGTTTCTATGTTTATATCATTTTTTAAAATATATGCCTCTGCTGCCTCAATCAGGTGTCTTATTTTTGCATTTGTTACCGCTTCTGCAGGATGTTCATAACGGTTTCCGCTACGGGATTTAACCTCTACTACAACAAGTTCATCGCGGTCAAGAGCTATAATATCCAGTTCAAGACGGCCGCTATGCCAATTAGTATCGAGAATTTTATACCCGAGTTTGACAAGATACTTTTTTGCCAGAATTTCCGCGCTATTTCCGATTTCCTGTTTTGAAACCATATTGTTATATCAGCTTTAATGTTGCACCTTGCTCCGTGACAGAAAATTGCCATGTTTTACCAAAAATAAGTGGCAGGTTTGTTTCATCATGGCCGCCAGGGAATTCGAAGCAAACAGGATAATTATAAGCTGACACTGCCTCTGAAATTATTTCATGAATATTTTTTCCAAAGGGTGATTCGTTATCTTTCATGTCGCAAAAATTTCCCAGTACAATACCTGCCAGATTTGAAAGTTTTCCGCTAAGCATAAGTTGATGCATCATCCGGTCGGCATGGTATAAGAATTCATCTATATCTTCCAGGAATAATATTTTCCCTTTAGTGTGCAGCTCGCCCCCGGTCCCATACATGCTGGAGATAACAGACAAATTACCGCCGGCAAGCTCTCCGGTTGCTTTCCCATATCTGTTGAATTCTGAGGGAGCTATTGAATAAGATACTCCTTTGCCGGTTAACAATTGCATCAGCATTAACAGATTCTGGTTGGCATTTCCGTCCTTATCAAAGAAATACCGTGGCATAACACCATGAATGGTTGCTATTCTTTTATTATTAAGGCAGCTGTGTAAAATGGTGATGTCACTAAATCCTATTATCCATTTTGGATGCCTTAGAAATTTACTGAAATTGATACGACTGATTATCCTTACTGTGCCATAACCTCCCCTTGAGCAAAGTATGGCTTTCGTATCGATGTCATCAAGGGCAGTTTGCAAATCATTCAGTCGTTGCTGGTCTGTCCCGGCAAACTGGTAATGGCTTGCAAAAACATTTTTGCCTAACTCAACTCTATAACCCTGTTTCTCAAACCATTTAGCTGCAGGAAGTACATATTTTTCAGTTACTTTCCCTGCAGGCGAGACAATTCGGATCTTGTCGCCTGGTTTCAAATAGGCAGGTATTAGCATAATATAATTCAATTTTATATGAAAGTTACAAAATTGTAAGCGTTTTAACTAAAAATTTTTTATCCTGGCCGAATATTTTTCATATAGTTCATTTCAATTATATTTGTGCATTCTATCAGAAACAGGATCATTTTTCATCAATTATTAAAGCATGAGCGAATTTAAACGGACAATTATAACAACTGCACTGCCATATGCTAACGGGCCTATTCATATAGGACATCTGGCCGGTGTTTATGTACCCGCAGATATTTATGCCAGGTACCTGCGGTTGAAAAACGAGGATGTTATCCTTATAGGCGGTTCTGATGAGCATGGCGTGCCTATTACCTTAAAAGCCAGCAGTGAAGGAGTTTCACCCCAGGATATAGTGGACAGGTATCATAAGATAATAAAAGAATCATTTGAAAAACTGGGCATATCTTTTGATATCTATTCACGAACCACATCGAAAATCCACCACGAAACTGCATCTGAATTCTTTAAAAATTTGTTGGAAAAGGGTAGTTTTATTGAAAAAACTTCTGAACAATACTATGACGAGGAGAATTCACAGTTTCTTGCCGACCGGTACATTGTAGGAACTTGTCCAAAGTGCGGCTACGAAAAAGCCTATGGCGATCAGTGTGAGAGTTGTGGTACATCTCTTAGTCCGTCGGAACTCATCAGTCCTGCTTCAATGATCAGCGGCAACAAGCCGGTACTGAGAAAAACAAAGCATTGGTATCTGCCTCTGAATGAGTATGAGGACTGGCTCAGGGAATGGATACTGGAAGGGCATAAGGAATGGAAACCAAATGTTTACGGGCAGTGTAAATCATGGATCGACAGCGGATTGCAGCCCAGGGCTGTTACCCGTGACCTTAATTGGGGAGTGCCTGTGCCTGTTGAGGGCGCTGAAGGGAAGGTGCTGTATGTATGGTTCGATGCACCTATCGGATATATTTCTGCAACTAAGGAGTTGACTCCGGAGTGGAAAAAATACTGGAAAGATCCGGAGAGCAGGATGATACATTTCATTGGGAAAGATAATATTGTTTTTCACTGTATTATTTTTCCATGCATGCTTAAGGCCGAAGGGAGTTATAATTTGCCTGATAATGTTCCTGCCAATGAATTTCTCAATCTTGAAAACGATAAAATTTCTACTTCAAGAAACTGGGCTGTCTGGCTGCATGAATATCTTGAAGAATTTCCTGGTAAAGAGGATGTTCTTAAGTATGTTCTGACAGCCAATGCTCCTGAAACAAAAGATAATGATTTTACATGGAAAGATTTTCAGAATCGAAACAATAATGAATTGGTTGCCGTCCTTGGCAACTTTGTCAATCGTACTCTTGTCCTTACCAATAAATATTTTAAGGGCACCGTGCCCCAATGTGGATCCCTTAGCCCTTATGATGAAGATACCCTGAAGGAAATAGAAATAATTAAGAGTGAGACTGAACGGAGCCTTGATAATTTCCGTTTTCGCGAAGCGCAAAAAAATGCAATGGATTTAGCAAGGCTCGGGAACAAATACCTGGCTGATGAAGAACCATGGAAAATTTATAAAACCAATCCTTTGAGGGTACAATCAATAATTAATATATCTCTTCAGATTACTGCTAACCTGACAATAATACTCGAACCATTCCTTCCTTTTAGTATGGAAAAACTAAGGGGATTCCTGAATTTTGAAAAACAGGACTGGCAGGGACTGGGAAAAACCGACCTGATGAAGTGCGGCCATAAAATAAATAAATCCGAGCTCTTGTTTGAAAAAATTGAGGATGAAACAATTCAGATACAACTTAAAAAACTGGAAGATATAAAGAAAGCAAATGAAATGGCTGGAAAATCCTTGTATCCCGTTAAAGGGAGTATAGGATTTGATGATTTCGGGTCAATGGATATTCGTACGGCAACAATTCTTGAAGCCGTTAGGGTTGCCAAAACAAAAAAGTTAATGAAACTTAAAGTCGATACAGGCATTGATAAACGAACTATTGTTGCAGGCATTGCTGAATATTACACACCTGAAGAACTTATAGGGCGCCAGGTTTCTGTTCTTGTTAATCTTGAGCCGAAAAAATTACGAGGGATTGAATCGCACGGAATGATATTGTGCGCTGAAAATTTTGATGGTACTTTATCTATAGTTGCCCCGGATCAAAATGTTAGGAACGGCTCGGAAATTAAATAGTATTGGGTGTTATACCATAATTAATAACACAACGATTATAATTATCAGCATGATGAGTATGAACTGATTTCGTACGAACAATCCCAGAAGGATCAAGATATCAACTTCATCGTTACATGTTGTAAAAAGTTCAATTTCCCCTTTATCTTTGGTCAGGAATCCACCTGACGTGTATGTGATTATCTCTTCGCCGTTGAATTTCCATGACCAGCGTGACTGCCAGAAATTATGAATCTCAAGCTCAAAGCGTTTCCGGTTAATCACAACATCACTTTTGGGATTGAACAGGTTAATCATCACCATTCCCAGAAGAGAATGGTCGTTGGCATCATAGATTTCCAGCTTTGAAAGAAAAAATTCACGGTTCAGGTCAAAAAGTTTCCCGTTTATCATTGCCTGGGCCCTGGAGCTGAACATATTTTCCCACTGAATGGTTCCTATGAGTTCTTCTCCTCTGCGTATCTCCAGTTTTGAACTGAAAATATTTTTTGTCCATCTGAGTTTGCCCATTGATTATCCAATTTTTAATCAGAATGCAATTTAGGAAAATAATTTTGAAACCGGTTAAATTATTTGTGCTTCCTGCCTGTTAAAATTTTACAATCATTATCCCTGCAGCTTTCCACGGGAAGTAACCTGATATTGTTAATTTTGCAGGAAAACCTTTTCTTTATTGATGTTCAATTATTTAATTAATTTAATTTTGCAATACGACCTATTCAGATATTTAGTATATGACAGAAAAGAGTGATAAACTTTTTAGCATTTTTGAATCTGTTTCTGCGGAAGAATGGAAAGAGAAGATTATATTTGATCTTAAAGGAAAAGATTATCCCGCTTCACTTATATGGAATACATACGAAGGATTTAATGTTCAACCTTTTTATCGGAGAGATGATCTTGAAGGGTTGGTTTATCCTGACAGTATGCCGGGAGAATTTCCTTTTGTCAGAGGCAACAAAAAAAGAAAAAACGACTGGTTCATTCGTCAGGATATCCGGGTAAAAGAGGCCTGGGAAGCTAATAAAAAAGCAATTGATATTTTGAATAAAGGCATCAATTCGCTTGGATTTTATTTGGATTGCAATTTATCAAATGTTGAATCTGAATTTGAAATTCTGCTGAAGGATATTCCTCTTGATGCTATTGAGACCAATTTTAAATGCAGCTGTTATAATTGTAACTATTCATTGCCCTTTTCAGGATATCTTTTTAAAAATTATTATCCTTCAGAAAATATTACCGGATCATTTGATATTGATCCACTTGCATCTTTTATTTTAACAGGTGTTTTGAAGAAAGATTCCTTCACCGGATTGAAAGTTGCTGTGGATGCAATGAATAGTTTTTTACGCTTCAGGGTAATTGGAGTTCATGGGGAATTGTTTGCCAATAGCGGGGCATCCCTTGTCCAGGAACTTGCCTTTTCCCTGGCTCAGGGAGTTGAATATCTCATTAAGCTCAGCGAGGCCGGGGTTAACATAGACAATGCTGCAAAAAATATAAAATTTAATTTTGGTGTCGGGGGCAATTATTTTATGGAGATTGCCAAACTCAGGGCTGCACGTTTTCTCTGGGCTAAGATCGTTAAAGAATTTAATCCTGAGTATGAGGATTCATGCCGCATGGTGATACATAGCAGGACAAACTTCTTTAATAAGACCTTTTACGATCCTTATGTCAACATGATTCGTACCCAGACCGAGGCTATGTCTGCTGGCCTGGGATCTGCCGATTCGATTACCGTGGAACCTTTTAATTCCGTATTTGGTGAAACAAATGAATTTTCTGAAAGGATTGCCCGGAATCAGCAAATTATATTGAAGGAGGAATCCCATTTTGATAAAATTATTGATCCGGCAGCGGGATCTTATTATATTGAAAACCTTACTGCCTCAATAGCTGAACATGCGTGGGAGTTATTTCTGCGAATTTATGATATGGGAGGATTTGTAAAAGCCTTTAAGTATGGTTTTATTCAAAAAGAGATAAAAGCTGTGGCCGTTAAACGTGATCTGAATGTTTTTGAGGGGCGGACAAATATTCTGGGCACTAATATATTTCCTGATTTCCTGGAGCAAAAGAAGAGCGAAGTGGATAATTCATATTTTTATCCGTTAGATTTAACTACGGAAAACGCAGAGGTTGAGACGCTCAAACCATATAGAAGCGCACAGCCTTTTGAAGCCCTTCGCTATAAAACAGATATGTACTCTTTGAAAAATGAGAGGCCTGTCGTTTTTATGCTGCCCATTGGTAATTTATCTTTACGCAGGGCAAGGGCCCGGTTTAGTTGTAATTTTTTTGCTGTCGCCGGTTTTGAAATAATCGATAATAATGGTTTTGCAACTGCCGGTGAGGGAGTATTTGCCGCGAAAGAAAATGAGGCTGATATAATTGTTGTGTGCAGTTCCGATGATGAAAATGCAGAAATTGTACCTTTGGTTCACAGGTTACTGAACGATGAGATTTTGGTCGTAGCAGGTAATCCTCCCTGCAGGCCTGAGCTGGAAGAAAAAGGTATATTGAATTTTATTCATGTTAAAAGTAATATTCTGGAAGAGTTGAAAAAATACCAGAATTTAGTGTTGAGAAGGGATTAAAATTAATATTTTTTCTATGATACCCGATTTTCATAAAATAGATATTAAATCATATACTGCTCAAAAAGATGCTGAAGAGGGGATGGGGGAAAATCATGCTGAGAGGTATTGGCTGACACCGGAACAGATCCCGGTTAAGGCTGTTTATACCAAAAAAGACCTGGAGAATATGGAACATCTGGATTATGCTGCAGGACTTCCTCCTTTTCTTCGCGGCCCTTATTCTGCAATGTATATAGTACGTCCATGGACAGTCCGTCAATATGCAGGTTTTTCTACGGCTGAAGAATCAAATGCTTTTTATCGCAGAAACCTGGCTGCAGGACAAAAAGGTTTGTCAGTTGCTTTCGATCTTGCTACACACAGGGGATTTGACTCCGATCATCCCAGGGTTGTGGGTGATGTGGGGAAAGCTGGCGTAGCCATTGATTCTGTTCTTGATATGAAAATCCTGTTTGAAGAGATCCCTTTGGATAAAATGTCTGTTTCCATGACCATGAATGGCGCGGTTTTGCCTGTTATGGCCTTTTACATTGTAACCGCAATGGAGCAGGGAGTTTCTCCTGATCAGCTTTCGGGAACTATCCAGAATGATATCCTGAAAGAATTTATGGTTCGGAATACCTATATTTATCCTCCCGATTTTTCAATGAGGATTATCGCTGATATTTTTAAATATACTTCCCGTAATATGCCCAGGTTCAACTCAATTTCAATATCGGGTTATCATATGCAGGAAGCAGGTGCTACGGCTGACCTGGAAATGGCATATACCCTGGCTGACGGATGGGATTATCTTCGTACGGGTATAAATGCAGGCCTTGATATCGATGATTTTGCACCGCGACTTTCATTTTTCTGGGCAATAGGAATGAATCATTTTATGGAGATTGCCAAAATGCGCGCAGCAAGAATGCTGTGGGCAAAAATTGTTAAAAATTTTAATCCCGCTAATCCTAAATCCATGGCGCTTCGCACTCATTCACAGACCTCCGGATGGTCACTGACCGAGCAGGATCCTTTTAACAATGTGGGACGAACTGCTATTGAGGCAATGGCAGCTGTGCTTGGCCATACGCAGAGCCTGCATACCAATGCACTGGATGAGGCAATTGCGTTGCCTTCTGATTTTTCTGCACGTATTGCCAGGAATACACAGTTATTTTTACAGATGGAAACGGAGGTCTGCCGGTCGATAGACCCATGGGCAGGCTCCTATCTTGTTGAATCTCTTACAAGAGACCTGGCACATAAAGGATGGGTATTGATAGAAGAGATAGAGAAACTTGGCGGAATGTCCAAAGCTATTGAAACCGGCGTTCCTAAAATGCGTATTGAAAGAGCGGCAGCACGTTCACAAGGTAGAATTGACAGCGGGAGCCAGACAATTGTGGGGGTAAATAAATACAGGACTGCAAGGGAAGATGCCATTGAGATTCTGGATATCGACAATACAGCAGTTCGTCTTGCCCAGACAGAACGGCTGAAAAAGCTTCGTTCCGAAAGGAATGAGGAGGAAGTGCAATCAGCATTGAATGCTATAACAAGATCAGCTGAAACCGGCGATGGAAATTTACTGGAACTGGCTGTTGAAGCAGCTGCAAAAAGGGCGACACTGGGCGAAATATCAGGTGCCTGTGAAAAGGTTACAGGAAGATATAAAGCAGTAATAAGAACTATAGAAGGCGTGTACAAATCAGAAGCTAAAGACAAACCGGAGTTCCTGGAAGCCCGGGAACTAACCAGGCAGTTTGCCCGGATTGAGGGCCGGCAGCCTCGTATTATGATTGTAAAAATGGGCCAGGACGGCCATGACCGCGGAGCTAAAATAGTGGCTACTGCCTATGCAGATATCGGGTTTGATGTAGATGTGGGGCCACTGTTCCAGACTCCCGGGGAAGCAGCAAAACAGGCAGTGGAAAATGATGTGCATGTGCTTGGCGTTTCTTCTCTTGCAGGAGGCCATAAAGTACTTGTCCCGGCAGTTATAGAAGAACTCAGGAAGCTTGGGCGTGACGATATAATGGTTATTGTAGGAGGAGTGATTCCGTCGCATGATTATAAATTTCTGTATGATTCGGGAGCAGTGGCAATATTCGGGCCCGGAACCAATATTAGTGAAGCAGCGGTAAAAATATTAAAATTGCTGATCGAGGCTTACAGTTGAATGATAAACGATTGATATGTATCTCTTGCTTCTTAACAGGTATTATTTACTTTTTAGAATATATCTGTCATATATAAACAGTAAAATTACGGCAGAAAAAGCCACTCCTGCATAAATTATCCGGATATTCGAAGGGTTATAGTTAAACCATAGATACTGCGCCAGCTCTTTTATAGGCATTTCCATCTTTTCAGCTGCCATAGCTACATAATCATTTTTGGTAAATTCTTCTGAAATTTCCGGCATTACAAATCCCTGTCCGTTGACTGCTTTTTGAAGAAGGAAAATTTTATCTGTTTTATGGGATTTTTTATTAACTGTCTGGAAGGTCAGTCAAAGTATAGTCATTTATTCAGGCTGATTAAATCTTGCTGACAAAAGCATTTTTTATTATGATGATATCAGTCTTATGTATCTAATATAATTAGGAGTAATAAAAATGGAGAAAAAATATGTGGTTTAAAATACTTTAAATGCGGGAAAGTATTAACTGTTCATTATTACAGTGAGAAATCCTCCAGGAAAATGGTCAGTAGAATTATAATCATGATCAGAAGGAACATCATTATGAAGAAACCTATAACACCGATTTGAAATCCTCTTTTGATCTTTTCACTTTTTTCTGTTGAGATTATGTATTCGATAGAATTGATTAAATTCTCCAGGGCTTTATCATTCTTTACAATGTAATCAGAAGCTCCCATTTTCATAATATTCACAGCTACCTGAACATCATTCTGGCCACTTAAAAATATAAACCCGATCTCAGGATGTTCTGTTTTGACTTTTCGCATAAGATCGAGTCCGCTTATTCCTTCAAAGGAATAATCCAGAATAATAATTCTGGGTTTTAAATGAATCTTTTTCAGGCATTCTTCCCCATTTTTAAATGTAACCAGTTTTTTGAAGTTTTTTGATTGTAAATATCCTACAATCATATCCCTGTAAACAACGCTATCCTGGACAATAAAAATTAGTAAATTTCTTACATTTTGCATAAGGCTTCCGGTTTATAAAAAGTTTTATCTAAAATTACCACAATTTTTAATGGGAATCAAGCACTTGGATAAGTTTATGATAATTAAAGTAAATTTTTTTTTAGCAAAAGGCTTTTTTACATTGATCCGGGCCCGAATCCGCCGCGCTGAAACATATCATTCTGCTGCCGGTATTGATCTTCGTTTTGGTCCTGACCTTCGCGGGATTTCTCTTCTGCCTCTTTTCTTTTTTGTTCTTCCAGTTCTTTATCCCTGATATTTTTTGTGAATTCCGGATCGGGCTCCAGATCCCAGTTAATGTTATTGACCCAGTTAGAGCGTACCTTTATTACCTCATTAATGTAGGCAACCCTTTCCGGCTGATATTTATCCTGATAACTACCTGTATCCCATTTTCCGTTTTTATTTCTGTCATATATCACTTTCACTTTGTACTTGTCAGGAGGCAGATAATCAAATATCACCGTTGTATTATCCATGATAATTTTTTGATCAATAACATTTTCGTTTTCGTCATTTTCCACTAATTGTGTTATCATTGGCATATCCACTTCTGTCATATTTATATTAATCGATCCGTAATAGTCTTCCTCCCGGGTTTCGAAAGTCTGGGATAATTTTTTACTGGTAATGCCATAAATATTTTCACATGCTGCCGAATCAATTTCAATAGTATATCTTGTCTCGGGTTCCCAGGGAATTGATAATCTGTATGTACGGTATAAGACAGTATCTTTGATAAAAGTAAATTCAATCGGGGTTTGAAGGGTATCGTTTGCAAGGTAAATCAGTATTTGTGAGGTATCTGTCTTTTTTATGGGTTCGGGGGCTGTAAGTAATATGTCCTTGTTAAGGTCGAAGGTAGAAGATAAATTGGTATTCCAGGTAAACTGGGGAATCGGCGGAGGTTCCTCCTCTTCCTCCCTGGATCTTCTTTTAGACTTTGATTCTTCTTCTTTTTTCTCTGAAAAAATTAATTTAAGGGTATCTTTATGCAAATAAAGATTATTTGCTGAATCCAGCTGTGAAAAAGACAATTCCATTAACAGGGTATCCATAGCGGCAATTGTAGTATCTGCCAGCCATACGGTAAGGGAATCATACTCCTGGTCAGGTTCTGTAATATACCAGTCTTCGGCGTCTTTATTCAATAATTCAATATTAAAAGTATCTTTAACCGGTTCATTAAAAGCGAATGTGCATTTGTATTTTGTATCCCTTCTGGAAGTAGTAATATATTGTGAAAATATATCTTCTGTGAACTGACGTAAATAAACGGGACCTGGATAAAAGTGTGTATGGCCTGAAATTAGTATGGAATCGAGTCCCTTTGCCAGGGTATCTGCAACTTCATAAAATTCAGCATAAGGAATAATAATTGAATCGTGAAAAGCAATTTTTTCAGCTCCTTCGTTATATTTTAAATCATTATTATCATCATTTATTGCGAACAGATTATATTTACCATCCCTGATGTTGTCTATCAGGAATATGCCTTTTTCATCAGTCCGCGCTATATAGTTTGGCCGGACCGAAAAAACAGCTGAGTCGTGAAGGTTATTGTGAAGGAGAACAAGTGCATTTTCAATTGGTTCAAGGTTGAAAGCATTTATGACTTTACCCGCGACACGTAACGAATCATATCTGTTTCCCGTACTGAAAGAAAAACGCAGATTTTTACAGGGATTTTTTTCGTTATTATCAACTACCGAATTTTTAAAGTCCAGGGAATAGGTGGTGCTGTCAAGCAACTCTTCATTAAATCTGATAATGAGGGTCTTTGATTTTGTAAGTATTGAGGGACGTTTTTCCAGAGGAGGGGATATAACCAGCTTTTCTGAAACTTCATCTGGGATAATGAATTCATTAAAGGTAATATTAACTTCATTATCTTTATAATTCAGAGCTTTAAATTCCGGCCGGGTGGAAACAATAACAGGGGGGATGGTGTCCCTTGGCCCGCCTGTTGGCATTCCCTGGTTGGCGCAGGAGGAGGCAAAAATTATCCATCCGGAAATAACTATTAATAAATATGGTAATTTATTGATGATCCTCATTGATAAAAATAATTGAGTGCAAACATACAAATTCCTGTTATTAAAAAGTGTTATGTATTGTTAATAAAAAACTATGCACATATATAAATCGTTATATATAACTTAAAAATTTGAATTTATTATTTTTTTTCCAGGGATAAATTTGCGCTTATTTATCAAATTTGACAGTATAAAATAAAGAAGGGATTTAAATTATTGTACAAATTTCTAATAAATAGTTATATTGTAACCTAAATACTTAATTATGGGAAGCAAGAAAAAGAAATACAGGAAGTTTGGAAAATCAGTGATATTCAATAAGAAAAAATTCAAAAATGTTATTCTTTCATTATTATATGAAGAACCTGGAAAGACAATAAATTACAAGCAGATTTCTGCCTGGTTAGGAATAAAGGACACTAAGACCAGGAGTCTTGTTAACATTGCCCTTGCTGAACTGAAAGATGATGAATATTTGGAACAGGTCTCCAGGGGAAGATATAAACTAAAGGCAAAAACAGCATTAGTTATCGGAATAGTAGAATTACAGCCACAGGGTTTTGCTTATGTAAACAGTGATGAGGTCGATCGTCCTGTATTAGTATCCTCCCGTAATCTGAATCATGCCATGGATGGTGATAAAGTTCGTGTCCACCTTTATGCACGTCGTAAAAAACATGATCTGGAAGGTGAGGTGGTTGAGATTCTTGAACGGGCCAAAACACATTTTGTAGGTGTTGTTGAGGTTTCCCGGAATTATGCATTTCTTATTCCAACCGGCAAAGTAGGTTTTGATATTTTCATCCCTCTGGAGAATCTTAAGGGAGCCCGGGACGGACAAAAAGCTATTGCGGAAATTATTGAATGGCCTGCCAAAGCCCGCAATCCGGTTGGCCGTATATCGGAAGTTCTCGGTGATGCGGGTAATAATGATGCCGAGATGCATGCTATTCTTGCCGAATACGGATTACCTGCTAAATTCCCGGGGAATGTAGAACATGCTGCAGAAAAGATCAGATTTGATATTGATGAAAGAGATATCCGGAATCGCCGTGATTTTACAGGAGTAAATACATTTACAATTGATCCCGAGGATGCCAAAGATTTTGATGATGCTGTTTCGGTAAGGAAACTGGGAAATGGCAATTATGAGGTTGGCATTCACATAGCTGATGTAACACATTATGTAACTCAAAATTCTGTACTGGATATCGAAGCACAGGAGAGAGGCACTTCTGTTTATTTGGTTGACAGGGTTGTTCCAATGTTACCCGAAAGGTTGTCGAATGAAATCTGCTCCCTCCGTCCCAATGAGAATAAATTGTGTTTTTCGGCTGTATTCGAACTTGACAATTCCGTCCGATTGATAAAAGAATGGTTCGGAAAGACATTGATAAATTCTGACCGGCGTTTTACTTATGACGAGGCCCAGGAAATTATTGAAAACAGAAAAGGTGAATTTGCTGATGAACTGCTTATTTTAAATGATCTTGCAAAAAAACTCAGGGAAGCCAGGTTTAATAAAGGTTCAATAGCTTTTGAAAGAATTGAAATTAAATTCAGGCTGGGGCCTGCAGGGGAACCGCTTTCTGTTTATTTTAAAGAAGCAAAGGATGCTAATATACTGATAGAAGAATTTATGCTGTTAGCAAACCGGCGAGTCGCCGGCTTTATAGGAGATACAGGGAAAAATAAAAGGCCAAAGACATTCGTATATCGCATTCACGACAAACCAGATCCTGATAAACTTGAATCATTCAATTCTTTTATTCATCGTTTTGGTTACGGGATTCAGTTATCTTCACCAGGTGCTGTCTCTGATTCTTTAAACCGGCTGATGCAAAATGTAAAAGGCAAAAAGGAGCAAAATGTTATTGAGAATCTGGCAATAAGGTCTATGGCAAAAGCTGAATATTCAACTAATAACATTGGTCATTACGGATTGGCTTTCGATTATTACACACATTTTACCTCACCTATCCGTCGTTATCCTGATATGATGGTACACCGTCTCCTTGAAAGATATCTGAGTGGAGGCAGATCAGTTAATAAAAACAGACAGGAGGATATTTGCAGACATTCAACAGATATGGAGGTGAGGGCTGCTAATGCAGAGCGTGCCTCAATAAAATATAAGCAGGTCGAATTTATGCAGGATCATGTTGGCGAAGTTTATGCCGGCGTTATTTCAGGAGTCACTGATTGGGGAATTTATGTCGAGCTGGAGAATAAAATAGAAGGAATGATCCCTATTCGTGAGCTGGATGATGATTTTTATATCTTTGATGAGAAAATATTAGCGCTCATAGGACAGCATACTAATAAAAAATACCAGATGGGAGATGAGCTGGAAGTAAAAATATGGCGTACTAATTTAGAGAAAAAACAACTTGATTTAAAATTGGTGCGAAATATTACAAGTGGCGTCGAATAAATATTATAATTTATTAACTGTTTATAAGTCTTGTAAATACAACAAAAATATCTTCGTCTGTTTAAGTAAAAAGTTCAATAAATTTTAACGGGTAAAATAAATAATTATATTTGTTTACTTTTTGTAATATACAGTAAACAAAAAAATTATGCAAAATAATACTGATAACGGGACTAAAAAAGACTATAACCGTGAGAATATTCTTAAAACAGCAAGAGAAATTTTCAGTAAATATGGATATAAGAAAACTACTCTTGATGATATTGCAAACGCAGTAAGAAAGGGGAAAAGTTCACTTTATTACTATTTTGAAAGTAAAGAAGACCTTTTTCAGGCTGTAATTATGAAGGAAGTAGAAATATTGGGGAAAGAACTTGAAATTGTTATTAACAGAAATACTGACCCGGTTGACAAATTGCGTGATTATATAATGACAAAACTGACCACGTATCGTAGTCTTGCCAATTTTTATCATGCTATCGAGAACGATGTCACTGCTGTAGGATTTATTGAAGATATAAAGCGTCGTTATGAGCAGGATGAAATAAGAATGATTAAACGCATACTGATCGAAGGCGTAAGAAAAAATGAATTTGAAATATACGATTTTAATCTGGCAGCAATCGGTATAACCACAGCTATTAAAGGATTGGAAATGCCACTGTCGGCAGGTAACTACGGCGAGGTTAACCTTAGCCGGAGTGTTGACATAATTCTAAAAATTATGTGTTACGGAATAATGAAGAGATAGATATTAAAAAAAGAGGATCAGATTTGTGAGATCCTCTTTGCGTTTAACAATTTAATAATCATCCAAAAAAACTAAGCTGTATTTTTAAGAAATTGAAGTGTGTCGTTAACACTGCCTAAATTTAGTATTTCTTCATCACGAACAGAGATATTAAAAATTCCCTCCAGGTAATAAGTAAAAATTTGCCAGTCGATGGAATCAAAATGTAAATCTCTTTGATAAGAGGCCCCTGGCCGGATATCATTTTTTTGTACCCCCGTTTTTCTAAGTACGCGATAAAGATTTCTTCTTATTTTATTTTCTTCCATAATCTTTCAGTTGTACTGTTTTTTTTATGAAAAAACTGAACAAACGAATTTATGGGTCAAATATATGAATTATCTATAAATATAAATATTTTCTTAACAGAAATTAACTATAAATTTACCCTTTCATAATCATGAATATAGTAAGGGTGTTCATATTTCGGACTGTAGTGGATACTTTAAATTGCAAGCACTGGTTTTTTCTTTTTTATGTTAACGGGTAAAAGCAATTATTTGTAAAACAATTACTATGACCAGAAGGGATGTAAACAGAAATTCTCCCCAGAATCTTTTTTGCAGAAAAAAGAAATAATCTGATAAAAGAAATGTTACTGGTATTGCCGATAATATCAGCATCTCTTGCGACGAAGACGGTATCAGAATAATTCCTGCAAGGGAACTAAGGAATAAAAGTAAAAATATTGTGAAGAATTTCTTGGTGCTTATTTTTTTTATGTCGAAATGGCTCATAATTTTTATGCTCCCTGCAATTATAAGAATGATAAGAAAGACAAGAAAAACCAGCAGGGGGATATTGTCTTTTATTCTGTTATTGATAGTTAAAACTGAGTATTCATAAGTCTTAAGTAATTCCATAAGGTGGTCCGTAACATAGGTGCAGGAAAAAGCAAAGAAGAATGGCAAAATAAACCCTGTTGATAACAGGACATAATTACGCCACCTTTGATCTCTTGAAAGAAATCCTATACCAAAGAAAATGACAGGAAATATAATAAAACTATTAAAGTAGAATAAACAGGCTGCCGCAAGCAGAAATCCACTGTCAAAAGCTTCAGAATAGGGTTTTGATTTATTAAAGGCATTAAAAAGCCTGTGAATAGAAAATAATAAGAATATAGCTGCAAAATAAACCGGATGAATGGTATGCATTTCTGTCAACCCCCCTGAGATGATTATGAAAAGGATAGCGGGGAGAATTGTTCTGTATCTGACAATGTTATACCGGGTATTGACCTGCTGGATCATGAAAGCAATAAAAAGAGCGATTATCAGTGCGATAAGACTTTGTATAAATAAGGAATCTCTGAACAGAATTTCCAATGGCTTGTATAGCAGGTTTGCCGGTTCACCCTTATAATATGGATATTTGTATGGGGAAATGAGACTCTCTATCCAAAAAACAATTCCCAGGAATATAACCAGGTAATAGTTTACAATGCGGTTTGATTTTAATGTTTTCAGTAACATTTTACAGGTCGAAGCCTAGATCTTTTCTGTAATATTTTTCTTCGAAATGAATAATTTCTGCATTTCTGTATGAGATATCAAGCGCTTTTTTTATGTTTCCGCCCTGAGAACTTACAGCCACTACTCTTCCGCCGTTGGTCACCAGTTTTGATCCTTCTTTTTTAGTGCCGGCATGAAAAATAGTACAGTTTTCCGTCTGGTCAATTCCGGTAATTATTTTCCCTTTTTCATATTTTCCAGGGTATCCTCCGGAAACCAGCATCACTGTTGCAGCAGTCTGATCATCGATTTCAATTTTTTGATCTTTTAATGTTCCATTTGCTGCACCTTCAAGCAGATCAACAAAATCGGATTTGATACGTGGTAATATAGCTTCTGCCTCGGGGTCGCCAAGTCTGACATTATACTCAATTACAAAAGGATCATCATTTACCTTAATAAGTCCGAAGAAGATAAACCCTGTATAGTCAATATTTTCCGATTTCAGTCCGTTTATAGTGGGCCGGATAATCCTTTTATCAACTTTTTCCATGAATGCAGTGCCGGCAAAAGGTACAGGGGAAATTGCCCCCATGCCTCCTGTATTGAGACCGGTATCTCCTTCTCCTATCCGCTTATAGTCTTTGGCTTCCGGCAGAATTTTATAGTCTTTGCCGTCTGTTATGACAAACACTGAAATTTCTATACCTTTGAGAAATTCTTCAATTACAACTTTATTGCTTGCTTCCCCGAATTTACCGTTTAGCATTTCGGCCAGTGTATTTCCGGCTTCTTCAGGAGTTTCCAGGATCAATACACCTTTCCCCGCAGCCAGTCCGTCAGCCTTAAGTACATAAGGGTTCTGCATTGTCTGTAAAAATTTGAGGCCTTCATCAAAATTGTTTTGTGTTACGGTAAAATGTTGTGCAGTTGGAATGTTATGATGTTTCATGAAATCTTTGGCAAAATCCTTACTACCCTCCAGTTTTGCTCCCTCTTTTTTTGGTCCCACAACTTTTAATGATCCTGATTTCGGATGGGCAGCCA
Source organism: uncultured Prolixibacteraceae bacterium (assembly GCA_964540755.1). Classification (GTDB taxonomy): domain Bacteria; phylum Bacteroidota; class Bacteroidia; order Bacteroidales; family Prolixibacteraceae; genus JAAYJR01. The sequence continues at coordinate 10,256 of CAZIOB010000016.1, read as the reverse complement.
AAAAGTCATGTATGCCATCTACTAATGGTACTTCGGGGCCTATGACAACCATATCTATATGATTTGCTGATACAATTTCACCTATACTGTCGAAATCATTTATATTAACTTCAATGTTGGTTCCGAGTAGTTCAGTGCCAGGGTTTCCGGGAGCAAAGAATAGGGCCGGTTTTCTTTTGCTCTGGTTTATTTTCCATCCTATTGCATGTTCTCTGCCGCCTGAACCAATTACTAAAATATTCATGTGGTTAATTTATAGTTTATTAAAAATAAGCAAATTAAAAATTTGAGAATATATGGAAACCTGCTTCTATTGTATCTGTCATATGAGGAGCTTCGTTCTCCCATATCCTTTTATAAATTTTTTGATTAAAAAGAATATGCCCGTTTTATACCTGTTTTACAAAGAATTATACTTTTCCAAATGTAATTTCATGGTTTCAGCTAATTTCTGCGCCAATTCCGGATCGTTATATGCCCTGGCTGTTCTTTCCATGCGTTGCAGGTAAAAAAGATTTCTCTGGATTTCTTCATTGACAACTTGTCCCCGGATAAATTCAGGATCAAGGGACAGGAAATAATCCAGTTCGTCGCTGAATACTGCTATAGCCTCTTCAATAAGTTGTTTTCCTTTGTCCGTGGCACCGGCAGCATAGTAATTATCTGCCAGTTCAAGAGCAAAATATTCATATTGAACTTTATAGTTGGGGACCAGCTCGAAACAACGGTCGATAGCTGTTATGGCAGAATCCTTTTTCCCCTCATTGATCAGTTCTGTTGCCAACCGGCTGAAGCTATTACGAATATTTGTCATCATCCTTCTGTTATTTTCATCTATATAAACATCAGGATCATTCATATTGCCGTACTTAAACTTATTCATTAAATTATCATACATCAAATCAGATGATACAGTTCCGTATATAAGCCTGTTGGGGTCACTATCCCCTTTCAGGGGAACTAGCCTGTAACCGAAGCCTTCCACCTGAAAATAATCCTGGAGGTTCATATATTTGTTTCTGCCCACTGTTACTGCCCAGTATATTGGCCTTTCCCAGTTGTTTGTAGCCAGAAGGTCAAGGATCATCATTTCATCTTTTGGGAGGTAATTCTTGTTTGACAGATCTATTGTCACTGTATCCAGTATTTTGTTGTAATCTTCCGGCGCTACGACTTTATTCCGGATAACAGAATTCCTGTTAATTTTCCAGGAAAGTAGTTTTTTTGGCAGATACGCTGCATTGTCAGCCTGCTGAAGCTTGGTTGCAGGATTATCATTGGCAATGAACTCAACTGCTTCTTTGAGGCCGATTGAATTCCTGGTTATTCTCGGGCTATCCATAAGGTAAACTACATCGCGGTTACCCTGGATGTATTTTTCGGGGGCCATGGAAAAGGGCACAGGTTCCGAATCATATGCTTTGCGCCGCATTTGATCGATATACCAGTCGGTCTGAAGATAGCTGAGATTACAGACACGCACATCACTTCTTATTCCTTCCACTTCCTGGCAATACCACAGGGGGAATGTATCATTGTCGCCATTAGTGAAAATAATTCCGCCGGGCTGACAGGTTTTAAGATAATTGGCACCAAGATCACGCGCAGTATATCGTCCGGAGCGATCATGATCATCCCAGTTCTCGAATGCCATAATTCCGGGCACAAGAACCAGCACTATTAACCCTGAACCAATTGTTGCAAGATTTTGATTCATATACTTTTTCAGTGCATCAATTATTGCAAGCATTCCAAGGCCGATCCAGATAGAAAAAGCATAGAATGACCCGGCATATGCGTAATCCCTTTCCCTTGGCTGATGAGGATACTGGTTAAGATAGATAACTATTGCCAGTCCTGTCATAAAAAATAATAGAAAGACTACCCATGATCCTCTCTTCCCCTCCGGTCCCTTATTGTACTGAAAGAAAATCCCCAGGAGTCCGAGAAGCAGGGGAAGCATATAGTAAGTATTACGGCCTTCGTTATTGGCGAATCTGCCGGGAAGATGATCCTGATCACCCAGCCGCCATTCATCAAGAAATTTTATCCCGCTAAGCCAGTTGCCGTTAAGAATACTTCCATGTCCCTGTATGTCGTTCTGCCGGCCTGCAAAATTCCACATGAAATACCGGAAATACATGTGGCCGACCTGGTACCTGAAGAAGAAGCGCATGTTTTCAACAAAGGTTGGTTTTACAATAGTTTCTGTATTACCACTCTCATTACGATGCCTGATCCTGGTGCCGGTAATTTTACCCCACTGCTGATAATCCTGTGCATGAACGGGATCCATATTACTCCACATTCTTGGGAAAAGCGTTTTAAATCTTTTGTCGTAATTTGGGTCTGGTTTATAGTCAGTAATGACATATTTATCGTCAATCCTGGTGTATATGGGTTTGCCTTCTGAATATCTTTCAGCGGGATCTAGGGGGGAATTATAATACTGGCCGTAGAACAGGGGCCGCTGGCCATATTGTTCCCTGTTAAGGTAACTGAGAAGGGCAAATGCATTGTTCGGGCTATTTTGATCCATAGGAGGTTTTGCTTCTGAACGTATCAGGATGAGGGCAAATGAAGAATAACCTATCAATATTGCAGTTACAGATACTATCACTGTATTCCAGAATACCAGTTGCTTTTTCATTGTGTAATGAATTCCGTATATAATGGCGCCAATAAGGACTGCTATATAGAAAAGGACACCAAAATCAAAGGGCAGTCCGAAGGAATTAACAAACAACAAATCAAACCATGAAGCAAGTGTTACGGTACCGGGAATTATACCCCACATAATTATTGCGAGAATAATAACGGAAACAGCTAATGCCCCGATAAAACCTTTGCGATCCGGCTTATATTTCTTATAATAATATACAAATACAATGGCAGGAATAGCGAGAAGGTTCAGAAGATGAACCCCTATCGATAAACCTATGATATATGCTATGAAGATTAACCACCGGTTTGCATAAGGATTATCAGCAATATTTTCCCATTTAAGTATAGCCCAGAAAACTATTGCTGTTAACATTGACGAGAAGGCATATACTTCAGCCTCAGTAGCCGAAAACCAGAAAGTATCTGAGAATGTATAGGCAAGTGATCCGATAATACCGGCAGTGATAATTGAAATCATATCGGAGGTGGAAATTTCATTACCATTGTTTATCAGTTTTTTAGCCAGGTGTGTTATGGTCCAGAATAAAAACATTATGGTGAAAGCACTGGCCAGCGCAGACATGGCATTCATCATCATTGCTGCATTTTCCGGAGAGCTGAAAATAGTAAAGAATCGTCCGACAATCATAAATATTGGCGCTCCGGGCGGATGTCCCACTTCGAGTTTGTATGATGTTGTTATGAATTCGCCGCAATCCCAAAAACTGGCAGTCGGTTCAATAGTCATTAAATAAACCACAGCTGCAATAAAAAAAACTATCCAGCCTGTGACCCGGTTGATAAGGTTGTATTTTTTCATTCGGTAAAAAATTTTATATCAGTATTTTAATCCGGCCTCCATCATCGCACTCCTGTTCAATGGGATTTAAATATTTCCCTTTTCAGACAGCCTGATATGGTCTATTTTTTTCATTTCGGTTTTTTTAATCAGACTGATATGTTATTAACTGCGAATATAATTGTTTTACGACAAACATAAAGAACAGAAACTATTTTAATATGTTACAAGTTTAAAAAAATATTTATGAGTATGTTTTGTTTTCAATGTCAGGAGACAGCTAAAGGAACAGGTTGCGACGGACGTATGAAAAGCCGTGAATATTATACCCAGTTTGCTGAACAATTACCTGCATTTCTTTCGCCAAATGTCACCCAAGTGCTTGTTGATAATTTCAATATCGCTGGTATAACAAATCCGGCAGCAGACATTCAGATGTTTATGGTGTAATTTTAGGTTAAATTTTTAAGAATTAGTTATTTGATATCAGGGTATTTTTGTGCTCAATATACTTAAATAGTACATTTGTAACAGTATGTAGAATTATTAAATAAATTAAATAAATTAAAAGCATATATTATGAAAAGAATAGCTGATGTTGTTAAGCCGGGTGTTGTTACAGGATCTGACTTGCAATATATTTTTAAAGTGGCCCAGGCAAATAAGTTTGCCCTTCCTGCAGTTAATGTGGTAGGAACTTCATCCAGTAATGCAGTAATGGAATCAGCCAAATTAGCCAATGCGCCTGTAATGATACAGTTTTCAAACGGAGGTGCAGCATTTAATGCAGGTAAAGGTTTAAAGCTGGAAGGACAGGATGCTGCTATTTTGGGAGCTGTTGCCGGCGCTAAACACATACATACTCTTGCAGAAGCATATGGCGTACGTGTTGTGCTTCATACCGACCATGCTGCTAAAAAACTTCTTCCGTGGATTGACGGACTTCTGGATGCGGGTGAGAAATTTTATGCTGAAACAGGTAAACCTCTTTTTAGTTCTCATATGCTGGACCTGTCTGAAGAACCACTCGTGGAGAATATCGAAATATCCAGGAAGTATCTTGAAAGAATGAGTAAAATAGGTATGACACTGGAGATTGAACTTGGTGTGACGGGAGGGGAAGAAGACGGAGTTGATAATACGGGAGTTGACAGCTCAAGGCTTTACACACAGCCACAGGAAGTTTGTTACGCTTATGAAGAGCTTAGCAAGGTAAGTCCTAATTTTACTATCGCCGCTTCTTTCGGAAATGTGCACGGAGTATATAAGCCCGGCAATGTAAAACTTCAGCCGGTCATCCTGAAAAAATCGCAGGAATATATCAAAAATAAATTGGGACTTGAGGATGATTATCCTGTTGATTTTGTATTCCATGGAGGCTCAGGTTCCTCCCAGGAAGAGATACGTGAAGCGATAGATTATGGTGTTATTAAGATGAATATCGATACCGACACCCAGTGGGCGTTCTGGGATGGAGTCCGTAAATATGCAGCTGAAAAATATGATTATCTGCAGTCACAGATTGGTAATCCCGAAGGGCCGGACAAGCCTAATAAAAAATTGTATGACCCGCGCGTTTGGTTGCGTAAAGGCGAAGAATCAATGATTGCAAGGCTTCAGAAGGCATTTGAGGACTTAAATGCTGTTAATAGTCTTTAGGAAATAAGCACGGGAAAGAATTTTAAAATTGTTTTTGTCTGAAAAATTTTTCAGGTTAATCAGTTTCTTTCCATGTTATAAAAACAAATCACCCGGCGAACATTGTTAGTATCACCGGGTGATTTGTTTATGCTTATTGTCGCTGACCGAATTATATAATTATTATGCCGGATTGTAATTTATACGGTAATTTATGATTTTACCATCAGCATTACATGCCCAGATCTTTTATCCTGATATTCCTGAACTTCAATTCAGATCCGTGTCCCAGGAATCCGATATATCCTTTATCGCGTTTAAGTCCGGGATGGTCGCGGCCGTCCCTTGTCCCGTTTTTACTGGCTTCTGCAATATCGCCATCAAGAATGACAGTGCCATTCAGAGTCACTTTTACACGGTTCCCCTTTACCAATACCTCCTGCTCATTCCATTCGCCGACAGGCTTCAGAAATCCCCGTTTAGCAGGGATAACTCCATATACTGAGCCATGATATTGATATTCCTGCAGATTCGCATAAACCGGAGCAGTATTGTCGAGAATTTGCAATTCCATCCCGTCATAGGCAGCGTCACCTTCTAAAGGAGCCCTGATGCCCAGTCCGTTATTAGCGCCGGGAGTAAGTTGAAATTCAAATCTGAAGATAAAATCACTATACTCTTTTGCAGTATAAAGATTACCATGGCCGCCTCTTTCGGGACGCACCAGCAACTCCCCGTTATCAGCTATATAATCTGTTTTATTTCCCTGCCAGCCGTCAAGATTTTTGCCATTGAAGAGAGAGACGAAACCATCATTAATTTCCTGTTCTGTAAGTCCTATCTCGCTGGTCTTTATTTCTTTGATGAAAATATCACGAAATGCGAGATTTGTTCCGTGAGCCTGTAATTCAACAGGACCTTTTTCAAAAATTTTCTGATCACGGTCCCAGTAATTCTCAAGAGGCACATTATCGACTACTAATTCGCCATTTAGAAAAACAGTAACATTTTCCCCAATCATAGTAATGTGAAAAGTGTTCCATTCTCCAACAGGATTATCTGCTACCATAAGAGGCTTACTTTCATATTTTTTATTGTTGTACAATCCTCCGGATCCTACCTGTGCACCAACATCCACACGGGAAGTATCCCAAATCTGGATCTGTGGAGTACCCCTCAGATAGATCCCGCTGTCACCTTTTTTGGTTATTCTCCAGTCCACTATCATTTCAAAATCGCCGTATTCTTTTATTGTACAAAGATTAGCGCCATGTCCGTTGAACACAATAGTATTGTCCTTTACACTCCAGTTTTCAAGCATTTTTTCATTGGCCTCTTTTTGCTTTGCTGTCAGCTCTTCTGCACTCATCTGTTGCCTGGTAAGCGGATTGCCGACCAAGCCCTGCCAGCCGTCAAGATTTTTGCCATTGAAGAGAGACACGAAACCAACCTCCCGGGGCATCTCTTCAAGATAATTTTTTATGTTTATTATGTCATATTCACTTTCTTCACCTTTAATTACTTGTGTCACTTTATTAAGCAATTGACTCACCTTGTCTCCTGTAAAGCTATTTTTGCCATTGTTATCGGGGAGCGCTATTTTCATAACTGACCGTGCTGCTGCCTGCTGGACCGCATTATCATCCAGGAACTGTTCCAGATAGATGAGGGATAAGAAAGTTTTAAGATTACCGATCGAGTTTATTACTGATTTTTTTGCATCGGCATCATTCGCATATGGCATAATCTTTCTGAATTGAAGTAGTTTTTGATCATGCGGGATATCTGCGGAATTTACCTGCCTTACAAAACTTTTAAAGGCATTATCTCCATATTTATCTTTGTTGGTCTGGCAAACGGAATAAAGATATTTAGCTGCAGAATAATCTTTCCAGCTGGTAAGAGCTTCAAATGCCGCATCTTTTAACTTTCCACCGGAATTATTGAAATACCCGGTTACTGTTTTTAAGGCAATATCTCCGCCTATTTCCGGAAGGACTACAATGATCCGTTCTTTTTTGTTGGTTTTTTCAAGAGCCTGCAGCAGTTTGCCATTTTCTGTCCTTTCGGCTTCATTATCCCTGGCAGCTGCTATAACTGCTGCCTGAGCCTGCCGGATCTCATTATCTCCCTCCACAGATAGTAGTAAACTGATAAGGTCGTCCAGATTTTCAGACTCAGTTATAAATTTCAGGGCATTAAAAGCAGAAGCCCTCTCTTCACTATTCTGTGATTTTGTCAGTTCCAGTATTTCGTTAAAAAATTCATTCCCTGCTTTTGCAGCGATGATATCAATAAGTGCTGCCTTTACAGAACCTGATGTTTTATCCAGCATCGCACCAACCGGACCCAGATGGTTATGATCAAGCAATTGCAGCAGTTCATTTTTTGCAGTGGATATATCTCTTCCTCCGGCAAGATGTTTTATAATAACCGGGGCAGCCTTTTCTCCCCCAAGTTTTGCCAGGGCAGTCAAAGCCTCTTCTCTGACAGGCGGATCAGGGGAATTGAGGTTTTCTTTTACGAATGGCACAGCCAGTTCATCACCTCTGTTTCCAAGCATATAGATTATCTCTGATTTTAATTCGGAACTGACATTTCCGGCTTTGTCTATCCACTCGCGGGTTCCGGCGATTCCTCCGATACCTTCGGAAATATTAAGAACTGACATGCGTAAAGCTTTATCATTGCTTTCCACAGCTTCAAGAAGCAGGGGCATTGCTTTGTATCCAAAATATTTTGAATAAGCACTTAATGCTGTTGCATAGTTATAGACTGTTTTGCCAGACCGGTTTTCTTTAATGACAGATTTCAGGGCCTTTTGACAGAGGTCAACTTCACCTTTTTCACCCAGTCGGCCGGCATAATTTATAAAGGCTTCTGCAGCATTGGTTGGTTCATAATCAAAGCCGGCATTTTTTGCCGCTTTGAGCAACAAGTCATATGATCCGGGATCACCAATATTGGCAAGCGCTGCAAGGGATACTTTCTGCAGATTTTGATTTGTTGTGCCTGTAAAATTTGCTATTGTCTGCGCTGCACCCATGCATTGCAGTTCTCCCAATGCTTTTATTATAGTAATTTTCCCCATTTCTCCTGCATCGGGGAGAGCTTCCATCAATGCCCTGGATGCTTCTACTGTCTTGACAGACAAAAGGGTTTGTGTAGCAGGTTCGACAAGCTGTTCATTTATAAGATACTTCTTGATTGTAACGACTGATTTATTCCCTGCTACGAGATTTAACTGGTTAAGCAAAAATGTTTTAACCATAAAGTCGGATTGGTATTCCAAAGTCTCAAGAAGATTTGCCTCAACAAAATTTCTCTCTTTTTCCCTTCCGAATTCACTGGCGTATCTTGCCATACTGTTAATGGCAAAACGCACTGCAGTGTCATCTCCCTCTCCGGGAGGGGTCAACCTCTGCTGTAAATTATTAAAGCCAGGGGCGCCAAGATCTATAAGCTCTTCCATCAACTGGTTACGATAAGTAAGATCCCGGGCCGGCATTTGGGCAATAATATCCGTTACCTTGACATCGAGTGTCCTGCGATCCTGTGCTCCGGACACACTGCCAAAAAGAATCAAAAGTAAAAGCGCTGTATATTGAAATATTTTTTTGTTCATGCGTTTAAAATTTTAAAATCAATCATAAATAATAAATTACAACTGCCACGGCGCCCTCATAGGCTGGTTTATTAACCTGTTAGCGCCTTCATCATCTATAAATTCCAGTTTGACAGGGTCAAATTTTAGTGAACGGCCGAGACGTACAGCGGTAATTCCAAGATTGACCAGTGTTGAGGACCTGAAACCGTTAGTTTCGTTAAGAGCGAATTTTTTACGCGTTTTAACTGATTCGGAAAATATTGTAATTTGTGGTCCGGGCTCTGGTAAAGTTTGAAGGAATTTATGCAGATCGGGAATATCTGATTTGAATCCTTTATATATTTTACCATTCGGACCTTCAATGTAAGGTGCATCTTTATCCCTGTTTTCCCCGTCGAGAATTATTTTACAACCATCGGCATAAGTATATTCTATTCTTCTCCAGGAGCCCACTGCATCATAATGTTGCTGGGGTGCGTCAACATCTATACTGACCGGACTTGTATCATCCTTGGATAAAAGGTATTGCACCGGATCGAGATAATGCTGCCCCATGTCACCCAGTCCGCCTCCGTCATAATCCCAGTATCCCCGGAATTTTGCATGTACCCTGTTTGGGTTGTAAGGTTTGTAGGGGGCAGGCCCCAGCCAGAAATCATAATCCAGGTTTTCAGGAACAGGCAAAGGTTTAAGGTTATGTTCGCCACTCCAGTAAAACTTCCAGTCGTAGCCGGTAATGCCGCTTACTGTAAATTTTAAAGGCCAGCCTAATATGCCGCTGTCAATGATTTTTTTCAGAGGTTTTACCTCGGTGCCGAGTCCGTAAAAAGTATCTTTAAAACGGAACCAGGTATTCAATCTGAACATCCTGCCATGGGCATTCACAGCCTCCATTACTTTTTTGCCTTCGCCAATAGTACGCGTCATTGGCTTTTCACACCAGATGTCCTTTCCTGCTTTGGCAGCTTCAACAGCCATTAAGCCATGCCAGTGAGGCGGTGTGGCAATATGTACGATATCTACTTCCGGCAGCTGAAGAAGCTCCCTGAAATCGTGAAATTTTTTTACTTCATAGTCAATCATGCTTTGTGCCTTTTCGAGATGGAGCTTGTCAACATCACAAATTGCTATTACCCGGGTTCCCTCGTAAGGGATATGTCCGCGGCCCATTCCCCCGACTCCGATAATGGCTTTGGTAAGCTCATCAGAGGGAGGGACAAAGCCGTTCCCTCCTAAAACATGGCGCGGAATAATGGTCAGGCCGGCGCCGGCAACCAGAGCGCCTTTCAGAAATTTTCTTCTGGAAGATTTTTTATCGAGATTCATATTTATTTATTTAAAATTATTTCAAATATAATATATTATCCCTTGCAGAAGCGAAGGTTTTTATAAAAGTTTTTGCTTTGAATCTTCTGATATACTGTATTTGAAGTATCTGCGAGCTAATTATTTAATTCATTCTGAACATCGGCCAATTTTGAAAAATATTTATTGTATGTTAATGCATTAAAAAGCAAAAAGAACAAGCCTAAATGTTCAGGTTATTTC
>CAZIOB010000015.1:0-4160 GCA_964540755.1 uncultured Prolixibacteraceae bacterium | reverse complement strand
AAATTTTAAATATTCCATAGAAGATCTTGATTTAAACGAACGAATAATCTGAGATATTGTAGGGGCGCTGCTTGCCTGCGCCCTTAATCCTGCCGGTGAACGATTGTTAAGAATAAGAATGCCATGTATGTGATTAGGCATGATCACATATTCATCTAATTCCACATCATCATATTGGTTTGGTAGATCCAGCCATTGACGTTCGATTATTTGCCCACATATTGATAATTCACGGGCGCAGGCAAGCAGCGCCCCTACAGAATTTCCGAATAAATTCTCTCGGTTTTTAGAACAGATCGTTATGAAATAATATCCATTCTCAGAATAGTCGTAATTTGGTAACCGGATTTGTTTACGGGTTTTGAATTCTGGCATTTTATTTTTTCTATAACTATTAATATACTGCATGCAATAATTTGATACAAATTACCTATATCAACGTCGTATATTGTGTGATATCCCATGATTAATGGGAACCATTTTCGAAGGGAGGGAAGATAACTGTTAGTTATGTTGCTAATAGATAGGAAAATAATTTGCCGGGCACCTTCTTATTCTCTGCCTCCCTGAATCCATTTTTATATTTCCTGGTGCTTTTGTTAAAATAGTTGTGAATTACTCAGCAAGAAAAAATGATAAAGAACAAAGAATATCTGGAAGCCTTCGAAAACCGGCTGGCCGCTGAAGAAAAAGTTGATTTCTTCAAGAACCTTGAAATCTATGAAGCCCTATGGCACCAGGCGGTGAGATTAGGAATTTTTCCTTTGAAATATCCTTATGATGGTGTGGAAGATGATATTCGCCTGGCCAGGATATTGAGGCGGCTCCCTCAAAGAGATGATACCACCGCGAATGTTTGAAAAATTACTGATATCTATTGCAAAGCAATTTGATAAGCACAATATTCCCTATATTATTATTGGCGGTCATGCGGTTTTGCTCACCAATTTGTCAAACAAACCATGGTGTTACCGCTTATTGAAACTGAAAGCGGCATCAGGGTGGATGTGATATTTTCTTTTTCCCAATTTGAACACGATGCCCTAAAAAGAGCCAACGTAATCACTATCAATAATACAGCAGTTCGTTATGCCTCTTTGGAAGATCTGATTATTTTTAAATTATTTTCCGGGCATCCCAGGGACATAGAGGATGCCAGAAAAATCCTGGTAAAAAACAAAAACGCCGATATCAAATTTTGCTGGATTCATAGATACACCTCTTACTGCAAGTGGAATAAATACCTATATTAGTATTAAAACAATTTTCTTCATTATATTTTAGTGTCTAACGTGATTTTCACAAGTCAAACCGCCAACCGTTACCTCAAAGAAAACAATTGATTCCAGTATGCTTTTAAGATTAGAAAAATGGTATACAGTTCGATCCTTGTGTAAAATTTTGTTATGTGTTTTTATTCTTATAATGGACTGCATAAATATAAATTTTATTCAATTTTATTTTGTAAAGGGAATTTAATATGGAACATGGTTCCAAATTCAATAGGAACATGTTCAATACTGCCGCCAATTTGATCTGTTAACATTTGTACAAGAGCCATACCCAAACCTATAGAGTTATTGATAGTAGATTTTAAAGGAAATCCAACCCCATCATCTGAAACATCAATGGTTACATCATTATTTATAAGTTTTAGGTCAATTCTGATGGTACCGCTGCGATCATCAGGGAATGCATGTTTGAGAGAATTCGTAATCAACTCATTAAGAATAAGTCCGGTTGGAAGTGCAATATCCACATCAATCAATATTTTATCAAGCTGCATATCCAGATTTATATCTCTTTGTGCATTATAACTCTTAAACAGTTCATTAATCATTTTTACAATATATTGGTCAAGTTGAACTTCATTCATATTCTTAAAACTGTCGAGCATATTATAAAGGTTTGCCATTGAGTTTATTCTGTTTCGGATTCTGAGAAAGGCTTCTTTTATCTCGAGATCAAGTGATCGATTTAATTCAAGGTTTATAAGACTGATAATAATGGCCATACTGTTCTTGATTCTGTGCTGGAGTTCCCGAAGCATGGTTACTTTTCCTTTCAGCACAGCTTCCCTGTTGTTTTCATGTTTTTTCCGTTTTTCTATATCACGGATATTACATTGAATAATCTTACTTTCATTTACAAAATATACGTTACTTACAAATTCAACATTTTTTATTATCCCGCTTTTGTTCATAAGAGGGAGGTGATCATAATGAACATACCCAAGTTTTTGAAGCTCAAGAAATTTGGCTTTATTTGCAGCAATGTCCTGAAAAGGGCTGATTTCCCAAAGATATTTTCCTAAAATATCATTATAAGTATAACCGATAACTTCCAGTAGATATGGATTGGCATCAATTATTTTACCCTGATCTGCATCTAAAATTAATATTCCATCCTGGGCTGATTCAAAAAGACGCCGGTAGCGTAATTCTGAATCTATTAAAGACTTTGTCTTTCGAAGATTTTCCATGTATAAAGAATGTAACCTGAAAGCCATTTTAATGGCAGTAGAAAGCACATTCTCTCCAGAACCTTTTAACACAAAACCATAAGAAGTAATCTTTTCTGTTTTTTTAATAATTTCCGTTTCAGTATGACCAGATAGAAAAATAATAGGAAGATATTGATCACGTAAAATGATTTCCGCAACCTGAGTCCCGTCCATGCCTTTACCAAGATCAATATCCATTAAAACAAGGTCTATATTGCCCCCATTTTGGAATTTATCTATAGCTGCTTTTCCACTTAGGGCAGTAATGACATTATAACCTTCTCTTTTCAATATGGCAGCTTGATCTTGACAAATGAGCGCTTCATCATCAACCAGCAAAATGGTTTTTTCAGTATTATTCATAATATAATCCTCCTCCCATTTTAATCTGGTTAATCTAAACCTTCTAAAACGTAGAGTATTATATATTGCTCAATATATTTATGAATTCTTCATTATTATTACTGTACACATAAATATTAATATACTGCATCCTGTAATTTGATACAAACTCCAAAATTTAACGTCTTATATTATGTAATATCATCAAATATCCTCGCAAAAATGCAATTTTATCTTAAAATTATCCTCATTAGATTGCAAGTGGCATATTCAATGCATAAAAATTTCCAGGAAACCCTGTATTTGACTTTTCGTTATAGATTTATAAAAATTCAATTATATCTATTTCCTTATTAAGGAGTTCGGCTATGAAGGTTAAAATCCTAATCTGCTTTTTATTTGTTTTTTCATCCCTTTTTATATTTTTATCCTGCGGCCGTAAGACCCATGATCTCGATGCTGCCGTCGCCAGCTTGAGCACGGATGAATTAATCCACGATGTCAAGATTCTCAGTTCGGACGAATTTGAAGGCCGCTTTCCTGCTTCCCCGGGCGAAGAAAAAACCGTCAATTTTTTGAAAGAAGAATTCGAAAAGGTGGGGCTTCAACCCGGCAACGGAGACAGCTACTTCCAGGAAGTTCCCTTGGTCGAGATCACCTCAGTACCTCAGACAAACTTAATAGTTATAAGTGAAGATAAAACGATTGAATTTGCTTTTAAAGATGAATGGGCTGGTTTGACCACCAGGGTTCAGGAAAAAATTGTTGTCGAGGATTCTGATATGATATTTGTCGGCTACGGCATTGTTGCCCCTGAATATGAGTGGAATGATTATGAAGGGTTAGATGTCAAAGGAAAAACAGTAGTGATGCTGGTCAACGATCCAGGTTTTGCCACTGAAGATCCGGATCTTTTTAATGGCCGGGCTATGACCTATTACGGCCGCTGGACCTATAAGTACGAGGAAGCGGCCCGGCAGGGAGCAGAATGTGCCGTCATCATCCATGAAACCGAACCCGCTGCCTACGGGTGGGAAGTGGTGCGCAACGGATGGACCGGCCCCAACTTTAATTTAACTGCTGCAGACGGCAATGCTTCGAGATGTGCTGTGGAGGCCTGGATCACTCTGGATACAGCCCGGAAGATCTTTGAAGCTGCCGGAAAGAACTATTTTGAAGTGAAGGAACAAGCATCAGAACGGGAATTCACAGCTGTTCCCCTGGGTTTAAAGGCTTCCCTCAGCTTGGAAAACAGCATCAGAAATGTGATATCCAGAAACGTTATTGGGCTGCTTCCCGGTTCTGAGAGGGCGGA
>CAZIOB010000014.1:0-17166 GCA_964540755.1 uncultured Prolixibacteraceae bacterium | reverse complement strand
TTTTGCCTATGATGAATTCATCCCTATGTTCAAAGCTGAAAATTATGATCCTGCTGCATGGGCAAAATTATTTGAAGAAGCAGGAGCCAGGTATGTGGTCATGACTGCCAAGCATGGAGATGAGTTTGCCCTCTGGCCGTCAAAATATACGAGCCGCAATTCAATGGACATTGGGCCTCATCGTGATCTGGCAGGGGATCTTGCTAAAGAGGTCAAATCACTTGGAATTAAAATGGGCTTTTATCATAATACTACCTATTCATTCTGGGATGAAAGGTATCCCGATAAGGAATGGGTTGAGTATATGAATAATTCGATAAAAGAACTGGTGGACATGTATCAACCTGATATACTTTGGGGAGATGTCTTTGTCGGTCCTGTACGCGACGAAAATGGCAAACCGCTTGGTGCCGGCCATTGGAACAGTAAAGAGGTTATTTCATATTTCTACAATCATTCCAAAGATCCTGATGAAGTGGTAACTAATGACAGGTGGGGATTGGAGGCAATCGGGCCGGGAGTTAGTACCCAAAAGCCATTCTCAAAACATGTCCATGCACAGAGCGCAAACCGGTGGAATGTAGGGAATGCTGCTTACCTGGGTGATTACCAGACACCTGAGCGGAGAAATATTACAGGCATACTTGATATGCCATGGGAAATATGTGATGCACTGGATCCCACTTCATGGGGTTATAACAAGCGCCTGCCTGATGATCAATATATGACACCCAATGAGGTTGTTGATTATTTGTCGGATATAGTGAGTAAAGGAGGAAATTTGCTTATTAACATAGGACCGAAAGCTGATGGGACAATCCCGGAAGTTATGCAAAACTGCCTGAGGGGAGTCGGTTCATGGCTGAAGGTGAATGGTGAATCCATATACGGATCGCAAACCTGGTCACATTACGGTGAAGGCCCGTCAACAGGAAAATCCGGGTTCAGCAGCAGGGACAGGCATCAGTTTGAAGCCGGGGATGTAAGGTTTACGAGAAAAGGAGATAATCTTTATGTCATAATGCTTGAGTGGCCCGGGAAAGAAATTACATTGACCTCCCTTGAGGCCGTTGACATCAAAAAGGCATCATTACTTGGTTCAAATGAGAAGGTCGAATGGAATAAAGCTGATGATTCGGTCACTATTTATTTGCCTGAAGATCCGGCCTCTTCTTATGCAAATGTCATAAAACTTTCATGTAAAAATCTATAATAATTAAGAAGAATTCTGTATTTAAAATAACATTCCCGGATTTTAAGATTTATGGTGGAGATAATATAGATATTGAAGCAGTCCGGCAAATGGAAACAGCTATGAAACTCCCTGTATCTGTTAAGGGAGCTTTGATGGCTGATGCACATGTAGGTTACGGACTCCCGATTGGTGGTGTGCTGGCTGCATATAATGCTGTTATCCCTTACGGGGTAGGAATGGATATAGGTTGCAGGATGTGTATGTCAGTCTTCCGCACTGTTCCTGGAAAAATCGAAAAAGAAAGGGACAGGATAATAAAAGCCCTTAAGAGTCAAACAAGATTCGGACTTTCAGAATTTAACGATATAGGTGATCATGAAATACTGGAAAGAAAAGAATTCCGGGAGATAAAATTTTTGGGATCACTTCATGAGAAATTTGCCAGTCAGCTTGGCACATCCGGTCATGGTAACCATTTTGTAGATGCCGGTTATCTTGATATCAATAAATATGATGATATTCTGCAGCTTCAACCGGGTAGATATTTTGCTATTCTCAGCCACTCCGGATCCCGGAATTTCGGAGCAGAAGTATGTAAGTATTACACAAATGTAGCAAGGAAAAAACTCGGGCTTAAAGGTGAGGCAGGACGATTAGCCTGGCTCGAAGTGGATTCAGAAGAGGGACAGGAATACTGGAAAGCCATGAACCTTGCAGGTGATTATTCGCATACCAATCACAGGATAATACATCAGCGATTAGCTGCTGCTCTTGGTGAGGAGCCTGTAAAAATAATTGAAAATCATCATAATTTTGCATGGAAAGAAGAACAAAGTCCCGGAGAAGAGCTGATCATCCACCGTAAAGGAGCAACGCCTGCAGGAACAGAAGATATCGGGATCATTCCCGGTACTATGGCATCTCCGGCTTATGTTGTCAAAGGAAAAGGCAATGAAGAATCACTTCAGTCTGCCGCCCATGGCGCAGGACGGCTAATTTCCCGCAGAAAAGCAAAAAAAATGTTTTCCGAAGAGCAAATGAGCAACTATCTGAAACAACAAGGGGTCACTTTGGTCGGTGGAAGTACAGACGAGTCGCCTTTTGCATATAAAGATATCCGTGAGGTTATGAGATATCAGAAAGATCTGGTAGAAGAGCTGGGAATATTTTATCCGCAGATCGTTATAATGGAATAATTATTCACTTACAGGTGATTTACAATGGGGAATAACCCTTTTTTAATGTCTGATATTATTTTGTTGTCTGATAATGAACCTGTTAATCGGTTTTAACAGAATAGAATACATTATACCTGAATAGCTTGGAAATCTGCTATAGAATATTATTTTCCAAGTAAAAAGATAGCAGGTTGTTTATGCAGATCGGGAACATTCTTTTTCCATGTTTTTATTGTTTTAGTTGAGATAAATTCATTTTTCCCGGTCAGATTGGCTGCAATACACATTTTTGTATCAGGTGAACAGGTTGATAATATATCCTTAATCAGCCGGTTATTCCGGTAAGGTGTTTCAATGAAAATTTGTGTCTGATAACCTGCTCTTTTCTCAAGATTTTTAATCGCTTTTAGCCGATGGTTATTTTGTACAGGCAAATATCCGTGAAATAAAAAATTCTGTCCGTTTAATCCTGAAGCCATAAGAGCAAGAATTATAGAAGATGGTCCGCTTAAGGGCGTGACTTTATAATTATTTTGGTGCGCAATCCTGACTACTTCTGATCCCGGATCAGCCACTCCCGGACATCCCGCTTCTGAAATTACTGCTATGTTGTTTCCTTGTTTGAGAGGATCCAGAAATCCGGAAATTTCCGGTTCTTTTGTATGCTTATTGAGAATAAAAAAATTAAGTGAGTCAATATCAATATCTTTATTCACCTTTTTAAGGAACCTCCTTGCTGATCTGACATTCTCCACTATAAAATAACGTGTTCCTGTCAGGACAGTATATACTCCGGCAGGAAGCACATTTTGCCAGTCGTTATCGCTTAATAGATTAGGGACAAGAAATAATTGAGCCATCACAATATTTTTTTGTAAAATTAAAGATAATCATGTTTTCATACTATTAAAATTAATTATTTTCAAAGGTATAGTATGGAACTCGCATGAGTTTTAATCATACTCTTGGGTGTAAATATTTTAGATGCTCGTTTCATACTATTAAAATTGTTAATTTTCAAAGGTATAGTATGTAACTCGCATGTATTTTAATAATTTTCTTGGGTATAAATATTTTACATGCTCGTTTCATAGCTGCTTTTTTTAATTTTGTGTTATGGTAATAAGTAAAAAACCGAAAATAGAGGCCACTTTCCTTGGAACAGGAACTTCCCAGGGGGTACCTGTAGTTGCTTGTAATTGTCCGGTATGTCTGTCTGATGACAAAAAAGATAAAAGATTGCGTTCTTCACTGCTCTTAAAAATAGAGGGAATGAATTATGTTATTGATGCGGGCCCTGATTTCAGGCAACAAATGTTGCGTGAGAATATACGGACACTCAGGGCAATACTTCTTACACATGAGCATGTGGATCATATTTTCGGCCTTGATGATATACGTTCATATAATTGGGTGCAGAAGCATCCGACTGATATATATGCTGAAAAAAGAGTGCAAAAAGCTTTAATGCGCATTTTTAATTATGTGTTTGCTGAAAACAAATACCCGGGGACACCTAAAATGAATCTGCATACCATAGATGGAAATCCATTCACTATTGAAGGAAATGAATTTATTCCTGTCAGATGTTATCATCACAAACTGCCGGTTTATGGTTTTCGAGTCGGAGACATTACCTATATTACTGATACCAACTTCATTCCCGAAAAGGAGCTAAAGAAAATTATTGGCACAAAAATATTGATCATTAATGCCCTCAGACTTGAAAAGCATCTTTCACATTTTAATCTGGAACAGGCTCTGGAAATAATAAGGAAAGTTAAGCCGGAGAGGGGTTATCTGACACATATCAGCCATAGTTTCGGCAAACATAAATACATTCAAAGTTTATTGCCTTCGGGTGTTTATGTCGCATATGACGGTCTGACATTTAGCGTAGATTAAAATAAATATCATTACAATAATTCACAAATTTTAAGGTCTTTAAAAATGATTGTAATATTTTTTATTGGTTTAATTACATATTTTTAAAAATATTCTATGTTTGTAGGAAATAAATAAATAAGGATTCTATGAAGTTGTTGATTCCTGACAATTACAAATCGTTATTGGATGTCTGTAAGACTGAAAAGGCGATTAAGCTGATTAAGGATTTTTTCCAGATAAACCTTGCTGCCGAATTGCGCCTGAGGAGGGTTACAGCTCCTTTGTTTGTAAAGAAAGGAACTGGCATAAATGATGATCTTAATGGTGTGGAACGGCCTGTTTCTTTTGGCATAAGGGATATGGACGGGCAGACTGCAGAAATTGTACAGTCACTTGCAAAATGGAAGAGACTTGCCCTGGCAGATTTAGAGGTTGAGGAAGGTTACGGGCTTTATACCGACATGAATGCTATAAGGCCTGATGAGGAACTGACTAATATACATTCTTTGTATGTTGACCAATGGGATTGGGAATTGGTTATTTCAGAAGAGGACAGGAATGTTGACTTTCTGAAAAGATTGGTACAAAAAATATATTCAGTTATGGTCAGGACTGAATTTCATGTATTCAGTGTTTATCCTGAAATTAAACCCCAGTTGCCTGATGAAATAACATTTTTTCATTCGGAAGAGCTGGCTGAGAAGTATCCTGAGCTGACACCCCTGGATAGGGAGGAAAAAGTTGCCAGGGAATATGGAGCTGTTTTTATTATAGGTATAGGCGGGGAGTTACCTAATGGTGAAATTCATGATGGCCGCGCACCTGATTATGACGACTGGATTACGCTTACGGTTAATGGCTGCCGGGGACTTAACGGCGATTTGGTATTATGGAATTCTGTCCTTGATCGTGCTTTTGAAATATCTTCCATGGGAATTCGTGTTGACAGAAAGGCATTGCTTGAGCAACTCAGGATCAGGGGACAGGAAGAACGTAAAGACCTTTTTTGGCATAAAAAGCTGCTTAAAGGGGAATTGCCGCTTACAGTGGGAGGGGGAATCGGCCAGTCACGATTATGTATGTATTTTCTCAGGAAGGCTCATATTGGAGAAATTCAGTCGAGCATTTGGCCCGATGAAATGATTGAAACATGCAGGGCAAACGGCATCCACCTGCTTTAATCTGTTATTCCATTGTTTGTTTGTTTGTTTTTGTTCTAATGCATGAAATTTATCCCTGATGATATTTCTGCCGGGAAATAAAACTCTACTAGTAGTTTTCGGCTGTCAGGAATGAATACTGATAATCCATAGGAATAATGGATAAATAATCATCAACAGATGTTTCTGATAAACATGCTTCAATTATTTTTCGGCCGGTAGAGGATAATTCTGGTTTTAAATATTTTGGCAATTCGGATTTGAAAAAATCATATAGAATTTCAGCGCCGGCATCATAACCCGGTGTATCTACTCCGATTTGTTTGTAAACCTTGAGGAACCTTGAAGGTATTTTTGCCCCTTCAATAGTTAGATAATTCAGTTCAAATCCCAGCAACGGACAGCGGGCCTGCTGATACTGATCGCTTCTTAGTTTTGCATTACCTCTTCTTGTTAAATATTCACGCATCAATAATTGTGGCTTAAAACCAACCCGCCATGCCCCGATATGCTGATTGGGAACAAGTGTATATCTCATTCGCGGAGTATTTATAATTTGTTCAAGTAATAAATTGGCATGTGTAATCATTTGGCCAGTGGCAAATGGCCAGTATGAACCAACACCCTCGCTTCCCATTTTTCCTCTGTCAACTATACTGGGATTTGCATGTCCGCGGGGAGATACAAGCCTCCAAAGCCAGGCTAATGCCGGGGGTAAAATATGAAACAATCCAATAATTCCGTAAGTCGGATTTTCCTTTGTGCAGGGCGGGGTTCGTACGCCAAAACTTCTGATATCTATAGTTACCGGTTTATTAATTACATGTGGAACAATACTTCTTGGAACAATTACTCTTGGGTTGGGGCATTTTTTGCCGGGACTGTCTTCTATGTGATCCCAAATTAGTGCTGTAGAATCAGGGTTTGTTTTTATATTCAAAAACAATAAAGGTTCTTTGGGATTTATGGTAAGTTTCTCAAGAAATGGGTCATCTCCATACTCATTTACGCTGTCAACCCTTATAAACCATGCATTTTCAGCGTCAAGTACGGTAAGCTTACCGTTGTTTCTCTGGATTGACGGATGACATAAAGCCATATCATCTGTTACAGGATTAAAAGAACAGAACAGAGGCAGATTGATTAACCTTTTTTCTTTGGTGAGGATATTCTCACCTATAAGTACTTGTCCGTTTTCTTCCCTTACAATATTTTGATGCATTTCACTTTTACCTCCCCCGCTTGCACCTTCGTGCATAAAAGTTGTAATGTTATCGTATGGGCTCACTACCTGAACAGCAGAACAATGGGCTGTTACCCAACCTTCATTTTCACCTTTGGTCAGGAGGGTTCCATATAAACCTTTTTTTGCGCTTGGTCCCGGATAAAGGTTGTATGAAAAAATTTCATGTAAATTCTCAGATCTTTTGTGAACAACTATTTGCTTTCCATTAAAATGTGTATGACGAAAAGTAGGAGCAACGAATATTGCAGTTTCTATTAAAAAGTCTTTGGGCAGTTCGTTAACCGGTATTATACTTTGAAGCATGGCAAGGCCCATCGCAAAAAAACCTGCATTGGCAGGGGCTATGGCAATCCCTCCTAACCCGATATTATCACGTCCTGCAAAATAAAAGAATACTGCCAGATCCTGCTTTTGAAGCCATTCAATAGTCTCTTTTCTCAATGTTTCAAAGTTATATCCATATCTGTCAGTAAATCTTTCTTTATCAGTGGGTAAATCATCTGCAATAACCATAGTGTCAGGGTCTCTGCGACGCATATACGGTTCGGTATAATTTGCCGAAATGCCATTATTAACTCTATGAATTACGGCTTCGGTTACTTCTCCTTTGCCAGGTATCTCATATTTTACGTCGAAACTGTTATTATCCCCATTTACTGCAGCAACAGCTAATTGCCTGACCGTATCAAAAGTTTTATATGATTTGGAACCACTAAGTACAAAAAGAACATCATCCGGTAAACTAATTCTCTTCTTTTCAAGTATTTTATATAAATCTCCCATCTTATTAAATATTTAATATTGCCGAGTGTTATGGTATCTCATTTTTATACAAAGATATGGCATTATAATTAAACAGCATCAATTTACTTTTTTCTCATCTTCCGGAGAAAAGTATATTGGCTTTTTACTGAATAAATGCTTCTAAATTAATTTCATTCAGGGGGTTAGACTGTTGTATGGCAAGATATGTTCTTCCAGTATATTTCCAAACTCATCTATTAGTCTGAATGTAACCCGCGGCTTATCTTTTTTAGTATTAAAAGTAAATTCGCCAAAAGCTATTGCGTTTGACCCATGATAACCAAATAGCTGATTAGCAGTGTCTTTTGCCAATGCATCCGGACCAGGTACTCCGCCAAGTGAACCTGCCTCAAATTCATGAAATACAAATCCTGATGGCCTGGGAATAGTAAATCCGCGAGCGCCATGGCGGTCGCCGCTAATTAGCAGTACACCTGCAATTTTTTCTATTTCAATAAGATTAAAAATTTCATTACGGGCTATAGTGTCCCATGTGCCCCATGAATCCTTGCCATTGCTGATGAAGTCGCTCCACATTGTTCCGCTTGAAATAATTTTAAACGGGGCTTCAGAGGCCTTTAATGTCTTTTTTAACCAGTTAAGTTGTTCTATGCCCAAATATGAACCATACTGTCCCCTGCGTTTATTTTCCCGGCATGAACGGGTATCAAGCATTATCAGTTCAACCGGGCCTATATGTGTGCTAAAGTAAATTCCAGGTTTTTTGTTTTCCGGATTATTCCAGTTCTGATGCCAAACTGACCGGATGGCTGTCCGGTCTGCCGGAGTAAATCCTTCAGGTATGCCGCTAAGGTCGTTATTCAAGTAATCATGATCATCCCAGGCAGCATATAATGGAACAGTAGCTGACAGATTTCGCCATGGTTTTGAAACATCACGAAGAAGATAATCTGATCTGTGCATGTTAATCCGGTTTTCCCTGTCATCGACTGCAATATCTCCCAGTAACATCATAGCCCGCGGCTTCCTTTCCATGATTTGATTTATAAGATTCGGATTATGCAGGCCTATTTTATGAAAGCATGAACCGAATGCCAGTCTGAATATACCTTTTTTGCCGGACTCCGGCGCTGTAGTAAATTTTCCTTCTGCAATTTTGCGCTCTTTTATATAAACTGAATATTTGTAATCAGTATCAGAAGACAGCCCGTCAAGTATTATTCTCTGTTCCACACCGGGCTCAACAGCATTATTACTGAATGATCCTGCATTGCTTCCGTCATATTTTGTTACTTTTATCACTATAGGATCATCGGTAGCAGGCCGCAACCATACCACAACCCTGTCTTTGCCCAGTTTCCCCAGCATTGGGCCCCCCATTAATGGCAGATTATTTTTATGGGCAGCCATGATAATATCGATATTGGTAAAATCGGCATCAGGTTGTCCGGAAAAAACAGACCGTGCATCAAGGTAGAACTGTCTGATGTTACCAGGCAAAAGTCCATAACTGTCAAGCAATTTAGTATCTATTTCCAGACTTCCAATATGCGCTTCACGAAGAGTAACTTTATGACGGGGCGGAATAGTATCGTTAGTATTGCTAAAGCAATGATTGCTGTAATTAATTAATAAAATAAGAACCCAGAACTGACAAAAAAATATATACTTTCTCATTATTGAATATTAGTTTAATTCCAGTCGTTTCATACTATTAAAATTAATTATTTTCAAAGGTATAGTATGGAACTCGCATATATTTTAATAATCACTTTGGGTGTAAATATTTTACATGCTCGTTTCATTTGTTGTAATTTAATGCGAAATCTCTCCTTCTGTAAAAAGAAATTCTTTAAGCTGGCCATCCCATCCATCCATATTACGCCTTAACCATTCAAGGGTCATGCAAGCATGCTCAATTTCTTCTTTCATATTATGCACCAAAATGCCTTTAAGTGATTCATCTTTTTCAACATCAGCGCGTTGGTTATACCAGTCAACCGCTTCAATTTCCTCTTTCAGGCTATTCAATGCCCTGGTAATTGATCTGGCTTTTTCGCTTAACTGATTACTTGGTTCGTGATAATTACTCATAAATTAAAATTTTAAATATTAATAAACTATTGACAAAGTACCAGGCAGGTTTTTTGAGTTCTTTTATTATCAATTATTCAACCCATTTCCGGTTTTTTCTGCAAATTTACATAGTATGCCTTAAAATTCCGGTTTTTATTTGTAATAATGTGAAATTTTTACATTATAGTGTCTTATTTAACAATCAGGTATGCATTTTTTAGCAAATAAGATTGCACTCTGAGTATTTGATTTGGAATTTTTTCATAATTTGAATGGGCCGGTATATGGTGAAATCCTAAACGTTGAAGATAGAAAATTTAATCTGCTTCCAAAAGTTATAAAATATAAATATCTATATATCAATTTATTAAATTATTGCTAAATTAGCTTTTCAGAGTTTGATAACGAAATATATTTTTAAGAGCAGGTTCAACATAAAAATTAACCATTATGAAAAAAACAGTTTTTAATGTATTACTAATTATTCTCTGCTGGGGATGCTCATCACCTGCAACCGACAGAGATGCCGCCAGTTCCGGCCATGAATTCAACAGTTATTACACAGGGGAAAATTTAGACCGTATTGCATTTCCGGTTGGTGGTATAGGAGCGGGAATGTTCTGTTTGGAAGGCACGGGAGCAATCTCACATCTTTCTGTTGAAAACCGTCCCGAGATTTTTAATGATCCGTTTGCATTTGCTGCCATAAGCGTTCGGGGATATGAAAATGGAGCGAAAGTATTGGAAGCGCCTGTTCCGACATGGAAAATATTCGGTCCCGGGGGCACAGGAAATGGCCGAGGCGACAGGGATTATGGATATCCACGATTTGACTCGGGAAAATTTTTATCCCGGTTCCCTTTTGCCACTCTTGAACTGGAGGATCAGGATATTCCACTACAGGTCAGAATTACAGGATGGAGCCCATTTATTCCAACTGATGCTGATAATTCGAGTTTGCCCGCAGGGGCTATGGAATATCACTTCAGAAATCCTGCTGATAAGAAAATTGAAGCTGTATTTTCTTATAATGTAATGAATTTTATCGACCAAAGAGGCCGGATCCTTGAGGCACCGAATGGTTTTAAACTGATTAAATCAGATGGGGAATATAATAATCCGGTTAATGGTAGCGGATTTACAATTTATGTGGATGATAAAGATGCAGTGGTGGATTATTGCTGGTTCAGGGGAGGTTGGTTTGATTCCAAAACAATTTTGTGGAAAAATATTAAAGAGATGAATATGGTAAATAATCCTCCCATTGAGGAAAGTTCCCCCGGAGCATCAGTTTATGTGCCTGTTGTATTAGATCCTGGTGAAGAAAAAACAGTTTCTGTTAATTTTTGCTGGTACTTCCCGGAAACAAACCTTGCTCTCGGGAAAAGACCGGAAATCCCTGAAGGCGAAGAAAAGGATGAAATATATCACCGGCCCTGGTATGCAAGTCGATTCAACAATGTGGATGAAGTTGTGGAATACTGGAAACTTCATTATGCTGAGTTAAGAGATAAAAGTGAACTTTTCAGGGATGCCTTTTTTTCATCAACACTTCCGGCTGAAGTGATGGAAGCTTTATCTGCCAATCTTACCATATTAAAATCACCCACTGTTTTGCGGCAATTCGACGGACGGTTATGGTGTTTTGAGGGCTGCAGCGATAACCGTGGCTGTTGCCATGGTTCATGCACACATGTTTGGAATTATGCACAGGCAATACCACATCTGTTTCCTTCCCTTGAGCGCACTCTTCGGGAAACAGAATTTAAGGTTAGTCAAAATGAAGAAGGCCACCAGGCATTCAGGACCAATCTTCCCATTTCAATCACTATCCATGATTTTCATGCAGCATCCGACGGCCAGCTTGGCGGAATCATGAAGGTTTATCGCGAATGGAGGATCAGCGGGGACACTGACTGGATGAAGGAACTGTATCCTTTGGTAAAGCAGAGCCTGGATTACTGCATCAATACGTGGGATCCCGGCCATAAGGGTTATCTTGAGGAGCCACATCATAATACTTATGATATTGAATTTTGGGGTCCGGATGGCATGTGCACCAGTTTTTACCTCGGAGCTCTTACCGCTTTTGTCGAAATGAGCAAATCACTGGATGAGCCATATGAATTCTATAATGCACTGCTTGAAAAAGGGAAAGAGTATATGGATAATGAACTTTATGACGGTGAGTATTATATACAGAAAGTTAAATGGACAGGCCTGGAGGCTCCTGATCCGGTTGAAGCACTGTCTATGAGTACGGATTATTCCCCTGAAGCTCGGGAAATTTTAAAAAAGGAAGGTCCAAAATACCAGTATGGTTCCGGATGTTTGTCAGATGGAGTTCTGGGGATGTGGATCGCTAATGTTTGCGGACTTGATGAAGTATTGGACCAGAATAAAGTAACAAGCCACCTTGAATCTGTTCACAAATATAATCTGAAGAAAGATTTATCCGACCATGTAAATCCTCAGCGGCCTACTTTTGCCTGTGGAAAAGATGGAGGATTGCTTTTATGTACATGGCCTAAGGGAGGAGAACTTTCTTTGCCTTTTGTCTATAGCAATGAAGTCTGGACAGGAATTGAATACCAGGTTGCCTGTCATTTAATGTTTAAGGGAGAAGTTGAAAAAGGGCTTGATATTGTTCGCGAATGCAGGAAAAGATATGACGGGACAATCCGGAATCCTTTCAATGAATACGAATGCGGCCACTGGTATGCACGTGCCATGGCAAGTTACGGAATGCTGCAGGGCATGACCGGAGTCAGGTATGATGCTGTAAACCAAACTCTTTTCATCGATTCAAAAATAGGTGATTTTAAAAGCTTTATTTCCACTGAAACAGGTTTCGGAAATGTTGGTCTGAAAAACGGAATACCTTATGTTGATGTTGTTTATGGTGACATAGATATCCAAAAGGTTATGGTTTCCGGTGTTGAAAAGCAGTTGTAATTTATCAGAGTATATGAAAACAATTGGTTTAATAGGAGGAATGAGTTGGGAATCCTCAGTTGAATATTATAAACTGATGAATGAAAAGGTAAATGAATTACTTGGTGGATTTCATTCATGTAAGAGTATTATGTATTCGGTGGATTTTGCTGAGATCGAAAAGCTTCAGCATAAGGATAAATGGGAAGAACTGGATTTTATTATGGCGGATTCTGCAAAAAAACTGGAAGATGCCGGAGCTGATATTATAATTCTGTGTACCAATACTATGCATTTATGCAGTAAGGCAATTACAGATAATATATCAGTACCCTTTTTACATATTGCTGAAGCTACAGGAGAGGAGATTGAAAATCGGAATATAAAAAAAGCGGGCTTGCTCGGAACGAAGTTTACTATGGAGAAGGGTTTATATAAAAAGATTCTTAATGAAAAATTCGGAATTGAAATTATTATCCCGGATGTTGAAGAAAGAAATACAGTGCACAGGATTATTTATGAAGAATTGGTTCATGGACAGATAAAAGATGAGTCAAGGGAATTATTCAGGAAGATTATTGGCAATTTGGAAAAGAATGGTGCTGAAGGAGTAATTCTGGGGTGTACCGAAATTCCTTTATTGATATCTGATTCCGATGTAGATATAGCAGTATTTAATACAACAAAATTGCATGCTGAAAAAGCTGTAATGTGGGCGTTAAATAATTAACAGCCTTTATATATTTTTGAATATCCCTGTCCGTTTTTATAAAAAGTGGTTTAATACCCCGCCAATTAGATCGGAAATGCATCTGAATCCCATATATTTAATTTTAGAATTTTGCTTTGATAGAAGGATACCTGATAATTCACTATCTGCCTTTTTTGAGGCATTTCATTTTGTTCCAAAATATTTTTTTAATTTTACGGCCGCTTAAATAGTGGCATTTGTTCTTATATTTTTGAATAAAAGCGAATGTATAAAATTTTTTGCCCCGGTAGCTCAGCTGGATAGAGCAACTGCCTTCTAAGCAGTAGGTCATGGGTTCGAATCCCGTCCGGGGTACAAACTTCAGAAGTTTTGAAAACATGGTCGATGAATCTATTCACCTTTTTTACCGTAAATCTGCAGGCGAATTATCCCTCATTTCGCTGTCAAAACTTACTGACTTTAAACTTCCGTCAAATTACTCCAAAAATATACAACAACCGAAGGGGATTCAAAACTTCTTATCTGAAAAAGAATGGGAAAAATACAATTAATATAAAAACTGTTCATTATTTTTGTTTGTTCATGGATGCGTGAGCATTAATATTTTATGAACATGGAAAATCAAAAAGTTTTATATATTGCATTAGAAAATATTTCGGACGAAATTGGCATACATTTCGTTTGGGAAGATAATCCTTTGGCAGAAACAGAGGGACAACTAAAGCTGACTTTCAAAAATTGGGAAATACCTTTTCATATCGAAATTAAAAAGGAAATCCTTGATCACCAACTGCCCAATTTGGAAACTGTTGCCAAAAATAAAAAACCATTTTTGTTGGTTGTTCATTATTTGCGGCCAAAAATTAAAGCTGAATTGCGAAAAAGAAATATTGCATATCTGGAAATAAATGGTAACATATTCATCAATCATGAAAACTGCCTGATTTTGATTGATGCCAATAAACCCTTTAATTTAGCAAAAGAAACAGGCAACAGAGCATTCACAAAAACCGGACTTAGAGTGGTTTATCTTTATCTGACAGAGGAAACCTGGCTCAATAAACCTCAACGAAAAATTGCAAAAAAAACAGGTGCCGGACTCGGAAATATCAGCAATGTATTCCACGGACTACAAAAGGAAAATTTTTTATTAAAAATTGACCGCACTCAAAAAATGTTAAACAACAAAAAGGGATTACTTGATAAATGGATGAAAGCCTATATTGTAACATTACAGCCCGCTCTTGGATTAGGCCATTTCAGGTTTGCCGATGAAAAAAATTTTATTCATTACCGTAAAATACAGTTAGATGAAAATACCTTTTGGGGCGGCGAACCTGCAGGCGATATTCTAACTGATTACCTCCGGCCAGGTGAACTGACTTTATATACTAATAACACACGAACCGATTTAATGAGAATGTACAAATTAATACCTGACCCAAATGGAAACGTTAAAATTTTCAAGACATTTTGGGATACAACAGACCAGCAAAAACAAAAAACAGTGCATCCACTTTTAGTTTACGTGGATTTAATGAATACAGGAGACAACAGATGCTACGAAACGGCCCAAATGATTTGGGATAAATACCTTGCTCATGAGTTTTAAAGAGCTTACACCATGGTTTAAAGAGGTGTTTAACCTTGTGGATGATTCCTGTAAAAAGTTAAATGTACAGTTATATCTTATCAGCGCACAAGCAAGACATTTTCATTTGGCTGAACAAGGTATTAAACCAGGCAGGGGCACAGCCGATATTGATTTTGCAATTATGTTGCCTGACATGAATATCTATCAGGAGTTACTTCATTCATTACTGAAAAATGGATTTCGGAAAGTAATTGAACCTTACCGGATAATACACGATGTCACAAACACTGTTGTTGACTTGCTGCCTTTTGGTAAAGTGGAAGAAACGGGAACTGTAAGATTCACCGATCAAAAAACGGAACTTTCAGTGATAGGATTGAAAGAGGTACTAACTGAACCTTCCAAAATGAAGCTGGATGAAGAAACAACGGTACAGGTTACACCACTGGAAGGCATTATTATTCTGAAACTTATTTCATTCGATGAAAAACCGGAACGCATCAAAGACCTGGACGATATTCACGATGTTTTGATTCATTATTTTGACTAAACGATGAAAGGTTTTACAATATTCTTCCAGATATCATGGACGAATTCAGTGAAGCACATTACACAATAGAAGCCGGAGCATGGCTTGCCGGGTATGATATAGGAAGATTACTTAAAGAACACGATTCTCTGAAAAGTTATATAGCTAATATCCTGGAAAATGAGGTTAATCAAGAGGCAGGAAAAATCAGCCGTTATTTTTATAATAAGACATATTTTGAAGATATTGAAATGATAAAACATATATTTAAACTGATATTACTGGGGATACAGCAATCATGACCCAACCGAAAAAACTCATTGAAGCAGCCCGGCTGGGATGCCGTACTTATGTAAACGACATAAATCCTGTGGCGCACATCATTCAGCGCGGAAGTGTGGAGTTTCCGCAGAAATATGGCAAATCCATTACTTATACACGTGAAGCGTTTTTATAACAATATCCGGTTTTTTTTCGAAGAACGACCGGAAAAAATTTTGGCCGAGCCAACCTTCAATTACGGTTTCGAGAAAATTATTGACCTGGAAGGATGGATGACAAGTAAAAGTTTAATTGTCCATGTTGTAGCAATAGCATTGCTGTGCAGGAATTAAAAAATCAGGCGATAAAAACAGGCTTAAAAGAAAAACTTATAGCTGTAATTGAAGAATCTGAGGAAGGTAAAAATTACCGATGACATTGCTAATGTTTACATGGGTTGTGAGGTTATTTTATTTGTAATAGTGTT
Organism: uncultured Prolixibacteraceae bacterium; assembly: GCA_964540755.1. Lineage (GTDB taxonomy): Bacteria > Bacteroidota > Bacteroidia > Bacteroidales > Prolixibacteraceae > JAAYJR01. Next base: position 1,142 of record CAZIOB010000014.1, on the reverse strand, counting down.
TCAACGAATCAATCAAGTTTGATATTTCAGCAAATGGCTTATTGTTATATTCCTGATATATTGAATTATGGAATTCATCAATCTCCTCCAGAACCGGCAATATCTTTTTCCATTTGTTATCACTTATTGCCATTAAAAACATTGAGTTTTCTTCGTTTATTTTTTTTGCTGAATTATTTAATTCTTTTTTCCCTTTCTTAGTTAGCACCAGAAGTTTAGCTCTTTTATCCTCTTTGTCCTGCTCTTCAAAAAGTAGTCCGTTGTTTATTAACCTCCTTATAGTGTCCATACCTGTTGTATATTCAACCAAATAAATATTGATCAAGTCTGTTTTTTTTGCCTTTTCCAAAATATCTACAGTTAAAAGGAATAAAAATTCTAAACGGGTATTAACAGTTTGGTCTTTTAAAGCTTTGCGAATATAAAATTCATGATATCGGGCTATTCTGGAAATTGTCTCAAGAAAACGGGCGTTTTTGCTAAATTGTTTAATAAGATACAGCTCATTATAAAGATGTTCTGACTGAGTCTTTTTTTTAATTTCTTCGCTGTACTCGCGATCTTCATTTACCCGTGAAACAAGCCATTGAGCAAAATCAAAGAGATTTAATGGCCTGCCTTCATACTCGTAATCTCCATATAGTTCAATGATCTGTTTTAAAATTTCATAGTTTCTTTTCATCTCTATAAATTTTAATTTGACAGATGGAACCGCTCCGTCCGTCGCTCTCACATAAAATTTATTCATTCTTTTTTTTGCAATTTTTGAATGAAAAATTTCATGTTCGTTTCATTAAAAAATTTTTTATGAAAATACAAAATAATTTATTAACTTTACATCGGATACGATATTTTAAACATCGTGTCCGTTTTTAGTTTATGGAATTATTTTTTGACTAAGCAATAAAATAAATAATCATGAATAAAATGTTATCAAATGATTGTAAAAACATAATTGACTTAACTATTAAAATAACCAGAAAGCCCGGGTTATAAAAATAAAAAAAGGACCGGATTAATTATAGAGGACTATACCACAAAAGAGCGGGGTCTTAATATCAGCTTGAGAACCGCTCAGTTATGGATATACAAAATCCGGTGATTTTTTTTATGTGTTTGCCCTGAAATAGAATAACTGACCT
>CAZIOB010000013.1:0-8414 GCA_964540755.1 uncultured Prolixibacteraceae bacterium | reverse complement strand
ATATGAAATACTACATTCAGAAAAAGGAGGAATCTATTGATTTTCTGAACTATAGGATGGTAGCATAATGTCCCCCTAAATTGTTACACACTCAAATGAAATTAATAATCCTTCAGAAGAATTTGTTAAACATTTCGCGAGACAAATTTATAATGGGCGATTAACCGAAAAAGTTGTTGAACAATTTACAGAGATTATTAAGAAATCAATAAATCAGTCATTTAAGGAAGTTGTCAATGATAGGCTACAATATGCTCTTAAGAAAGAAGAAGAAACCAAACCTGAAACCGAAATTGAAACTCCAGAGGAAAATGAAATTATTACCACCGATGAGGAAATTGAATGTTTTTATATCGTCAAATCAATATTACATGATGCAGTTAATATTTCAAGGATATTTGCAAGGGATACTAAATCGTATTTCGGAGTGATCTTAGATGACAATAATAGAAAACCAATTTGCAGGCTGCATTTAAACGGAACAAATAAATATCTGGGACTATTCGATAAAAATAAAAGTGAAAAAAAAATATTAATTAAATCGTTGGATGATATTTATAAATATGCTGACCAAATAAAAGATACTTTGAAATATTATTAAACAACGTTTTAAAGTACTTTTTTGTACAATTTTTATGTAAATAAAGAAGAGTCACAAATCCAATCTTTGCAACTCCTTCTCTTTCAAGTGGGTCGTGGCAGATTCGAACTGCCGACCTCATGCCTGTCAAGCATGCGTTCTAAACCAACTGAACTAACGACCCTGTTCACCATTTAATAAGTTATCCTGACATTTTCCCGGTAAATCAATGTCTCTGAACATTTTGCCGGATTTAAATTGCCGGCTGATAACTCATTACTTTGCAAAAATAGAAAAACATGCTGACTAAAAACAGAAATGAACTCATTTTTTAATCTGTTATAATATTACAGATGAGAGTAAACAAAAATGGAACGGAAAAGTGAACACTTAAACTCAAATGTTATATTAAAAATTTCAATACAAACAGGATTGCCAGCACTATCATTATAACTGAAATATCTTTTATCTTTCCTGTCAGCAATTTCAATAATACATATGAGATCATCCCAAATACAATTCCTTCAGCAATACTGTATGTCAGAGGCATAACTATAATGGTAATAAATGCAGGTATTGATTCAGTATATTCATCAAAATTAATTTTCAATATTGGCGACATCATAAAAAATCCCACGAGGACAAGAGCAGCAGCTGTGGCTGCAGGTGGCACCATCGTGAAAAGCGGTGCAAAAAACAGGGAAATCAGGAATAAAAAAGCAACAGTTAGGGAAGTTAGTCCTGTTTTACCTCCCTCAGCAACTCCTGAGGCACTTTCCACATAAGTTGTAACTGTACTTGTACCAAGTATTGCCCCAACAGTAGTTCCCACAGAATCGGCAAACAGAGCCTGTTTAACCCGGGGAACACGGCCCTGCTCATCAAGCATGCCGGCCTTCGAGGATACACCTACAAGAGTTCCCACTGTATCAAACATATCCACAAATAAAAAAGTGAATAAGACAATCAGCATATCTAATGTAAAGACATTTTCAAATTCAAACTTTATAAAAACAGGAGCAAGGGAAGGCGGGGTACCGGCCAGATATCCCTCCGGTATATTAGTAACCCCAAAAGGCAATCCGGCAATGGTAACTGTAAATATTCCAATCAGCAAGGCTCCCTTCACCTTAAGGGAAAGTAAAACGGCAATCAGGATTACGCCTCCTAAAGACAGCAGCACAGGAGGTGATCCCATATTGCCCAGTGTTACCAACGTAGAATCATTACTTACTATCACACCTGCATTTTGTAACCCTATAAATGCTATAAATAATCCGATCCCGGCCGAAATAGCATGCTTCAGAGGCAGAGGAATAGCATTTACAATCAACTCACGGATATTAAAAATTGTCAATATCAAAAAAATGATGCCTTCCAGAAATACTGCCGTGAGTGCAAACTGCCAACTGTAGCCCATAGTTATAACTACAGTGTAAGCAAAAAAAGCATTAAGACCCATACCTGGTGCCAGGGCAAATGGCAGGCGGGCAACCAAAGCCATAATCAGTGTGGCAATCATTGCCGAAAGGGCTGTTGCAGTAAATAGCGCATCTTTATCCATCCCTGCATCACTCAGGATCTGTGGATTTACTGCAAGGATATATGCCATAGTCATGAATGTTGTTAATCCTGCCAGCACCTCTGTTTTAACAGAGGTTTCATTCTCATTCAGTTTGAAAATTTTAATTAGCATAATGATTTATTTTAAAATGCCATACAGGCCTGATGGCCGGTACTAAATAATATGTTGATTAAATATCACTTCCCAAAATATAAAGCAAACAAATTGAAAAAATTTCAAGTTATAAACTTTTAGGATCTTTAAAAAATTAACAAGAAATAATAATATTACATAATACCTAAAAAAAACCCCGGAAAAGGACTTACCGGGGCTATTTTTTCATCGGGAAGATAAAAAAATATGGGTCATCTATAATTAGATGCTCAAAGTTAATAAAAGGTAACCCAATTTCCCAATTTTTTTGCATTTTTATTATAAATAATTTTATTTTTATGCCTAATAGAAGAAAAAAGATGGTTTCGGAGTTAAATCTGATCAAAAAGTTTGCTGTAATTGTTGCCGGCGGAAATGGCAGCCGTATGAAGAAGGATATTCCAAAGCAATTCCTGGAACTAAAAGGGCTTCCGGTATTAATGCATACAATAAATGCTTTTTTCTTCTATGATACCTCTATAGAATTTATAATTGTTCTGGCAGAAAAGGAAATTACCCGGTGGAAAAAGTTAATTGATAAATATAGCTTCCCTGTTAAACATGTAGTAGTTGCCGGAGGTGAAACCCGGTTCCATTCTGTAAAAAACGGATTAGATAAGATAAAAAGCGATGGGATTGTATTTATCCACGACGGGGTAAGGCCTCTGGTATCTGATAAAACAATAGATAAATGTTTTCAAACAGCCGTCAAAAAGGGCAACGCATTGCCAGTAGTTCCACCATCAGAATCACTCAGGAAAGTTACCGGCAACCAAAATAAAAGTGTTAACCGGAATAACTATTTCCTTGTGCAGACTCCCCAGACTTTCAGAGTTACGTTAATTAAAAAGGCTTATGATCAGGATTACAGTGATAAATTCACAGATGATGCATCAGTACTTGAAAGCACAGGAACAAAAATAAATCTGGTGGAAGGTAACCGTGAGAATTTGAAAATTACTTATTCTGAAGATCTCTATATTGCAGAAACATTTATGTCCATTTACTAAACCAATGAATCACCCTTTTTTATCCTTACATCAGTAACGAATTGTTTAATCTGTTGCTCATCTTCCCTGCGGCAGATCATAAGAGTATCATTTGACTCTGCAATTATATACCCGTCAAGTCCATGTAATACGGCAACCTTTTCATCACCTACATCAATTATGCAATTTTTTGTATCATAAATCAGCACATTCTCCCCCGAAATAACATTTCCTTCCTCATCCCTGGTTTTATTATCGTACAGAGAACACCATGAGCCTAAATCACTCCATCCGAAATCAGCTGTAAGAAGATATACATTGCGGGCTTTCTCCATTATTCCATAATCAATCGAAATACCTTTACACTCCGAATATGTTTTATTAATAAAATGTACCTCATCATCGGTATTATATAACTTCAGACCTTTTACAAACAGAGAAGATATATCTGATAAATAGGTGTCAAAAGCTGCGAGTATAGAAGATAAAGACCACATGAAAATTCCCGAGTTCCAAAAAAATTCACCACTTTCATAAAAAATTTGCGCCATTTCACTGTCGGGTTTCTCGGTAAAGGTCTTAACTTTATAAAAATTATCCAGATTATTAAATTTCACTTTGTTCTTTATCTGGATATAACCGTAACTTGTCTCGGGACGACTTGGTTTTATACCCATTGTTAATAACGCGTCCCTGTCCTTGACAAATTCAAGGCCGTTTTTTATCTGCCTTATAAATTCTTCTTCCTTTTGGATCAAATGATCAGAAGGCGCGATAACCAGGTTAGCCTGGGGATTTTTTATTTTTATCTTATAAACAGCATAAGCAAGACACGGAGCTGTATTTCTCCTGAGTGGTTCCAGTAAAATTTGACTTTCATCCAATTCCGGAATCTGTTCAAGAATTATATCTTTATAGTTAACATTTGTCACAATGATAAAATTCTCAAGAGGTATTAATGAACGAAAACGATCGAATGTCTGTTGGATCAATGTCTTGCCTGTTCCAAGAATATCGATGAATTGCTTTGGCCTGGCCCTGCGGCTGAGCGGCCAAAAACGGCTGCCAACACCTCCGGCCATTATTACACAATAGTTATTATCCATTTTATTTTCTTTACTTTCGGGCACAAAAATATAATTTATAATTATTTATTTAAGATTACGATAACATTATAAAGAAGTTTCTTTAGAAAGTATATTCGTTTGTTTATTGCATTCAAAGTTTCTTATAAATCATTAATATCGTAAATTTAACCAAAATATTTGAATGATAATAAAATTTTTAATTATGTAAAACAGTATAAAAATGAAAATGTTTTTTCATATCGGGCGATATTTTATTATGATGAAACGAGTCTTTGGCCGGCCTGAAAAACATCGAATATATATACGACAACTTTTTCAGGAAATAGACTCGCTTGGCGTAAATTCAGTATGGATTGTCATTATTATATCTCTTTTTATAGGTGGAATAATGACTATTCAGTTCGCATACAGCATGTCAAACCCTCTTTATCCGAATAACCTTGTTGGCCTCGGGACAAGAGATACACTTATTCTGGAATTCTCCTCTACAATGATTGCACTGATTATGGCAGGCAAAATTGGATCGAATATTACTTCGGAAATTGGCACAATGAGGGTAACAGAGCAAATAGATTCACTTGAAATTATGGGAGTTAATTCTGCAAGTTACCTGATCCTTCCGAAAATTGTAGCTGTTGTGTTTATTTTTCCCATCCTTTTTATTATTAGTGTTTTTTTCGGACTTATAGGCGGGTTGGTAACAGGATCGGTTGTTGGGGTCATTTCATTACATGATTATCTTGAAGGTATCCGTTTCCTTTTCTATCCTTACTATGTGACCTTTTCACTTATTAAATCACTGGTATTCGGATTTTTGGTTGCCTCTGTACCTGCTTATTTCGGATATCACGTAAAAGGTGGGGCACTGGAAGTAGGCAAGGCCAGTACAAATGCAGTTGTTAACACTAATATTCTTATACTACTTTTTGATTTAATATTAACAAGACTTCTGCTGACATGATTAGAGTAAAAAATTTATATAAATCCTTTGAGGGAAGTATAATACTAAAAGATATCTCATGCTCCTTTGAACGTGGAAAGACAAACCTGATAATAGGACGGAGCGGATCAGGGAAGACAGTTTTTTTAAAATCTATCCTCGGACTGTATGATATTGACAGAGGTGAAATATGGTATGATGACAGAAATCTTGTAGAAATATCCCAAAATGAAAGAAAAAAAATGAGACGTGAAATTGGGATGGTTTTTCAGGGTGGTGCTCTTTTCGACAGCCTGTCAGTGGAAGCTAATGTCAGGTTCCCTCTGGATATGTTCACAAATATGACTCCTTATGAGAAAGAAAACCGTGTGGATTTTTGTCTGGACCATGTAAATATTGAGAAAAATGCTTATAAACTTTCTCCAAGTGAAATCAGCGGGGGAATGCAAAAACGTGTTGCTATCGCCAGGGCATTGGCATTGAATCCTAAATATCTTTTTTGTGATGAACCCGTTTCTGGCCTTGATCCGAAAACTGCCACAGTTATTGATAAGCTTATCCAAAGCCTTACTAAAGAATTTCAGATGACCACGATAATAAATACCCATGATATGAATTCAGTAGTTGAAATAGGGGAGTCGGTGCTCTTCATCGCTGAGGGTAGAAAAGAGTGGGAAGGAACAAATAAAGATATACTTAATACCGATAATGAAAAACTAAATGATTTTATCTTTGCAAATAAATTATATGCCCAGATGCGAAACCAGGATGTCTGATCAAACGTTAAATAATAAAACTTATTTATTAAAATTTCTTAATGACGAATAAAAAACGTATATTGAAAACCTGATTAAATTATTCATTACCTAGCAATGACCGGTAAACTGGAACGTCGTAAATTTCTTAAAATATGCGGAAGCGCTGCCGCAGGAGGAGTTTTATTAAATCCTTATGATTTAATGGCCGGTGATATTAACAGAAAAAAAACACGGTTTAAATTATCCAGGCCTCGGTGGATTATATATGAAAATGGCAGCTATGACCTGATATCAAAAGAAATTATCCTTAAAAACTGCAGACCTGCAATTGACGGGCAGACAGTTATGCCTCGCAATGTTTTTCTCGGCGACTCCCCGAAAGGTATCAGAATTGTCTATGAATTATCAGGAGGATTCATGATGCTTGATTTGCAGACTAATGAGGACTCTCTTTCAATCGGGGCAGAATTCAGTGGTTTTTCCCAGTCGCCACGTTGGTTTTTCCCAATCTCCCAGGCTAAGGTGTTCGGGGTTGACCAGTTCTACCGTCAGGGCTTTGGTACGGGGGGGCCAAGCGGAGTGCATCCAATAATAAGGCCAAATACAATAGATACCGGTAAGATCGGCCCATGGGAAAACTGGAGTTACGATAGCTACCTGATGTTTGCTTTTCTGGGCAATGAAGAAACAATTGCAATAGGAAACACGGATCACAGGGATTTTCTGCAAAGAAGCACGATCTATAGTTATAGGCATCGTCAAAGACTTAAAGACATTGAGGAGGGCGATGGGGGTATATTCTTTGAAGCGGCTATGTTGCTTAACCAGACAAAAATAAAAAACGAATATATCAAATTACCCAACCTGTATTTTTATACAGGGAATAAGGCTTATGAAACACTTCAGGAGCTTGCCTGGAGAACAAGTGAGAAAACAGAAGCCAGACAGGGATCTGTTACCAGTTATCACTGGATATCAAAAAGTGAGGATAATGAACAATTTTCGTTCGATAAACTAAAAAAACAGATAGATTATCTAACTACAATGAGTAATCCCCCCCATCTTCATACCCTTAGCATAAATAAAGGCTACTGTATTGCAGGTGACTGGCTGGAGCCTAATGATAACTGGCCGGGGGGACTTGAAAGAGCTGCCAGGGAAATATTTAAACATGGCTACCGTGCAGGTATCTGGCTCGCTCCCTTCATGGTTTCAGAAAAAAGCAACCTTTTTCAAAAACATTCAGACTGGCTGATAAAAAATTTCCAGAATGAGCTTATAATAGAAAAAACAGAGGGTGATGAAAATTTTTATGCTCTTGATCCAAGCCATCCCGGGGCTTTGAAATATCTGGGCAAAGTCTTTCAAACACTTAGAAAAATAGGCTTTATCTTTTATGAATTAGATTATCTTGAATGGGGCTTGAAAGATTCACATCTTGTAAAACGGGCGGCTCCGGCAAAATCATCCGTCCAAACCTTCAGGGAAGCAATGGATATGATCCGGGAAGAAATTGGTTACGGAAGTCTGATAATGGCTGATAAAACCTCTTTTGGCCCGGTAATAGGTTATGCTGATATTCTTAAGATGGCAGAACCTATTGGTAACAGGTGGGATGACTGTGTTACCGACATGATACGCGAAAGTTATTTCACACAGTACTTTAATAATGTTTTATGGCAAAATAACTCTGGTGAGATAAGACTGACTGATGACAATTCTTTCACTGAAGACGAAAAATTCAGTTTAGCATTGTGGATATCTTTTTTAGGAGGAGCTGTTAGCACTCTTGATAATTTTACGGAATGGGAAAATGAACAAGTAACCCTTTTCAGATTCCTTGAGCCCGGGAAACTTTATCAGAATGCCTATTTTCCCTTCTGGCCTTCAACGGAAGAAATTAAAATAGCTGTAAGATTCTATAAGCGTTTCCGTAGCTGGGGAGTTTTATTTTTCAATGATAAAGAGGATCATATTATAAAAACTTATCCGGTTTTTGATTTTACAGATGAGGATTCAACTTATATTTTTAACTGGAAACCCGGATTCATTATTGCATTCGGTGAAATGGAAGAGATAACTATCAACCTTCAACCACATCAATCGAGATTATTTTGGTTTTCAAAAAATAACGAACCGCCTCCCGATGATTTAACGCTTGGTGGGGAGATCCCGGATTCATTAGCACAATGATTTTTTTATATTTTGTGTTTTTTGGAAAATTATATATATTTGTACTCCGTTTTGGAAAATTAATTTAATTTAAAAATATATTGCGGGGTGGAGCAGTTGGTAGCTCGTTGGGCTCATAACCCAAAGGTCGTAGGTTCAAGTCCTGCCCC
>CAZIOB010000012.1:0-18157 GCA_964540755.1 uncultured Prolixibacteraceae bacterium | reverse complement strand
TTTCCGGTCGCATTTAATTTCCATTGCATGCCATATCCCGGTTGTTTCATCAGGCCGGTTACTCACTGCTACATGGCCATAAATCGATGCTGTACAGTGGAGATCATCCCTGTAGGGAGTCCATGGAGCCAGAAGTTGCACTTCAAAGCCTGTTTCCGATCTTCTATCCGGGTCGCAACGGATGAACACTCCGCTATTACCCACCTCTGATAAAAGATATTCAAATTTAAAAATAAAGTTCCCGAAATCATTTTGAGTAAAAAGGTCACTCCCATTATGGCAAGTAGTTACGATGACGCCATCAGTTACATTAAAAGCAGGTGTCCCTTTCAACGTTATCCAGTTGCAAAGATCATTCCCGTTAAATAAAGGACTAAAATGGTTTTTATCCTGTGTAAAACCGGATAAGAAAGTCACAATAGAAATGAAAAATATAAATATTCGTTTCATCAAAATATAATTAAATTAAATGTTTATAAATCAATTTGTTAATCAGTCAAGGTTTTTTAAATTTTCAAATCATTCTACCCTTATTTTTCCCCTTTTGTGAGGGCAACATTAAAATTTAACTCCACCCTCATGGGGGTTTCATTCTTTTATATATTTAATATTTTCAACCGTTTATTCTTTATATACTAATAAGTAGGAAGTGACCAGGGATCCCTGTATTCTCTTGATAACAGAAAGTTTGCCGCAGGATCATTCACAAATTGTTCTTTTTGACTGTCCCATGTCAATTTTCGTTTCAGCCTGAAAGAAATTGATGCAAGATGCATTGGAAGAGTCATTTCACGCACATATTTGAGATTACTTTCAGGTTGATTCCTTGTTTTAACAGAATCCAGGAAATTGCGCTGATGTCCGGGAGACCGGGTGAGTGTTTTGGGGATATCTTCAATATCATCGGTTGTTTCTTTTCCAATAGAAATAATCCGGTTATTATAATCACATGTTAATGTCCCGTGTTCTCCTTCAAAATGAGCCCCGATATGCATTTTGTCAGCGCCGGGGACTTCCGGTGGATCGGTTGTCCAGAAAACATCCAGTCCTTTGAATTTAAAATCTACTTCTATCCATTTTGGCGTATCGGCTATACCGTCGTAAGGAATTTCACCGCGTGCATCAATGCTATAAAGTCCTTTAGGATGAACCGACATAAACATTATGTCGGCAATATGGCACCAAAAGTCAGCAAAAACACCACCGGAATAATCATAAAAGTGACGGAAAGTACGGTGACATCGCACAGAAGTATAGTTTGAGTATGGTGCAGGCCCAAGCCACATCAGCCAATCAAGAGTTTTTGGAGGAACTTCATCGGGCGGAAATCCAAGTCCGGGTGACCCCCCTGTTTTCCACAATCGTACCGTATGTATATTCCCTAATACCCCCGATTGAATAATTTCTACAACACGATGGTAGTTTTCTCCTGCGTGGATCTGCGTTCCCAGTTGAAAAATGCGTTTATGATACTCAAGGGCTTTTTTCATCACTACTCCTTCTTTCATAGAATAAGAAAGTGGTTTTTCGCCGTAAACATCTTTTCCCGATTCGAAAGCCATAATGGCAACCAGAGCATGCCAGTGATCGGGAGTGGCACAGGTAACTACATCAATATCCTGTCTGTCAATAACATGCCGGAAATCGGTATAAACATCCGGTTTTGCATTCGGATTAAAACCGGAAAGTTTTTTACGGGCTTCCGCCAACCTTACCTGATCCACATCGCACAACGCCACTGTTTCTACATCAGGGAATTCTGAGAACCACTTTATATGAGAAGTTCCCATTCCCCCTACCCCAATGTGAGCAACTCTTATTTTATCACTCGGTGCAATATTCCACCCCCTGTTGAATAATAAAGGAGCTCCCATTAATCCTATAAATGAATTCTTTACAAATTTACGGCGATTAATTTTTAGTTTCATGATTTTTTATGTTATTGAATGTTTCAATTATAGTCCAATATAAAGAGTTTATTTTAAAAAATTGAATTTATTTTAGAAAATAATCGTTGATTATGCAGCACAATATTACTAAAAGTAAAAATTTTGCTGAATGAAAAAATGAATACAAATAATGGTATCAGGAATGTATTTCACCTTCCTTTGCATCAAGTTCCGTAAAGGCTTTAATGTTATCTGGCAGCTCTCCTGCTTTAACTCTGTATTTTCCGTCCTAAAAAAACTTTTAAATCAACATTCAGGTTCATAAAATAATATTGATGTAATTCTGTAATTTATAAAATACATATTATCTTTAGATTCCAAAAACTGACTTATGATTACTCTGCTGATTTCATTTCTCATACTTTTAGGGGGTTACTTTTTTTATTCCAAGTTTGTTGAAAGGGTTTTCGGCGCTGATCCTTCACGCAAAACTCCTGCAATAACCATGGAGGATGATGTTGATTATATTCCCATGCCCTCGTGGAAAGTTTTCCTGATCCAGTTTTTGAATATAGCCGGGCTCGGACCTATTTTCGGGGCGGTTGCCGGTGCAATGTGGGGACCGGTTGCATATCTCTGGATCGTTTTGGGATCGGTATTTGCCGGCGCTGTTCATGACTATTTTTCAGGAATGCTGTCGATAAAGCATAATGGACTCAGCATTACCGAGCTGGTGGGCATTTATATGGGTAAAGCTACCAAGCAGTTTATGCGCGGATTTACAGTATTTCTTATGGTAATTGTAGGCGCAGTTTTTATTATGGGACCGGCAAAGATACTGGCAGGATTAACACCTGCTTATGCTACAATGACTTTCTGGGTATGGGTAGTATTTTTGTATTATGTCCTCTCGACTTTACTTCCTATAAATAAACTTATCGGAAGGGTATATCCTGTTTTCGGGTTTGCTTTGCTGTTTATGGCTGTCGGACTCATTGTTGCGCTGTTTGTAAAAGGCTATCATGTTCCGGAGCTGACTTTTGAAAATTTTAAAAATTTTCACAGTGAACCGGAAAAATTTCCTGTTTTTCCTATGATGTTCATAACTATTGCCTGCGGTGCAGTTTCAGGATTTCATTCCACACAGTCGCCCTTGATGGCCCGTTGCATAACAAATGAAAAATTGGGAAGAAGGGTGTTTTATGGCTCAATGATCTCTGAAGCTATAGTTGCTATGATTTGGGCAACTATAAGCATGAGTTTTTTTGGCGGTATTCGTGAACTTAATGTGATAATGAATGAACAACAGGGAAATGCGGCATGGATAGTTAATGAGATAGCAAATACCCTTATGGGCAAATTTGGAGCTCTGCTTGCCATTCTTGGTGTAGTTGCGGCTCCTATCACTACAGGTGACACAGCTTTTCGCAGCGCCCGTCTTATAGTGGCCGACTTTCTGAACCTGAAACAAGGGCCGGTTAAAAACAGGTTGCTTATAAGCATTCCGCTGTTTGCTTTTGGTTTCTTTCTTACCCAGATCGATTTTAGTATAATCTGGCGTTATTTTGCCTGGTCCAATCAAACCCTGGCTGCTGTTGTCCTGTGGACAATCACCGTCTTTCTTGTAAATAACAAAAAGAATTACTGGATTACCCTGATTCCCGCCCTTTTCATGACAATGGTCGTTTCTTCTTACCTGTTTATTGCACCGGAGGGATTTGGGTTATCTGACAGAATATCATATATTGCAGGTGCAATTATCACTATTCTGGCATTAGTTTCCTTTATTTTTTATTACAGAAGTGTAAATAAAATAACATTATGAAACGACGTGATTTTGTTAAAACTACAGCAGCCGGATCGGCTTTTATAATAACGGCAGGTGGTTATGCCTTCAGAAGTGAGATATCCGGTAAAAAGCAAAAATTCTGTTTTCAATCGGAACGGCAAATTCCTGTAATACACCAAGTTGATATAGTTATCGTTGGTGGTTCTCTCGCTGCTGTTGCAGCAGCTGTTGAAGCATCACGCAGAGGGGCAAAAGTTTTCCTTGCCGCACAGGAACCTTATCTGGGGGAAGATGTTTGCGGTACTTACCGGCTTTGGAACAATGATAAGAGTATCTTAAATACTGATCTGGGAAATAAAATATTTGGCAAGGGATTGCCAACACCGATGCATGTAAAGCATGTACTCGACAATGAATTGATAAACAATAACATAGATTTTCTGTTTTCGAGCTATGTTACTGATATATTATCCGGGGAAAACGGACAACCGGCCGGAGTGGTAATTGCTAACCGGTCGGGCCGGCAGGCGATAATTGCTAAAACAATTATTGATGCTACTCCCCGTGCCTTGGCGGCGCGCCTTGCAGGATCGCAATTCAAACCCTACCCTGCAGGGAAACAGACTTTTAAGTTCACGGTGGTCGGAAATGACCTTAAAGAATTGCCCGGACTTTCTGCAAAAGTTTATGAAGAGCCTGTGCAGATAAAATATGCTTCATCGGGGAAATCATCCGGAACTGCCTTTTCTGAAACTGATATTCGCTATAAAGCTATTGAATATACCCTTGATATTGACATGAAGGACAATAGTTACGCTTCGTTTGCCGAAGCAGAACAGATTGTAAGGGATTTGACATGGGATGCCAATCAGGTGGAATCGGCAGATCTGCTTTTTCAAAATCCGCCGGATAAACTTATGGGACGGAATAATTGGGATAATCCTGATGTTGACCTTGAAAAGATTAGCTTAGAAGTATTTCAACCGGAGGAAATCAACAATCTTTTTGTACTGAGCGGAAGCGCCGGCCTGAGCGAAAAAGCTGCCGAAAATCTGCTTGAACCCGGCAGGCTTATCCGCATAGGTGAACGAACAGGTCAATATGCAGCAAAGATAACCAAAGAAATGCCAGTTCCGGGGAATCCTGTTATCATAGGAGAGAGAAAAGATAATTCTCTCCCTGGAGATATCGGGGAAATTATGAATGAAATCAGACCTTCACTTCATATTGACGATATTTTTTCTGAAAAAACAGCCCTACCCGTGCTTGATCATTATGATGTTGTGGTTATGGGTGGAGGTACAGCTGGTGCTCCTGCCGGTGTCGGAGCGGCCCAACATGTTGTAAAAACACTTGTTCTGGAGTATTTGCACGGACTTGGAGGAATGGGGACAATGGGAATGATAGGCAAATATTACCATGGCTACAGAAAAGGATATACTAATATCGTTGACCGTGGTGTAAAAAATATGGGACCTGATAATCCCCGTAAAAAGAAATCATTGTCAGAGTGGGTTTTCGACTGGAAAACAGAATACTTCAGGAAAGAGATAAGGAATGCAGGAGGCGATATATGGTATGGTGTACTCGGTATAGGAGCTTATGTGGAAAACGGGACAGTGAGAGGTGTGGTTGTTGCTACCCCGGAAGGGAAAGGTGTTATATTGGCTGGTACTGTCATTGATTCTACTGGAAGTGCGGATATTGCCATTGCTGCCGGTGCGGGGTATAGTTATACCAACGGACTTTCACTGGCTGTGCAGGGAGCGGGATTACCTTTTAAAAATCCCGGTGATCATTATAATAATACCGACTGGACTTTTATCAATGATTCCGATATTCTTGATGTATGGCGGGCTTTTGTTGTTGCTAAAGATAAATTTGAAAATCATTATGATATAGGCAAAATACCACAGACACGGGAACGGAGGCGTGTTATCGGCGATTTTACAGTTGGAGTGCTCGATGTGTATAACAGCCGTACTTACCCTGATATTATTTCAGCTCACCTTAGCTCATTTGATACTCATGGTTTTACAGAAGCCCCGTTCTTTTCATTGAAACCTCCGGAACATAGTGGCGTAGATGTGCTTGCATTTGTTCCCTTCAGGGCATTATTACCAAAAGGTTTGGAAGGAATTACTGTTACGGGCCTGGGAGCTAGTGCACACAGGGATGCAATGCCTGTGATCAGAATGCAGCCATGTCTGCAAAACCAGGGGTATGCTGTGGGAATGGCTGCTGCAATGGCAGCTAATAATAACACAAAAATCAGATATATAGATATTAAAGAACTTCAAAAAGAACTGGTGAAAATTGAAAATCTGCCTGAACATGTATTAACCGGCACAGATAATTATCCTCCTTCTTATGAAAAGATACAGGAGGCAGCCATTACGGTAAGAGATGATCTTAAAGGACTTGAAATTGTTCTTTGGGACAAAGACAGGGGTATTATGGCACTTACTGATCAATATTATTTGACAGAAGATAAAGAAGATAAGCTGGTATATGCCCGCATACTTGGAATGGTCGGTGAGTCTGCAGGCTGGAAGGAATTGGCTGAAGCCATAGATAGTTACGACGACTGGGATGAGGGATGGAATTTCACTGGTATGGGACAGTTCGGTCGTAGTATCAGTTATCTGGACAGTTTAATTATTGCTGCTGGAAGAACTAAAAAAATTGAAGTGTTACCTTCTATAATACGACTAGCTGAGAAACTTACACCTGAAAGTCATTTTTCTCATTTCAGGGCTATGGCTATTGCTTTGGAGACAATCGGTGACCAGAAAGGAGCAGAACCGCTTTGGAGTTTACTTCAAATGTCCGGAATGAGAGGGCATTACATGACAGATATCAAAAGAGCAAAAGAGCTTGAACCGGCTGACAAGACAGATGTCAGTACAAGAAATAAATCTCTCAGGGAACTGATACTGGGAAGGGCATTGTTTAAATGCGGCGATTTTGAAGGTGTCGGCAACCAGATTTTAAATGAATATTCAAAAGATCTGCGCGGTCATTATTACCGTCATGCCAGCGGAGTATTGAGGCTTTTCTCTGACCAGAAAGAACCAAAAATAGAACTATAGGCCTTTGCTACAGGGAAATATCTTTTAATAACCGGGAGATATCAGGGGGATTGTCATGGACAGATTAATTATAAGTTTATTCCGGCAATCCATAATATCAGGAAGTTCCGGGTCTTTCGACATATAGTTGGGAAGTTCCTGCTTTAACCACAACTATATCTTCTCCGCGGTCAATAAAGCCGCTTTCAGCTACAGCATCGTAAATTTCATTATCAATGATTACTTTTCCGCCGGGACGTAAAACAGTGTGTGCCTTGCCGGACTTGCCTTTAAGAGCCATAAAAGATGGCTCAACATTAAGATAACCGTCACTTATATTCTGGACTGTACTTAAGGCAAAATTCCTGAAAGGACCTGATCTCGCGGTAAATACCTTATTCCCAATATAAAGGGCCATTATAAATCCTCCAAATATTCCTAATACCACTGTAAACAGGGCAATGCCGAAATTTTTCATTTCAACCATTCTGAAATCAAAATTGACATTGTTAAGAAGACTCAAAATCAATCCGGTAAATATAAAAAGTACACCAAGAATTCCAGCTACACCGAATCCCGGTATAAGAAAAATTTCCACGGCAACCAGTATAATCCCTGCAATAAAAACAAGTATCTCCCAGTTAGCAGCGAGTCCTTCGAGATACAACGGGGCAAAATAGAGTATGGCAGCCAAAACAGCAACTCCTAATGGAAATCCGATGCCCGGGGTTTGCATTTCAAAATAGATACCTCCTATGATTGCCATTATTAAAATTCCTGAAACAACGGGGTGGACAAGGAATCCGATGATCCTTTCTATCCATGTAGGTTCGTATTCAGTAATTTTGTATTCGTCTATTCCAACTTTTTCCAATACTTCCGGTACATTTTCTGCAGTACCTTCACAGAATCCGTATTTCATAGCTTCCCCGGAAGTGAAGGTCAGCACTTTGCCTGTATCTATTATACCTTCGATAAAGACTGACGGATCAACCATAGCCTCTGCTATCCTGGGATCACGGATCCAACTGTAAATTGTGTCGTTACCTGATATAACTGTGTCCCTGCCGTGAGCCTCAGCGGTAGCCCGCATAGTGGAACGCATATAGCTCTGATATTTATCCGGCATTGCCTGTCCTGTCTGGTTAATCACTGTAGCCGCTCCTATACTTCCTCCGGGCCTCATATATATGCTGTCGCACGCAATTGATATAAGGGCTCCGGCAGATGCGGCGTTGTTATCGATAAAAACATATACCGGAATAGTACTTTGTAAAATTCTTGTGCGGATGGAGTCTGCATCAACAACTGTTCCCCCATAGGTATTCATATGAATAAGAAACAGATCTGCTCCCAGGGAATCGGCCTCTTCAAACGCCTGCTGTGTTTGCCGCCAGGTAGCCTTAGTGATTTCCTGTTTAATATTAAATTTATATACCAGTGTTTCATTATCCTCATTTGCAGTCGCAAACATTGAGGCTGTTAAAAATAAAAAAATGCATATAATAATTTTATGTCTCATTTATTAAAAATTTACGCTGCTATAGCAGATACTATATATCAAAGTTTCCCCGCCAATTCCAGGAACTTTTTCATACCTTCCATTTTGTCGTTATCCAGTATAAAATTAATATTCTTTGAGAAATAATCATTAATATCAACGTAAGGATAATTCATCTGCTCCCCGGATACAATTTCGGAAATATTTTTAATACCAAAATCAAGTGCAAGGTTAAAATTTTTTTCAAAATCCTTCGACAGCATTTTATTGGAAGCCCAAACAGCAAAAACAAACGGTAAATTAGTAAACTTTACCCACTCTTCACTCAGATCAAGCGTAAAAGAATATTTTTTTTCCATCTCAAAGACCCTGTCCCCTATCACTACACCGCCGGTTTTACCTTTTATTTGATCATTCTCAAATCCTTCATATGTATTTTTAAAATTGTATTGTTTCTTCCAGAAAAATCTGGCAAGCACACGTGCAAGGATAATTGAAGTACCTGACTGGTAATCCAGTAAAATGGTATCCAGCTCGTCAAAAGGTGTCTCAGAAGCAAGCACAACTGTTCTGACATTTCCGTGGGCTCCTATACAAAAATTCCCGAATATTCTGTATTCTTTCAAATCTTTCAGGGCGCCAACAGGTATTAATCCAATATCGGTCTGTCCGGTTCTGAGTTTGGCTGCAACCATGGAGGGAATATCTACGCTTAATTCGAGCTGATCGGATATAGAAGAATTATTAAGTCCATATAAAAAAGGTTTGCTGTTAAGGTATGAGACAATCGAAACTCGTGTTTTCTTCATTCTGAATTAAGATATTGGGAAATTGATATAAATAATAAGCTGCAAAGTTAGAATAATAATGATCAGTCTGAAAAATTATCATCCCGTAAAAAAATCCTAATCCGGCTAAAATGCTAAATTTGCATTGATTTTTAATCTTAATGATATGCAATTAAATCCTTTAACTGCTATTTCGCCGGTCGATGGCAGGTACAGCAATAAAGTTGAGAACCTTTGGAAATATTTTAGTGAATATGCTCTCATAAAATACAGGGTTTTTGTTGAAATCGAATATTTCGTGGCGCTCTGCGAGTTGCCTCTTCCTCAGCTTAAAGAAATTCCTGAAAAAAAATTGGAAGAACTGAGTCTTATACATGAAAATTTCTCGCTTGAGGATGCAAAAAGGATAAAAGAAATAGAAAATATTACCAACCACGATGTTAAAGCAGTTGAATATTTTATAAAAGAGGAATTTGACCGCACAGGTATGTCTGAATATAAAGAATTCATCCATTTCGGGTTAACCTCCCAGGATGCAAATAATACTGCTCTCCCATTGTCAATTAATGATGCTCTAAATAATGAATACTTTCCTCTTATGGGGCAATTGACAGAAAGGCTGGAGGAATTAGCGGAGCAGTGGAAATATGTTACAATACTGGCAAGAACCCATGGTCAGCCGGCTTCTCCGACTAAACTGGGCAAGGAGTTAATGGTTTTTATTGAAAGGATCAATATCCAGACAGAGCAGCTCCAAAAAATTACATGCTATGCAAAATTTGGCGGTGCTACCGGAAATTTCAATGCTCATAAGGCAGCTTATCCGGAAATTGACTGGCAAAATTTTGCTAACACATTTTGTGAAAAGAAACTAGGCCTTAAAAGATCCCAATACACTACGCAGATTGCTCATTATGATAATTATAGTGCTATATTCGATGCAATGAAGCGTATAAATAATATACTGCTTGATATAGACAGAGATATGTGGAGTTACATATCGATGGAATATTTTAAGCAAAAAATCACGAAGGGAGAAGTTGGTTCTTCTACTATGCCACATAAAGTAAATCCTATTGATTTTGAAAACTCCGAAGGTAACATCGGTATTGCCAATGCCGGATTCGAACAGCTTTCATCAAAACTGCCCGTATCCCGGTTACAGCGTGACCTTACCGATTCAACAGTTACAAGGTTCATCGGTGTACCTTTCGGTCATACTCTTATTGCTGTTAAATCATTGTTAAAAGGATTAAACAAGCTTCTGCTCAATAGTGATGCAATTAAAAATGACCTGGAAGATAACTGGGCTGTTATTGCTGAAGCCATCCAGACAATCCTGCGCCGGGAATTCTATCCTAATCCTTATGAAGTATTAAAGGATCTGACCCGTAAAAATGAAATAATCAACAAGGAAACAATTCATAAATTTATTGACGGGCTTGAGATTGATGAAAAAATAAAGGAGGAGCTGAAAAGGATCACGCCTCATAATTATACGGGCATTTTTTAGTTAAAAAAATACCTTTGGTACATCAGGATAATAAAGGAGTAAAAATTCCTACTATAAAAGGATATAAACTATAATGAGATGAAGGATTTTATTAAGCTGCTGAGACGTTTTATTCCACCATATAAATGGAAACTCATCTGGAATATAATATTTAATTTTTTGAGTGCAATTTTCGGGGCATTTTCTTTTTTATTGTTAATACCCTCACTTAAAATATTGTTCGGTACCCAGGAATTAATAACTGTAAAGCCTGAAATAGAATTCAGCATCTCTTCTGTTACCGGGTATGTAGATTATCTTATTAGTAATGCTATTATTATATACAGCCACGAACGGGCCCTTGTTTTTATCGGGCTATTCATCATAATTACCGTATTCCTGAAAGTCGGGTTTTATTATCTGGCTAATTATATGATAGTACTGATAAGAAACGGGGTTGTCCGTGATATTCGTTCAAAGATATATAGAAAGATTATGAAACTTCGCCTGGGTTTCTTTTCAGATGAACGAAAAGGAGATATCATTGCCCGAATGACGGGTGATGTGGCTGAAGTTGAAAACTCCATAATGAATTCTCTCGACATGATGATCAAAAATCCCATTCTTATACTGGTCTCGATTGTTGTTATGATCTACATGAGCTGGAGTCTTTCGCTATTTGTGTTCCTGACTTTTCCAATAGCCGGTTATCTGATCGGACGTATAGGGAAAAGCCTTAAAAAGGAAAGCCGTAAGGGCCAGCATAAGATGGGACGGATTTTATCGATCATTGAGGAAGATCTTTCAGGGCTCAGGATAATAAAGGCTTTTAATGCCCAAAAGAGGGCAACAAAAAGATTTGAAATTGAAAATGAAGATTATTATCATATTATGAATCAGTTGATGTGGAGAAGATTTCTTGCTCACCCCATGAGTGAATTTCTGGGAACCACAATTATTATAATCGTTTTGTGGTATGGAGGCCGGCTTGTGCTTAATGAAAGAAGTTCGCTTGATGCAGCTGCCTTCATTGGTTATCTTGTCTTCTTCTATAATATTATAAATCCCGCGAAAGCTTTCTCAACCGCCCTCTATAGTGTGGAAAAAGGACTTGCATCAATGGAGCGCATCGATAAAATATTGAATACAGATCAGCAAATAATGGAGAAAGCCGGGGCAAAACCGGTTAAAGCATTTAATTCAAAGATCGAATTTGAAAATATTTCTTTTTCATATAATTCTATTCCAGTATTAATGAACATCTCCCTTGAGATTGAAAAAGGAATGACTGTAGCTTTTGTCGGCCGCTCAGGAAGTGGCAAAACAACATTGGTTGATTTATTGCCAAGATTCTGGGATGTTACCGAGGGGAGAATATTGATTGACGGCATTGATCTGCAGGATTTAAAAATAAAGGACTTAAGGGATCTTATAGGATATGTTAACCAGGAACCGATACTTTTTAATGATTCTTTCTTTAATAATATTGCATTTGGGATTGACAATGCCACTGAAAAAGAGGTAATACATGCTGCTAAAATTGCAAATGCACATGATTTCATTATGGAAACAGAAGATGGTTATCAGACTACCATTGGGGACCGGGGCGATAAGCTTTCAGGCGGTCAGAAACAGCGCTTGTCGATAGCCCGTGCAGTGATGAAAAATCCTCCCATCTTAATACTTGATGAAGCTACTTCTTCTCTCGATACGGAATCTGAGAGAATGGTACAGGATGCGTTGTTAAACCTTATGAAGAACAGGACTTCCCTGGTGATTGCCCACAGGTTGTCAACTATAATTCATGCTGATCTCATTTGTGTTATGGAGAAGGGGAAAATAACGGAAAAGGGTACACACGATGAATTGATAAAATTAAGCGGCCGTTACAAGAAATTGCATAAGCTGCAAATGTATTGAAAAATCTGTTCCTGATAAGGATACGGTGAGAAATCTGAAATGTTTTTTTATCGTGAGATATAAATTAAAAAGGCCCTATGCCGGGCCTTTTTTGTTGTATTTATGAACTGCACGGGAGGAGAGACTCGAACTCCCGACACCTGGTTTTGGAGA
This sequence comes from uncultured Prolixibacteraceae bacterium, assembly GCA_964540755.1. GTDB lineage: Bacteria > Bacteroidota > Bacteroidia > Bacteroidales > Prolixibacteraceae > JAAYJR01. The sequence goes on along the minus strand of CAZIOB010000012.1, from coordinate 5,554 downwards.
CCAGTGCTCTGCCAACTGAGCTACACCCGTGTTTCCTAATGCGCATGCAAATATAATAATTCATTACAAAATACCTAAATCTTTTTTAAGATTGGCAAAAGATAAAATCCATCAGAAATTTTATGAAACTAATGGGTTTCCTATAGGATTATAGTCTCATTATGACTAAAAACTGATATTTCAGGATGGTTATTATCGATATTTTTGCCTGTTCAGCACACAGATAATAAAAAAAACAGCCACTTTATAAAAAAAGTTATCAACACTATATAAACAAACAAATCCACCCGTTTACAGATGGATTTTATGCGGAGAGAGAGGGATTCGAACCCCCGGTACCTTGCGGTACAACGGTTTTCAAGACCGCCGCATTCGACCACTCTGCCATCTCTCCCGGAGCGACAAAAGTAGAATTTTTTTTTTACCTCAAATAGTTATTATGAAAAAAATTCTATATGTGCTGAAAAAAAAGGGGGTTCAGTGTTGTTTTTTTAAAAGTTATTTCAGAATTTAGCTAAAACTTATTGAGTTCTCTGAAACTACCGGTTTTACTGGTTCTTTGGAAATAAATTTTATTTGTTACATATTTATTATGTTTAGAAATATTTTTTGTATTTTATTGTAATTTAATTATTTAGTTTCACATTAAAATTTTCAGCTTATGAACAAAGCACAATTAGTAGATGCAATGGCCGCAGGAGCTGGCCTTACAAAAGCAGATGCAAAAAAAGCTCTTGATTCTTTCATTAGTGCAACAACCGATGCTCTCCAGGGAGGTGACAGAGTTGCATTAATCGGATTTGGTACTTTTTCAGTAAATGAGCGCGGTGCCCGTACAGGAAGGAATCCGCAGACCGGAAAAGAAATCAAAATTCCTGCTAAGAAAGTTGTTAAATTCAAACCCGGCGCTGATTTGGCAAATGCCGTTTCATAACCGAATTTGTAAGATGAAGAAAATCTTAAAGGGGAAGCAAAGAAAGCTTCCCTTTTTTTTACGAGTACATGTGATTGCCCCGGCAATCTGAATTATTATTTCAATCCCCTTTGGAGGAAGGCAAGGAATTCATCCTCTTCAAGTGTAGCACCCGTGGTATATTCAGTCCCGTCAGGTTTTACAATTGCATGAAAAGGAATTGTATTTGTTGAATATTTTCTTATTTCAAGGTCAAGGTTGATATTACCTAATGTTTTCTTAACCTTTCCATCGGTTTCAGATACCACCCATTTCTTTTCAGGCAGCGTTCTACGGTCATCTGTATATAAAGCTATAATAACATATTCTTCGGATAATAATTTTAAAACCCGTGGATCGGCCCAGACGGTATTTTCCATTTTTTTGCAGACAGCGCAAGCATGGCCTTTAAAAACTATGAAGGCAGGTTTATTTTGTTTCTTAGCACATCCTATGCCTTGTTCATAATCGAAATACCCTTTTAATCCATGTGGCAGGTGCAGTCCCTCAGCATATTCAGGAACATCACATAATTCGCTTTCAGATGTTATCCCCGGAACCGGCCCTGCGCCCGAAAGAATCGTCCTCCCGGTATCTGTGGGCGGGAGCATAGCTGAAACAGAGGTAAGCGGGGCTCCGAATAATCCCGTAAACAGATAAATTACAAAAGTAAAAGCAACAATAGCAAGAAATAACCTTCCTGTCCCGATGAACGGAGCTCCGCTGTCATGTGCAAATCTTATCTTGCCAAGGAAATATGCTCCCAACAGGGAAAAGATAACTATCCATACAGCAAGATAGATCCTTCTGCTGATTAGATTAAATCCGTAAACCTGATCAATATTACTTAAAAATTTAAGTGCAAAGGCTAAAAGGATAAATGCAAATACCACCTTTACAGCATTAAGCCAGGCTCCTGATTTAGGAAGTTTGTTAAGTGCAGACGGGAAAATGGCAAGAAGTGTAAAAGGGGCTGCAAAAGCAAAACCAAAAAAGAACATCCCCAGAAGCGGACGAAAGCCTCCTTCCTGGACAGATTCAATGATTAATGCACCAATAAATGGGCCAGTGCATGAAAAAGAGACAATAACAGTTGTAAGAGCCATAAAGAATGCACCTGTAAATCCGCCCTTTTCTGCTTTTGAATCGGTTTTATTAACGAGGCTGCCGGGTAATATCATTTCAAATGCGCCAAAGAATGAAATGGCAAAAATCAGAAATAATATGAAAAATATTAAGTTAGGTATCCAATGGGTACTTAGAATATTTGCGGCATTAGGGCCAAACAGGCCGACAGAGAATAGTCCCCCGAAAATGGTAAATATCAGGACAATGGAAAATCCAAAAAATAAACCGTTACGAATAGCCTTTGACCTGTTGCCGCTTCCCTGCATAAAAAATGAAACAGTCATGGGAATCATGGGGAAAACACAGGGCGTTAAAATTGCAGCTAAGCCGGCAAGGGCAGAAATTAAAAGAAACAACCACAATGTCCTGCCTGTATCGGACGAGGAAGGTGAAAGAGCCAGGGCCTCTCCTGCATTCATAACATCCTGATCCTTTTGGACTGTTTCCCCTCCCCTGTTAAAATTAAATGAAAAATGTGCTTCATCAGGAGGCAAACATGTCTCGTCATCACAACACATAAACAAAACATGACCGGCAATTTCAACGGGCTTGTCAGTTGTTAATCTTGCTTTCCGGGTTAAGACCACCCTATCGTTGAAATATTGCAGATTCATCATAAAAGTACTGTCGTATTTCTGAACCGGCTCAGGATCTGCAATAAGATCCGCTGTAAGTTCAAAAGAAGCAGAATCCTCATATATTATCTGAGTCGGGATGGGGCCTCCCTCCGGCAGACTGGTATCATAGAGATGCCAGTCTTCTTCAATCTCTGCAATAAACTGCATTTCAATATTACGGCCATCCTGTTTTGAATCGAATGACCACTTAACAGGTTCCAGTATTTGGGCTTGTGCTAAAAAAGTGACAAGAATAAAAGAAAAAACAGCTGTCAGTTTCATATAAAAGTATTTTTAATTGAACGGCATATCTATATTTATATAATACAAAGAAAATAAAATTCTGTTCATGCTGGTTAATGTTGATTTACGGTTCTGATGAAACGGGCAGTTTATTGGAGAGGTCACTCACTCAGAGTTCACTTCGCTCTGCTCGTGAGGACATTGTTCGGGATGACAATGGGTTCTGATGAAACGGACAGTTTTTTTGAAGAGGTTCCTCACTGACGTTCGGGATCAGTTCGACTAAATGATTTCAAAGGTCCCTCACTGATATTCGGGATCAGTTCGACTAAATGATTTCGAAATATCGAAATCATAGTCTCACTGATTCACAGAATGATCTCCTCCATATTTTCGTCAAAAAAATGGTATTCAAGAAAAGAAAAGCTACTTTTGGATTCTACTCTTACCCATTTATGAAATTTAAGAAACCATTTATTACGCAAATTTTTAATTCCTTTGGTAAGATATGCGGCAATATAAGGATGGACCCTGAGCAATAAACGTTTCTTATTAAGATCTTTCAGAATATAATGTACTTTATTATCGAGATCGTCAACAAATAAAATAGAAGGCATTATCCTGCCGATCCCTGAGCAGGTAGGGCATTTTTCTGTCGTGTCAATAATTTCTTCGGGCCGTACCCGTTGCCTGGTAATCTGCATCAAACAAAATTTACTGAGAGGCAAAATATTGTGTTTTGTCCTGTCACCGGCCATAACTTCCTTCATATGATCATAGACCTTCTGCCTGTTTTCCTGCACATGCATATCAATAAAGTCTATAACAATAATGCCACCCATATCCCTTAACCTCAGTTGGCGTGCAATTTCTTCGCAGGCTGCAAGGTTTACATCAAGGGCATTGGTCTCCTGGTCACCGCCGGCTTTCGTCCTGTTGCCGCTGTTAACATCAATAACATGAAAAGCCTCTGTATGCTCTACAATGAGATAGGCTCCGTTTTTAAAAGTAACGGTCTTTCCGAATGACGCCTTGATCTGTTTTTCAATACCATAATGTTCAAAAATAGGCCGGCGACCTTTATATAATTTGACAATTTTCTTTTTGTCAGGCTGAATGCTTAAAATATAATCGGTTATCTCATTGCAAAAGGACTGGTCATTAACAATGATACTGTTAAAGTCAGTTGTGTATATATCGCGCAGCAAAGCAGTGGTTCTGTCGATTTCTCCAATTATTAATGAAGGGGGTGAAGCCCGTCTGAGCTTATGAAACGTAGTTTCCCATTTATCGATCAATTTCTGTAATTCCTGATCAAGGTCTGCTACTTTTTTTCCCTCACCGGCTGTGCGGACAATAACTCCGTACTTACGAGGCTTGATGCTCTGAACGAGTTTTTTAAGCCGGTTTTTTTCTTCGTTGGATTTAATTTTCTGTGAAACTGTAACTTTTTCACTAAAAGGAATCAGGACAAGATACCGTCCGGCTATAGAAATTTCAGAGGTTAAACGGGGCCCTTTAGTGGAAATGGGTTCCTTTGATACCTGTACTAAAATTTTTTGCCCTACTTTCAATAAATCCGTTATCCTGCCCTCTTTTTTGATATCGGGGTCAGAGTGAATCTTTGAAATAGAAGTAATTTTTGTTTTCCGGGAAGAAACAACCCGTAAAAACCTGTTCATAGTAGAAAATTGGGGGCCCATGTCAAGATAATGCAGAAATGCATCTTTTTCATATCCTACGTCAATGAAAGCAGCATTTAAGCTGGGCATTATCTTTTTTACCTTACCGAGATATATATCACCCACGGCAAATTTTGCCCCGCTCTTTTCCCTGGTAAACTCAACAAGTTTTTTGTTTTCCTGTAATGCTATGACTATTTCGGAAGGAGTGACATCAATTATTAAATCATTACTCACAACCTAAATATTAATACTGTTAAATATAAAATACATATATCTTACGAGATTATCTCAAAAATCTGTTAAGCCGGTATCCCGTGATGAAATCGAAAATACTTATAACAGTCTGATATAAATTTTTCGAATACTCCGGCAAACCCGACAACAGAAAGGTTTTAATTTTTAAGATAACCTCGTATTTTAAAGAATTGTTATAAAATAATAGACCTATTTTCTTTTCTTATGTCTGTTCTTACGCAATCTTTTTTTGCGCTTATGAGTGGCCATCTTGTGTCTCTTCCTTTTTTTTCCGCTAGGCATAATCTAACTACTTAACATTATTTTTTACTATAGACACAAATGTTTTTGCAGGTTTGAACGAGGGGATGTAATGTGCAGGAATAATAATTGTAGTATTTTTTGAGATATTACGTGCAGTTTTTTCTGCTCTCTTTTTTACTACGAAGCTGCCAAAGCCTCTCAGATAAACATTTTCTCCGCTTTCAAGGGAATCCTTGATTGTACTCATGAAGGCCTCAACTGTTTTTTGAACAGTTACTTTTTCAATTCCTGTGTTTTTTGAAATTTCATTTACTATATCTGCCTTTGTCATCTTTAAAATATTTAGTTTTCAATAAATTAATCGGAATAAACCGGTGTGCAAAAATAAAAATATTTTGAGAACCCGAAAACATTTTATTTAAATTATTTTT
>CAZIOB010000011.1:0-21599 GCA_964540755.1 uncultured Prolixibacteraceae bacterium | reverse complement strand
TAGGTTCAAAAACAGTTAAAGATCCTTGTTGTTTTTTCCCTCCACAAGAAGCAAACAAAAATAGTATGACAACAAAAAATATTTCCCGTTTCATAATTATTAATCTTTATTACATTTTTCAATTTCAGATATTTTTACCTATGCCTGAAAATCAATATTTCCCAAAATTTTTATCACAGTTCCAACTAAGCTTTTAAATTTCCCCCGGGCTCATTCTATCCTAACTTAATATTTTCTTTTTCCAAGTAAAATTTGCTAAAATCGGACTATCCACCACTTAGGAAGTGGCTTTAACCCCGATTTTTGCATAGCAATGCAAATTTTTTCAACCGCACATGCTTTTCGGGCAAAGCCCCGCAAGAACATGACCTCGCCCAAAGGACGAGGATTTTTAAAGTTGATTCAACAAACATTTTTCTACATCTGAAATAGATTAGCAAAGTGTGGGTAGTAATGTTAAATGCACATTAAAAGCGGCTTTCAGGCCGCTTTTTTTAATAACTTCAGAACAAAAGTATCTTTTCCTGTGCTTCAAGGATAGGGAATGCTGCTTTTTTAATATGCCTGATTAAACGGGAAAACTTGGGAAAACTGATAATTAAGGTATTTTGCATGCAGATTTAAGGTATGGCATTACAAATTTTAATCAACGGCGTAATTAGCGGATCGCTTCTTGCTTTGGTAGCATTAGGCTTTCATATCATTTTCTCTGTAACAAAGATCTTTCACATGGCACACGGAGGAGTGTATGTTGCTGGCGTATATTTTTTTTACTGGTTGAATCAATCTGCAGGACTGGTTGCAAGTGTTGCTATGACATTGCTGTTTGCAGTCTTTCTCGGCCTTTTCACAGAGTGGGCTTTTTATAAACCTTTGATGAAAAAAACAAATAATGAAAATATTGCTTTGATCACTTCGCTTGGCATTTATATCATTATAATTAATATTATTGCTTTACTTTTCGGTAACGATGCTAAAATTCTTTATAATTCTGTTTATGAAAGTCTTACGTTTGGTAACGTTATAATTACACGGCCCCAACTTTGGCAGATTTTATTTGCCGTGCCTTTGATCATTTTGTTTTTGTTGTTTATGAAATGTACCAGTTACGGTTTGAAAGTGAGGGCTGTTTCAGATAATCCTGAACTCGCTAAGGTTATTGGCATTAAGACTCAAAGAGTGCGTTACCTGGTTTTCGGATTGGGGTCGTTAATTGCTGTTGCGGCGGGTTTGCTGGAGGCTTTTGATTTCGGCATTGAGCCTGAAGCAGGGATGAGTATTACATTGACAGCTATTGTTGTGGTTGTATTGGCCGGGCAACATAATTTTTATTCCATTTTGGCAACTTCAATGTTAATATCCATTCTTAATAATATTACGGAATGGTTCCTCTCTTCCCAGTGGGAGGAAGGATTGACATATTTGATATTAATAATAGTGTTGCTTTTCCGTACAGAGGGAATATTGTCATATAAATTAAGGATTGAAGAAAAATGAATTATATCCTTCAAATAGTTGTCTTAGCGGAGATATATATTATACTGGCTTTGTCTCTTAACTTAAAAGTCGGGTTTACGGGATTATTATCCCTTGCACAGGCTGTTTTTTACGGGATAGGAGCTTATGTTACCAGCCTGGGAATGGTAAAGCTGGGAATCTCCTTTCCGGCTGCAATGGCGCTGGCAGTTGTAGCCAACATTTTATTCAGCCTGATAATTGCATTTATTGCAGGCAGGTTGAGGGAACTCTACTTTGCACTGGCAACACTGGCTTTCCAGGTTATTATGTATGCTATATTTTATAACTGGACAGGCATCACAAACGGGCCTTATGGTATTGAGGGAATCCCACGGCCTGAAATTTTAGGGATGCGGTTTGACAGCCTGCCTTCTTTTGCCTTACTGGGACTGTTTTTCATGATAATTACCCTGGTATTTTTTTATTATTTTCAAAAAACTCCTTTCTGCAGACTGCTTGAGAGTACGCGCGACGATGAATTGGCAGTTACGGCCCTTGGGAAAGATCCCCGTTATTTTAAGTGTACCGGTATTTGTATATCCGGGGCTTTTGCTGCTGTTGCAGGCAGTCTGTATGCGACATATATCTCATATATTGATCCTTCTTCCTTTACTATTGATGAGTCAATATTATTGGTATCAATAGTGATAATCGGCGGATCAGGGAATATTACAGGGCCGGTTTCAGGCGCATTATTTTATATCCTGCTACCCGAAGTACTTAAATTTGTTAATATCCCTGATGCGGCAGCTGCAAATCTGCGAATGGTGATATACGGACTGATCCTGGTATTGATAGTGCGGTACAGGCCTAACGGTTTTTTTGGGAAATATGTATATAAATAGCATATGAACGAGATACTTAAAATAGAAAATTTGTCAAAGTCGTATAACGGGCTGCCGGTTGTCCGCAATGTATCTTTTTCTGTCAGAAAGGGGAGCGTTACAGCATTGATAGGTGAGAACGGGGCTGGTAAAACCACACTTTTTAACCTGATAAGCAGGTTTGACAAGCATGATAAAGGAAGGATATATTTTCAGGGGAAAGAGATATCTAACCTGTCTGCTATTGAGCGTTCAAAGATCGGGATTGAGAGGCTTTTTCAAAATCCGAGGGTTTTTAAAAATATGAGTGTTACCGATAACCTTATGGCTTGTATCCATGAACATCCGGGGGAAAATATTGTAAATTATATATTGAAACCTAATCTGATACGCGGTACTGAACGTAAGAACCTTAAAAAGGCTATTCAAATCATTGATATGTTACATTTACAGAATTATGCACAGGAAAAGGCCGGCAGCTTGTCTCACGGCCAGAAGAAATTGCTTTCCCTCGGCATGTTGCTGATGAATAATGCGGGACTGATTTTACTTGATGAACCCTTCTCGGGTTTGAATCCTTCAATGACCGGTAAAATAATTGATATAGTTAAAGGATTAAATAAGGAAGGGAAAACATTTGTGATAATAGAGCATAATATTAAAAAGGTTTTATCAGTAAGCAGCCATGTTCTTAGAATGAGGGAAGGAGAGATAATTGAAGACAGGTTGGTAAATTAAAATGGATAAGAAAGATTATATATTGAAAATAAGGAATTTGTCAGCCGGCTACAACGGGAGCTCGGTCCTGGAAAATCTTAACCTGGATGTTGAACAGGGTGAGTTGTTGGCTATTATAGGACAAAACGGGTGTGGAAAAAGCACACTGCTTAAAACTATTTTCCGGCTAACTCCGGTTAACTCAGGGATTATTATTTTTAAAGGGAAGAATATTATGAATATGGATTCCGATTTTTTGATTGACACGGGAATATCATATTTTATGCAGCGAGGGTTAATTTTTCCCAATCTTACGGTTAAAGAGCATCTTGATTTAGCCATGAGAAACAATACGAATAATAATCTTGAGGAAATAGTTAATTATTTCCCTGAAATTAAAGAATATTTCAAGAAAAAAGCCGGTAACCTGTCAGGCGGGCAAAGGCAAAATTTGTCGCTCTCAATGTTGCTGGCACAGCAAACTACTTTTTGGCTGCTGGATGAGCCAATAGCAGGCCTGGACCCGGAAAGGGCCAGGATTACCTCTGATTTTATCGGTAAAATGAATGAGGAAAAGCAAATTTCCATAATGCTTGTTGAGCATAACTATGATGCTGCTTTTAAGCTTGCACATAAGGTTTGTGTTATTAAAGATGGTAAGGCAGGTGAGAAATTCACTCCTGATGTATTTAAACAAAATGACTTTCCGGATAACTATGTTTATTTATAATTTTTGTATTTTTAAAAATTGATCGTATGAAAAAGTTTATTTCCATAGGTGTTTTTTTTGTTGTTATAATTTCTCTGATCATTTCGGGATGCGATAACAGGAAAAAGCAGGATGAGGCATTGAAGATAGGTGTAATTCTGCCTTTTACCGGTGAATTGGCAAGTTATGGGGACCCTATAAAAAAGGGAATCGAGATTGCCAGAACAGATGCTGACACAGATTATCCGATTGAGATAGTTTATTCTGATTCAAAAGGGGAGGCGAGGACTGCTGCAAACAATTTGCAAAAATTAATTAATATTGACAGCATACAATATATTATTGGTGATGTAAGCAGTACAGTGACTAAAACAATCGCACCGATAGCAAAACAGAATAACGTATTTCTGGTTTGTCCCGGAGCTTCTTCTCCGAAACTTCAGAATATTAACGAGTTTTTTGCACGGAATTATCCCTCCAGTGTATCTGAATCTGTTGAATCTGCAAAGTTTCTTTATAATGAGAAAGGCATTAAGGAAGCTGCAATTGTTTATGTCAACAGTGAATATGGATTGGGGATCCGGGATATGTTTAAACAGACATTTGAAGATTTGGGAGGCAGGGTCACCCTGAGTGAATCTTATGAGTTTGGCAATAAAGATTTTAGAATCATCATTGCGAAATTAAGGAATGTAAGGCCCCCTGCTATATATCTCGGCGGTAACCAGAAAGAAATGGGCCACTTCATGAGGCAGTTAAGAGAAACAAATTATAACCCGGAGGTTATCTCCAACATTAGTTTTCTTGAGCCCGACTGTATAAATATTGCAGGAGAAGCAGCGGATAGCGTTATAGTGCCGGTAGCTTATTATAACCCGGAGGACTCATTGATGAAGGGGGCATACCGGTTTGCGGAAAAGTATAAGAATAAATTTAATGAAGAGCCGTCTGTTGTTAATGCTGTAGGTTATGATGCGTTAACCCTTATTATAACTGCAGTAAACAAAGTAGGGAACAATCCTGCAAAGGTAGCGGAATATGTAAGGGAATTAAAAAATTATGACGGCGCTGTCGGGATATTGAATTTTTCAAAAGGGGAGGTTACAATTCCTATTGTGTTTAAAATGATTATTAACGGAAAACCAGTGGTTATTAAAGATGTTTATTAACCGGATAGCAGAATGATTGTTGAACTTAAAGATAAGGTTGCTATAGTCTGCGGAAGCACGCAGGGTATAGGGAAAGCTATTGCTTATAAATTTGCGAAAAATAACTGTAAGATAATCCTTATAGCCAGAAATGAGAAAAAACTTAAAACACTAATGAGGGAATTGCCAAATTATGAAAAATATCACCATGAATATATTGTTGCAAATTTTGAAAGGCCTGAACAATTAAAGAAAAACGTATCTGATTTTTTTAAAAATAATAAACAGAACATACATATTCTTGTCAATAATGTAGGAGGTCCTTTGCCGTCAAAAATTGCAGGCACGGATTATAAAAAGTTTGAATCTGCTTTTAAGAAAAATTTTGTCAGTTATCATATAGTTACTAATATCGCTATTGAAAGAATGAAGAAGATTCATTGGGGAAGAATAATAAATATTATAGGCACGGTTTACAAATCTCCATATCCCGGGTTAGGCCTTTCAAGTGTAAAAGCTGTTATTGCTTCCTGGGCAAAAACACTTTCATTTGAGGTTGCACCGGCAGGGATTACTGTGAATAATATTTTACCCGGGCCGACAAATACCAATGAACTTAAAATATTAATCGATATACTTGCACAAAATGATAATATTTCGCCGGAAGTCTATAGAAATAACCTTATTGAGAGTATTCCTGTTAAACGAATAGCAGAACCGGATGAAATTGCCAATGCTGCGCTGTTCATGGCTTCCGGGGAATCGTCATATATAACAGGGTCAAACCTGACAATTGACGGCGGTTTTACAAATTGCTTATAATTCAAACAATAACCAATAATGATTAATGAAACCCTTAAAGTATTACGTAAGATCAATGAAAGTTTCCTGCCAATAAAAATCGGGCATTATAAAGGAGTTGACGAACACTTCAATGCATTCCTGGAGTTATTCAAAAAGGAAGATACCCATAAATCGGGGATATATGCTGTTGTTCCTGCTTTTTATATTTTAAACGATTTTAACAGCTGGGATATAAGTATTTTTCAAAGTTTTAAAGGGTATATAAAAAGATTGGAAAAGGAACCTTTTTATAATGCCATTTCATTACAAACCAAGTTATCTGAATCACTGAACAATCAATTTTCACAGGCTATAATCAATGAGCTGAACAAGTGTAATGAGTTAAACGGCAGGATAAATGTTATTGTCTGCAGAAAATTTGAAAATCCAAAGGGAAACAATTACTACGATGAAATAAATTCCCTTTATATATTTGAAGTTCGGAAAGATATAACCAAAAGGGTGCGGGAGCTGTTAACAAATAATAATGCAGATCTTATATTATCTGTTTTGCAGAACTCTGAAAATGGTGAGATTATTTCAATAATCCCGAAACAATTAAATGTTAAAAAATGGAATAAGGGAGATTTTATCTCTGACGGTCATGATGAAGATTTTAGAGCAAAAATTGAGGAGGCTGTAATCCAGCACTCATTGTATATTAATGATAAGGTAGATTTATATTATTTCTTTTCAAATACTGTTTTCGATGCACGAGAAGATAAAAATTGTGATTACGGCTTAGGCGGGTTGTTTGTCCTTGCTGACAGAGATATGGCCGGATCAGGTTTTTTTGATGAATTCATACAGTTGTTTGAAAGGTTGGTCGATAAGCTGGCAATAAGAATAATTAACCATTACCAGCTGGAAAGTATATTAAATCATGCAAAAAAGTCTGCTATTGCAGCTGTTATGTCGCGGAATATGAGCCATAATATTGGCAGTCATGTTTTAGCCAAACTGAGCAGCGCAGACTCTTTGATGAAATCTGATGAGGAGGTTCAATTATTTGAAAAACTGAAAACAGAATCTGAATCATTCTTTTCAAAACAACAAAAAAAGACACTATTAAAGATTTATGGAAAAGTAACAGCATTAAACCAGTACCTGAAACTGAGAATGGATTTTCTGGCTGATATTGCCACATCTGTTCCCATCTTTGAAACACCGAAAAATCTTTATTGCGATGTGATACAATGGCTGATGAAAAGCGGATGCGAAAATTATTTTGAATTGTTGCTGAACAATATCACAGGAAACGAAAAAAAGGTAACTGTAAGGCCCGGAAATATTAATGGGGATATTCATACTGTTGCTTTTCCCAATGATCTTCTGGGAGTCCAGGCACTGTATGTAATTATTGAAAATATTATACGAAACACGGCAAAGCATTCTCCAGGCTGCAGCTCTGAATTTAATATAGAATTTGATATACAAGAGGTTCCCAAGCATGATGAATTTTATGCTTTGACTATCTATGACAACTGTAAGGCATTGGACAGCTATCCGCAATTAGTGGAAAACCAGAATAATCGAATAAGCCAGGAACTGCTTAAAGACGGAATCCTCAGGCCAAATGCCTGGGGGGTGCTGGAAATGAAAATAGCAGCTGCTTATCTTAGAAAGATTGATCCGGCCGGTATAGATAACCTGTCATATAATTTTAACGGAAATGATACACTCCAATTGTTAGAAGCTGTCAGGGCGCCGGATGATAAAGGGAAAAACCTGGGCTATAAGCTTTATTTGTTAAAACCCCGCCGCCTTCTTATAGCAGACAGCAGCAATACTATTGCTGATGAAAAAGTTAAGCAGTTGAAGAATTATGGCATCTGGTATATAACGCGGATTAATGATGATTTTTTAAAACAATCTTACGGACATGATTTTATGTTACTGGTGAATCCTTCGGAGGAGCTGAAAGAGAAGGTCATGATAAATGAAAAGATTTTTCCTGCACGGAGATTTATAAGTAACAATGATGACAGTGATATTGAAGGTTTTATAAAATTTGATTTTAATTTCAATGAGGTTAAGGCTGTTGATGACAGGTTAAAGGCTGAAACTTTGTTTATTAAATTCTGGGAGAAATGGACAGAAAAATTGATGAAAATACAATCAGTTTCAAAATTAGTGATTGAAAAATGGGACAAATATGATGATAAAAGCCGGCAGTCCGACACCATTCCGCTTACCGGCGATAACGGTAATGATAAAATAACAGCTGTTTTGCACCACCATCCGCACATGAGTGACAATGAAGTATCTTTTGAGAATTCGTATTATTTTGAACAGTATGGAAGCAGCTCGCTTTCAGGATACCTGACAGACAGGCTTAAAAAGGACGGAGGTCCGGGTGAGGCTATTTTAAGAAAACAGTTTGCCGAAGCAATTCTGACGCGTGTCATTATTGTCGATGAACGAATACAGGAAATTGCAGAAAGGGAAAAACAGGAATATATTGTTAAAAATGACAATACGAATCCATACTGGTCAAAGGCTCTTGAAAAATTAAGAATATGGGTTCTGCCTTCATCGGAAGCTAATCTTAATGCTCCGGAATATACAGATAGCCTTATCAACGGAATTAAAAAGCGGGTTAAGGGCATGCCGGCTGATTTTCTTGTTATCCATCTCGGTGTTTTGGAAATAATGTGCAAAACCGGGGAGCAGATTGATAATGAAATTAAGCGAAAAAAAATATCTGATTGTTTAAATGAGTTCCATGTGGCTCAGCCAGAATGCAGGATAGTGGTTATTTCCGGAAGGGGACGGCCGGATACATTGCCTGCCGACACACTTTTTTTGCACTATTCATTAATTTCTCAGTATGTAATAGAGAACAGAAGCAAGTTTCATTTGGTGCAACTTCTTTATTCATCAAGAAAACAAAACTGATAATTATGGGAGAAAATTTGTTTATTGTTTTTACTCAGGCAAGGCATGCCCCTGAAAAAGTTGAGAGTTTTTTAAAGGAAGATAACAGGCTTGCAAATAATGACATTATTGGAGTAACATTCGGGAATATTCATTATGGTATTGATAATCCTGAAAATCAACCCGGCATATTGATTATAAGCGACAGTTATACTTTTGAGGGCGATGCTAAGGAGAATCTTAAAAAGATGATCTGCAAATATCGTAAGATATATGTAATTTATCATGAAGGTTCTGATGCAACAGGGAAGCAACAAAATGTGATAAGAAATGTTTGCAAAACATGCCAAAAACTACTTTATGAAGCAACAGAACACCATACAGAAGGAAATTTCGCTGCGGATGCACTTACAACAGTAATTACCGCATTGCCTGGTAACCAGACTTCAGGAAATGAGGATTTATATAAGCAGGGATTGGATGAATTATTAAATAATCCTGATTATTGTAATCCATACCTCGAATCTTTTATCCACCTCATAAAATTTTTGCGGCTTTTGCTGTTGAGAATAAAAACCTGTGGCCTAAAGACAGATGATGTAATTGCAGAAATTAAAAAAATAAAAGAAAAAGAGGAGATGGAATTGGCGGCAGAACAGTTTCTGAAGGATGAGAATACGTTTAATTTTAAAGTCCTGCAGGATAAGGCCACTGCTATTGAAGAGAAAATTATTAACCTGACATTATCCAATACATGAGACTTTTAATTATATCTGACAGCCCTGAGCCTTTAAACATCGGCAGAATAATCCTTTCCGGTAAGGAACCCGCAGAAGAAAGAAATATACTGACGATTGATAAAAATAATCCCGGTAAGCGAAGATCTCTATACGATGTGGCGGTTGATGTGCAGAAAGAAGCTTCTCAGCCGGGTTCTTCTTTAATTTTTATTGACCAGTATCTTGCCTGTGCGGATAAAGAATTTGAGTTTTTGCAGAAAAATGCAGGAATTGCTCTTATTAAATTCCTGCGGATGATGGGTGTAAGAAAGCATATCGTGCTTATCACTCCGTTCTCAGACATACAGCTTGTAAGATTGAAGCCGGGATACTTAATTGTAGGGTCAAAAGGTATTACTTGTACAAAATCTTTGTGCATTTTTTTCAATTACTATCAGAATATTGAGAGATTGCAGGAACTGGCTGTCAGACAGTTTGATGAGAAACAGGATTTGAGATCTTATATTCTTGCTGAATTCCGGCTTCCTGAAAATGAACGCCACAACTGGGCAAACTGGTGGGGGATAGACCGGCTGTGGCTTGCTCATCATTTGTTAAACAATGACGGCGCTAAGGATTCTTCAGTCCGTTTTGAGCTGGATGACTATCCTGCTTCATTGATTAGTAAGATTAAAAGGCTTAGAAATTATGAGGCATTGTTCCTTTATGGCCGGTCGGAAAAGAATCTTTTCGTACAGTTACTGGATGCTAAGCATAAAATAGATGAATTGAATGAATCTCTTACACCAATTGTAAACGAGGGCCAAAAAGATCAGTCTGTCTTTAAGTGGAGTGACCAAAAAATAAAATATTCCGGCATAATTAAGGCTATTGAAGGCCTGAAAGTTTCCCTTAGTATGAGGGGATTAACTAATGATTTGATCAATAATTTGTTAGATATATTTTTAATAAAAGAGAAAAAAAAGACAGAACTGCATGAGGAAATTTATAATGAAGAAAAACAGATTGATGAAATAGATAATAATATCTCCAGCCTTTCTGTAAATAAGCGTAGATGGCTTGAGCAGTTGAACAGTGTTGAAAAGATTATTTCCCGTATTAAGGATGATATTTTTCCAAATATTGATGATTTTTTCTCTTTGCAAAAAGAGATAAGGAGAAAAAATCCACGGATACTTTATATCGATGACCAGGCCAGTGAGGGGTGGAGCAGTATTTTTCAGCATATAATTTACGGTAGTGAAAAAGAAGAGCTGTTTAAATCTGTCCAACCTGTTGAGACTGACGAAATAAATGAACACTATATTACCAGTGTTATTTGTTCTGGGATTACCAGACATAATCCTGATTTGGTGCTTCTTGACCTTCGCCTGAAAAAAGAACAGGGCATCAGGACAAACGTGGAAAAACTATCCGGAGCCATGGTGCTGAAAGAAATAAGGAGAGTATTCCCGGGATTGCCTGTACTAATGACAACAGCATCAAACAAATCATGGAGTTATGAAGTAGTGCAAAGGGCAGGCTCCGATGCTTTCTGGATTAAAGAGGGGATTGATACTGTTATGACGGAGACCGATTCCGTGGCAAATTATATTCGGTTTGTACAACTGGTTAATGTTCTTACCGGTAAAGAGTATAGTTTTATGAAAGAGTTTGCAGAAAAAATAAAAAAAATACAAGATGCCCCGCAGCCATGGTGGTGGGAAAATTCCCAATATGCTTCTGACGGGAAAGTTAATAAAGAAGAAATAGTTACAATTCTTTTTCATACATTATTTATTATCAGGGAATATTTAAAAAATGAAATTCTTGACCCCTGCAGGGATAAGCAACGGACAAACTGGCTGTTACCTTCGTTAATTGTTCATAATCTCGGGAAAATCCCCGAACTGATATATAACACGTGGAGTATAAAGTATATGTACGATAATTTTGCTCAGGAATTATACTTGTTAAGGAATTTTGCATCGCATATTGTGCAGGAGGAAGAAAAACAGACTGCCAGAAATTTTTCATTTGCCGGTGCGATGGATGTTTGTGAAAAGATCTCTAATTACCTGCTGTTGCAAAATACGCCTCCTGTTGTAATGTTTAAGGAGATTCCCGCTAAGAACCTCCGGATAAGCAGGGAAGAGCTGATGAAAAATATTGAAAGAACCAATAAAAAAAGAAAACGTTAAACAATTTTAAGAGATGGTCAGTGAAAAATCATCTATAGGTGATGGGAGTAAAATAAATACTCTCTTTATTCTCGATGAGGAAACGAAATTTCTTGCTCCTGACCGGGATAAGAAAAAATGCTTGGTAATAACATCATTAACTCAATTTAATGAGTTTGTCAGAAATAGTTTTAAGGTAAAGAATGTTGTGATCCTTGCTGAATTGAATTGGGGAGTGCCTCTTTCACGGTTTTACGGTTACCAGGCAGCTAAAAAGCTTATGAACAGCCGTAATCGCTTATATAACTTTAATATTATGTTTATCTCTGTTTTGAAGCGTGAGACTATTTACAGGATATTCAGAGATAAAAACAGGATTTTTACGCAAAAATTTAAACATGTATTAATCTCCGGCGATTTTGACCTTAATAAATTGGCAATCCCTGATATAAGCCCTAAAAAATTTGAGTATTTAAAGAATTACTGCCTGCTGGAGTCGGGGATCCTTGACCGGCTGGAACATGATATACGGAAACTGTCGGTGAATCCGGATGAAGTTAAAATGCAAAAGGTTATTGAAGAAATTAAAGTCAACAGGGATATTCTGACATCTGAAATAATTAAAATATCTGAAAGGCTGGAAAAAATTACTGATATTGAAAACTGTACGGAATTGCTCGAAGAATTACACCAATCTTTTATGGTTTTACAAAGCATGGTTAAAAAAACAGAGGAAGGTTCCGGTAAAAAATCTCATGTAAAGGTGATGTTAATAGAGGATGATTTAAAAACTCTTTTAAAATTGAAGGAACAGCTTAGTACATATTTTCATAATATAACAACTTTTCAGAGTGGAAGCAGTGCATTTGCAGAACTGGCAAATAATGCGAAAGAGTATGATGTGGTAATAACCGATATGGAATTATTAAACGGGGATTTTGATGATGAAAAACAGGGCATTGACATATTGGAGTTATGTGAAAAAAAATACCCTTTTATTGTAACAAGAATAATTTCGGCTTTACCAAAAAACGCGCTGACAATATTAACGGGCAAGCGGATGGGTGAAATTGTATTCAAAAGCAGTATGGGAGACACGGTCATACCACCTTTTGCAAACCTGTCCGAATTTGTAAAAAAAATTGATAAAGATGTGCAGAAAAGAAGGCAATTGCGAAGGATGAAGGGACCGGAAATTTCCTGGTGGGGAAAATATCTGACAAAACAGCTTTATATCACTAAAATAGAAAATCCCGGAAAATATAAAAATATATGGGATAAGGCAATGGAACAGGCAACCCGTTTTATTAAAGGAGAGCTTGACAATTTTATGGAAGACGAAAAAATAGGTATTGAGTTTAAAAAAGTGAAGGAAACAGTTAGTAATCCTGAATCGGGATGGGATATTATTGACCTTCTGCTTACTCATCGTTTAATAGCATTATGGTTTTCTTCCAAAAATGCATGGAAAGATTTTTATTATAATGGCTTTAGCGATGATGCTTATGTAAATCTGAGGGGTTTTAAGCAAGGATTAGATACCAAATCATATAAAGCTTATTTTAATACATTTCTTGGGTTGTCAGTCGAAAGTAAAAATTCAGGGATGCTTAAAATAATCCCGGTAAATTTTTTCCCTGAAGAACAGGAATGGTTGTCACAAGTCAGGTCAACCAATTTGGAATCATTATTGCTTCGGGACGTTAATGATGATTTCCAGGGTATGTTAATAGATTTTATGAAGGCATATTCTAACAAAGAGATTAGTGATGAGATCACTTTTGGAGAGGCAATGAAGTTATTGGATAATTTCATTGAAAAATACCGCGATGAAAAATTTGTCCGCTCAAAATATGAGATATTAAAGAGTAAATTTATGCGTGAACTGAATAATTTTTACGGATTAATCCCCTCTGAAGCCCAAAGGCGCATTGACAAAATAAAAACTGAAATATTTTCTGTCTGAAACTGCGGAAAACTCTTTTCCCATTATACTTGTCTCATCAAATAATTTCAATGATGAGACATTTTATTTTTTACCATCCTGTAAAGCAGGGACATAATGACTTATGCATGTTTTTCGCACCTACTGATAAACCGGTAATGTATCAGACAGGATACGGACAATACCTGTTTTTTCATAAGCCGATTAAAAAAAATTGCAAATATGATCCGGATAATCGATTCGAACAGAGAGGTAAACCGGGGAAAACTAAACTTATACAATATTTGAATAAAAATTTATGGATATGAAACGAGCATGTAAAATATTTACACCCAGGGTGATTATTAAAATATATGCGAGTTCCATACTATACCTTTGAAAATTAACAATTTTAATAGTATGAAAACACTTTTATACTGCCTCGAAAAATTCCACCCGCTTACAAATTTTGTTGTCTGCGCTTTAATGGTCACAGTTCCAGGATGTTTTCATGATGAAAACAGTGATAACGGGACGGCTGAAATATATTATACTCCGGTAAATTCTATTTGGCTGGTGGATAATTCAATATCACAGCTGCATAATTTTATTAAAGCTCCCTCAAAGGAACAGCTTGCAGATTTTTATGATCTTTTCGGCAGAGTCGGGGGGTCTATATTACAGGGACAAATTGGCACAACAAAGATTTCTGTGGCGCCTTATAAGGGTTATTATGACTTAAAATTAAATGTTGCTGTTCCGACGGCCGGAGCTCTTTATAAAGAAAAGATGTCTGTTAAGCAGCAGAATGAAAATGAAAGAGCTGAATATGAAAAGAGGAAGGCAAAATTTATCAGGGAAGCTCATGCTTTATATCGCTTTGACCAGCCCCTAACCGATATTGAATCAGCTGTTAAAAAGGCTGTCGGCAAATTAAATATGTCGCCGGATACAGATATGAAAGTATTGATCATCCATTCCGATATGGTACATGACTTAGGGAAGCCCGCTTCCTGTATGCTGAATATTCCTCCGTCGGTAAATGTTTATGTTATAGGCCGTTCTTCTGGTGCGCAGGTGAGTTTTAATGATGATGCCTGCGTAAAGTACTGCGATTCGTTTAATGAATTTATACACAATTTTAAAACTGACCTGCAATGAAATCGAAGCCTAAAATTGTAATTTTTTTCCACACCCCAGCTATGAAAGCAAATAAGCTGGCTACTGAAAGTAATCAGTTGCGGGAAGATGCAAACCACAAGAAAGATGAACTGGAAGAGCATCAGGAGAATATACCTGATGAAAGTAACGCTAAAGTAATAGCTGATATTATTCTGACTGTAATAGCAATGGTGCTTCTTACTGGTAATATAATGCTGGATGCACCGGCTATACAAAATATCTTCGACCTGAAAGATGATAAGATAGTATATGCTTTTATCATCACCCTGGCTCTTATCTTTTCTGCAATGTTGTTTGGCATTATGATAGAAGAAGGAATTGAGCCAAGATTATCTGCATCAAATAATTCCCGGTTTGCAACATTAGCCCATGAGAGTTTATATAAAAACGGGTCAGTCAATTATAAAAGGTGGTTATTATGCTCGCTCGGAATTGTGGGGTCATTAGCGATGCTTTATGCTATATATAAATTAAATATAGCACGTTTTGAGATGGCTTCAAACCTGGGCGAAGGCAACCTGGAAATTGAAAAACAGGTAATATTCCTGCCACTGTTTCTCTATTCCGCTGAGGTCATTTCCAGTATATCCCTGTTGGGCACATTCACATTTCTGCATAATTTAATAAAATCAAAGCGACTGAGTCAGGCTGTTTTGCAAAAGGTGAAAGAAGCACAGAGTATTGAAGCCCAGGCTGTCGGAATATGGAGTGCTTATATCTTGGATCTTCAGGAATACAACGAGAAGAGTAAGGAAAATAAGAAGGCTATTCCTCCTAATAAATATTTGAAAAAACTGCTGGATGAACAGGAAGCTGAGGAACATTTTCATGAGGAGCCTGCCGTTCAGGATGCTGAAATAGAAAATGATATCGAAGATAAAGATGAAAGCTTCGAATTCGGACCTATAGAAAATAACCCGTTATAAAAATATTTGTCATGTCACAGATAACAAGAGCAGAAATATCCGGAATTACTATCAGTAAAATGATTCATACCTGTTCCGAAGTTGTAGGGGCTATATATCGCCGCCTGGTGAAAGAAATGGATATAAAAGGATGTAATGCATTAAAACTTAAAGAACTTGAGAATCTTTTAGAATCCCGTAAATATAACAGCGTTGCCGGCGGTAATACTATCCGTTCACAGGTTGATGAAGTAAGGGCTGCAATGAAAAAAACAGATTTTATAAAAATGGATGATAAGGAGAAGATAAACCTGGAAAAAATATTGATACTGAAACATACCAGTATTGCTGCTTATTCCGATGCCGGGGAAATACAGCAGGTTGCCACTGATATAAAGGTAAATGTCCTTGATACTAAATGGGATAAACTTGTGGAGAAAGCGGAAGTTAAAAAAATTAACTATGAGACCGGCCATATTTTTCAGTCATTTATACAAGTGTGTGGTTCGTTAAATTTTGTAGAAAATGAAAAGGTGATAAAACCGGGAAAAACTTCCTTTATAAAACTTAATGATAAGGTTGGGCGCAGTATTATACTTGTTACTGAAGCCGGGAAGGGGACGACAAAAATAACTATGGATATGGGAGGCTTTGACCCGGAATCTAAATCCTGTGAAAAGGTTGCCAATAATATACTTAATGGCTTAAAAAAGAAAGGTATAATTCTTTCAGATGTGAAAAGGCATATCCATAATAATCCTTTGGGGATGATAAAAATCAATGCAAAAAGGAAGGTATCCAAAATTGCCGGACTGGTAGCCGGCGCTGTTAAAAAGGGGCCAAACAGAACCAAAGTAAACTTCCGGAAAATTAATTTTTTAAGATAAACCAAAAATGTAAAGATATGTTACCAGCTGTAATGCCTGTAAATATTTCCGAACGAAAAGAAGACCCGGTAATGAGGTATGCCCGATCCGGCCGTTCAGCAATTCTGGTGGCAGGAAATTTTAATGATTTGACAGTTTATAACGGCAAACTTTATTATAATCCCCATCTTGTCTATCAGAAATTATATAAACTCGGATTTATAGTTATAATATACAGCTTCTCGGGTGGACTGCAAATTTTTAATCGTAACAGGTTACCTAAGAATATTTTAGGATTTATTAATGAATTACTTGGCAGGTATGGCATTCAGGAATTTAAAACAAGCCTCAATGAAGAAGGAATCCGTGTTTGCCGGGGATTCGAACAAATACAGTTACAAAAACAGAAGTATCCTATAGCCTGGATTTTTGATTATGTCGAGCATATTGCTCCAAATCCTCAGTACGGCGGGATTGCCGATGATAAAATAATTGCTGCCGAAACTATTCATAAAGTAGTAAACAGTCCCCAGCTCAGGGAATCAGGCAATATAGTGATTACTGTGGCGCGTGACGGGTTATATAATCCCCTTTTAAATGACCTGGAAAGAGTTGTATATCATTTACCCGATGAAAATGAAATAGCTTCTTTTGCAAAAGTCGTACTTGAAAAAACAGATGCGGGAGATAAAAGATACGCTCCTTTATCACATGATCTTTCCGTTGAAACATTCGGCAGGCTGACCAAAGGTTTGAAGCTGAAAGATTGTGAAGATATATTCCTTGAGGCAAAATTGAGAAACCAGGCGGCTGACAGAAAGCTTATTGTTAAAGTTAAACAGAAAGCTATACTTAAAAATTCCGGTAATACACTTACACTCGTTGATACAGACGAGGGCCTGGATCAGATAATCGGACTTGAAGTTGTTAAAAAGGTATTAAGGGAGCAGGCTGAGTTATTAAGACAGGGAGATCCAAGAGCAGCAAGGGGAATATTATTGATGGGAAAGCCGGGTACAGGTAAAACACTTATTGCAAAAGCGCTTGCTGCTGAGGCAGGTTTCGCGCTTTATAAATACAACCAGGTCAAAAATATGTTTGTAGGTGAAAGTGAACGATTGGAAGATTTAGCCCAAAAAACTATTAAGGCCGGAGCACCTTGTGTTGTCTTTATGGATGAAATAGACCTGACCATGTCAAACAGGGAGACAAGCCAAAATTTAGACAGTGGGGTTACAAACAGCATCGAGCAAAAACGTTATGAATTTATGGCACAGGATGAAAACAGGGGAAAAATTTTATTTGTTGCAGCCACCAACCATATCCAGAATCTTGACCCTGCTGTTATTTCAAGGTTTTCACTGAAAATTCCCATACCAGGCCCCACACTGAAAGAAATACCTTTGCATTTCAGGAAATGCCAGGACGAATCAACCGGGAATAATGATTTAAACCTTAATGATCCGCTGATATATGAAGCGGCTACATTTATTTATAATAAAGGGGCAGACGGGAGAGTGATACGCGATATTGTCTGTTCGACCGATTTTACTCCTTCAGGAATATTAAATGCCGCAAAACGCTATACCGGCAAAGCTAAAAGGAATGATGAAATATGCGCTGAATTACAAAGCTATGAAATGACAGAAGACAAGGGACTTTATCCCTGGTTTTTTAATCCTGCAGAATATAACCTGCAATGGTATCTGGATGGCCTTGTTGACAGGTTAACGGGCGATTATGATAAGGCTAAATCAATACAACTAAGGTTACAACTAAAAAATGATCGTATTTAAAAGAAAATATCATTCCCAGAGTATTTACGGAACCGGATATGTATGGAAGCTTGAGAAAGCTTTTGAAGGATATCTGGATAATATGCATCGGTGTATTTCTGTCTCGAATGCCACTACAGGCATAATGGCTGTATTAGAAATATTGAAAATAAACAACAGGAGTAGTGTCGTCTGTAATGCATTGGGGTGGGGTGGTACAATCGCTGGCGTTTTAAAAAGGGGATCAAAAATAATATTTGCCGATTTTGACAGAAAAACATTCAGTATTTCTCCCGGTTCGCTCCATTCAATACTGTCCCGCAATAATGAAGTAAGAGCTGTTATAGACGTTGACTTTCTGGGATTGCCCTCACGTTCTGCTGACATTCTTGATATTTGTAATCAACATAAGGTGCCTTATATCCTCGATTGTGCAAATTCTTTTGGGACAATTAGTAACGAAGGCGGAAGGTCAGGGTGTCTTGCGGACTTTGCTGTTTATTCCCTGAATGCACAAAAAAATCTTTCCGCAGGCGAAGGGGGCCTGGTTTGTGTAAAAAGGGATGAGTATTATTATAAACTGATCGAACTGACCCAGCATCCTGACCGCCAAAAGAGGGATTTACCGGGATTAGTAAAGGTGAATCAATTTGGCATGAATTACAGGATACATCCTGATGCAGCCTTTAGAGCTTATTCAAATTTTAACAGGACTTTAAAAAGAATAGATAAAAAAAGAAAACAAATTGAAGAAAGATATCCCTTCATTAGAGATTATTATGGTGCAGGAAGCAGCCCGAATTATAATTTTTTTATAGTCGGGCAAAATGTATTGCAAAAATATGGTTTTCCTGATTTTAACCTAAGGCCTTTTATACTAAAGAATTATTTTTTGCCGGAAGATCCTTATTTGTGCAATTTGGCAAACAGGATTGAGTCGTGGGTCTCCATTGATCCATGTTTCAATTCATTACTGATTAGGCTTGGTTAAATCAAATAATTTAAAGAGTAATTATCATGAGAGTAAGAGTGGTAATATTGTTTTTGACAATCCTCCTTACAGGAATAGGTATCTTGCTTTTTGCATGTACAGGTTTTAATGCTGTCTATGTTTTGGCAATTACCTTGATGACAGCAGGTTTTGGGTTTTTATTTTTCAGGGTTCGTATTGCAGTGGCCTTACTCGTTTCTTCTACTATTATGTTGTTAATTGTAAATGGATTAAAGCAAACCATAACAGGCTACGGTTCGATAATGGAAAATAATGTTATTTTCGGTTCATTGTCTTTTCCTGTGGGTTATCTGGTAATAATCGGACTAATTATAATAATAAGCAGGATTCTAATCAGATCAATCAGAAATAACAGAGATTAGTTTATTTTTATGAAGATTGTCCTGATTATTATGCTGGTAAAGATGTTTTGAGCTTTTATCATCCTGTAATCCCCGGCTGTTTCTATTATATTACAGGCCGCTTTTTTTTAAATATATATTTTTAATATATGTTGTCTGAAAAATAGCAGTTTAGATTAGCAAATTAATATTTATGTAATTTTTTTTTGTGAATTTTATTGACTTATATTGTAAATATTCATAATTTGTAACTCAAATCATATTATTTTATGTTATACATTAATTAATAATTTTAAAAATTTAATAGCGTATGAAAAAATTTTACCTTTTATTATTTAGTTTATGTTTATTTTTAGTTGTTGCTGTTGGGCAGACAGAGAAGGCTAGTGATATGGATCCGGCAGGAAAACCAGATTTAAAAAGCGCTAATACTGCAATGCAAATTGTGGAGAATGGCGATGTAACAATTGATTGTACTATTGACGCTTTAATACTCCATGCAGATTTGGAGTGGGTGGCTGATGTTCAGACTGCGCTGATGGGTACCGGTAAATTTACTTCTGTTGATTTACTTAGTTTTTATACAAATACTGTTACTCTTGCTATGATCCAGGATTACGATGCGGTGATTGTATGGTGCAATTATTACGGATCCTGGCCCCAAATCGGACAGGTGTTAGAGGATTATATGGATTTGGGAGGAGGAGTAGTTACTGCTGATCTTACCAATGTCGGTGGTGTTACTATAGCGTTGAGCCCTGATTATTCTGCGGTAACTGCGGCATCTGGTTATAGTTTTCAAACTCTGTCTCTTAATAATGTCTTTGATCCTTTACATCCTGTTATGAATGGGGTTACATCATTAAGTTTTTATCATATGTATCATTACGGAGCATCATTAACTCCTGGTTCAGTGTTAATTGCTGATTGGAGTAATGGGGAGCCTCTTGTTGCAGTTAAAGAAAATATTGGTGTCAATAATGCAAGGTCCGTTGACCTTAATATATTTCCACCTTATTCACTTTCTGATCCGCAGTCAGTTTTATTAATGACCAATGCTCTGCTTTGGGTGTCACAGGAATGCGAATGCCCGTCTGATATTACAGTTGACAATGATCAGGGAGTTTGCGGTGCAGTGGTTAATTATCCGATACCTTCGATATCAGGCGCTGTTGTGACCAAGATCGACGAAAGCGGGTTTACCAGCGGAGATAAATTTCCTATTGGCACTACTCTCCAGGAATGGAAAATTGACTACGGTGATGAAGAAATTGATACCTGCAGTTTTACCGTGACTGTCATTGACAACGAAGCGCCTGTTGTTAACTGTCCGGGTGATACAGTTATTGATACTGATCCTGGTATGTGCAGTGCAGTGGTTAATTATGAGATTCCCGAAGTAATTGCTTTTTCAGATACCTTTATTCATGGCCGTATATATGGTAACTGTAGTAAATGGGAGACATTTTGTTCAGGGTTACTTCCGGAGTATAATTATACCAAACTTACAATGAAGGGGAGTCTTGATTCTGTTGGTGTGACACTTACTGACCCGGCAAAAATATTGCAGATAGCCGATGCTATGAGGAATGGTTCTGATGTCACTCTTAATGACGGGGGACGCGAATGGAATGTTCATAATAACGGGCCCTCGGGCGGGGGAGTCGGATTAAGCGCTGACGGATACGCCTGGTGGTGTTCTTCATATTATGCTATACGTCCCTGTATTGATAATCTAAACTGGGGCTCTATAGGTACTTATTCATGTGGTGCTGCGTCACAGCGCATGACCGTTGAATTCGAGATTGATGGCGGCGGCATAATGTCAGTAACAGATAACTGCGATAGTATCCTGGTCGTGCAGACAGCCGGGCTTCCGAGCGGCAGTGCATTCCCGCTGGGGACAACTACCAACACGTTTGAGATATCTGATGGCAGCGGCAATATGACGGTTTGTACATTTGATATTACGGTAGAGGATAATGAGCCTCCTGTGGTGGTTGCCAATCCCCTTGATGTTGTTTTAAGGGAGAACGGGGAGTATGTTTTGAATAAATTT
>CAZIOB010000010.1:0-4214 GCA_964540755.1 uncultured Prolixibacteraceae bacterium | reverse complement strand
GTATCCTGTTCAGGGTTCTTCCATGCAGGTGGCTTCTCTGAATGGTATGTATGATAATGAGAGTATTTTCAGTTCCCGGTTCAGGGGACAATTTGGCTTTGACTTTGTCGGTGCATGGTCTGATCGGTTTGAAACTCATTTTAACCAGCTTTTCTTAGGTCTTTCTTCAGGAGTTTTTAATATCGAAGCAGGTTGGTTTTATGATGAGGATAACTTCAGAGGATTATCCACTACTAACGGTCATATCGACCGAAGCCTTAATGCCCGGCCTTATCCTAAAGTAAGAGTTGGCACTGACGGATTTATTCCTTTTCTCTTCTTCAAAGATTGGTTTAGTTTTAAAGCTGAGTACGACGAGGGATGGCTGGGTGAAAAACGGTATGTTAAAAATGCACGGTTGCACCACAAATCGCTTTTTGGAAGGATTAAACTAAGTGAGTCGGTACGGCTGACTGCCGGCATGAACCATTTTGTCTATTGGGGCGGCGTTTCGCCTGTATGGGGAGAATTACCTGATGATATTCATGACTACTGGCTCTATATTATGGGAAGAAGTGGCAGCGATGATTTTATTTCCGATGACCAGATCAATGTCGCGGGTAATCAACTTGGCAGCTATTATATGGAACTTGGATTGAAAAATGAACAATACAACCTCACATTTTATTTAAGCCATCCTTTCGAAGACCATTCGGGTATGGAGTTTGATAACTGGCGTGATAATCTGCTGGGTGCGTTTGTGGATTTCAGGGAAAAACGGTTTATTAACCAGATATTGTACGAATTCATGCACACTGTTCATCAAAGTGGCAATATCCATGAATTCGGCGTAATGCGTGGCAGAGATAATTATTATAACCATGGGGTTTACCGTTCGGGGCATACTTACAGGGGCTATGCTATGTGCTCTCCCCTCTTCTCCCCGCTGCTGTTCACTGATGGCATTGTTACTTCCATTCGAAACAATCGTCTGCTTATGCATCATATTGGATTTAATGGTTATGTATTTAAACATTTCGGGTGGAAAGGAATGATGACATTCACAAAAAATCGAGGAACCTATAGTAATGCTTATGATAATGAAAGAAAACAATTATCTGCTCTTTTAACCGTGGATTATGTAAATGAATCATTTCCTGTTGATATTTCATTGTCTGTTTCTGGCGATATAGGTGAACATTATCCAGGACGGATCGGGGGACTTGTAAAAATTTCAAAGAGCTTTTTTTAGCATTGTCCGGATACGTTGATGTGTCAAAAGAAAAAAGTTTTAACAAAAATCTTCAAACGTAAACCAACCTTTGACTGGTAAATCTAAAAATTCTCATTAATGACAAAGGAATCAGTCTGTTTTATTCAATAATAAAAATATCATAAATTAATCTCTGTTGCGTAAATATAAAAACGTATTTGTATATATTTACAGTTGCGTTTTAGCATTGCAATTATCTCTTAGTAATTTTCAGTTCAGTTAATTGATAAACTTTGAAAGCGTATCACTGATACAACATTATGCGGTATTTTATTTAAAAAATAGTGCTTATGAAGAAACATTATCATAATTTCCTGTTTTTCTCTGTTCTTCTGATTGTTATAATGCTGCCTGTATTATTTTTTACCGGATGCTCAGAGAAAAATCAGTCAGGATCAGAACAGGCAGTGATACAGGTATCAACTATAGATGCATTAATGACAGGTGTTTATGAGGGTAACACTACTCTAAAAGACCTGGCCCGCTGGGGCGATTTTGGTATTGGCACATTCAATGCGCTCGATGGTGAAATGGTATTGCTCGACGAAACTTTTTTCCAGGTACAGGGAAGCGGAGTTGTTAACAAACCTGAACCTTCGACTCAAACACCATTTGCAACAGTTACGTTCTTTAACCCTGAAAGTGACTATCCCTTGTCGGGACTCTCATTTGACGGACTGAAATCTGTCGTTGACAGCCTGATGAAAAGTCCGAATCTTTTTTATGCCATGCGGGTAACAGGGACTTTTAACCGGGTAAAAACGCGGAGTGTGCCTGCACAGACAAAACCTTTCCTGCCCCTGGTCGAAGTTACTGCCAGCCAGCCAGAATTTGAGACAGATACTATAACCGGCATACTTTCCGGATTCTATTGCCCTCCGTTTGTTAAAGGTGTTAATGTGCCCGGTTACCATTTGCATTTTATTTCTGATGACCATTCATTTGGGGGTCATGTTCTTAGTTTTGAACTCGAAGCAGGAACTCTGGAGATTGACCAAATTGAAAGGTTCATATTAATGCTTCCTCATGATAATGGTTTTCTGGAGGCCGACCTGACTGAGGATCTGTCTGAAGAATTGGAAGACGTGGAAGGTGGCGATTGATAATTTTATTAAACCTGCAGTACCATTCCGGTAAAATTGTCAGAACGATATTAACCACTTTTGCTGCAAGGCTTCTTACATTGACACCCCAAAGCATAACACTTTAATACGTTAGTATTTTTTATACGACACAAATTATCACTTTTGATTTAATAGCTGAAACCAGAATTAGTAATATCTCTGTTTCCCCGCGCTTTTTTATGTTTGCTGCCCTTTCAAAATTTAAATTTTTTCACTGGCAGGCATCAACATTTACCCACATCATATAATCGCCGTGAGTCAGTTCGTATCCGGAAAGTATTTCCGACAGCAAAGCTTTTCCTTCGTTGATGGCAACAGCCTCAGAAAGACCATAGTAATTAAAGTTGACCATATGTTGAAACTCATGCGAAAGGATAGAACGCCTCCTGTCTTTATAATATATAGTGGTTTATCAGCTGATCTTTCCGCAACAATGTTTATACTTTTTACCGCTGCCGCACGGACAGGGATCATTACGGCCTGGTTTTCGTGTATTTTCTTTCTTTGGCTCATTAAACGGCTCATGCGAAGAAGAAGATTCTTCTCCGCTAAACCCGGGAAACGGTTCGGAAGGCAGAGGACGTAATTTTGATTTCTCAAAAGTCTCAAATATTTCGCGGGAAGAATTCCCCTTCATGATCCACCGGGGCAGCAGGTTGGTCCAGTCTGTAATGGTAAATATGACCTGGTTCAGCTGATCGATTGACAGGCCCTGGTCATCAAACAATTCCTGAATAAGGTCAAAATATGAGCGGTCATTGTTTATTTGCATCCAACTCCTGGAAATCCACCACGAAACTTCCTCTTCCGATCCAAGCACGGATAGAAGCAGGTCATTAATCACTCCGCTCATTTCATTTTTGGGAGGTTGGGGCTTTTCATTATCGCCGGCACTCAATACTTCCTCCAGGCTAAACCGGACTTCTTTATCAAAATGCCGTTTTTTTATCTCTTTAATTAAATATTCCGGATCGTCAAGGAAGGGAGAAGTGTAAGAACGGCCATTCCCTGAATGATAAATAGTCTGGATGTTCAGCAGGAAAGACTCCTCAATGGCCTGTTCCAGCTTTTCAGCTGTTAACTCCGGATCAAGTGTATTACACAGATCTGCCAGCTTCTCAAAAGAAAGAAGTCCGTAAAGGTTAAGTAATCCGAGTGCGATACGTTCAAAACGGAACTTCCCTGAATTTGGATCCAATCCTGCAATGTAATCGTCAATCACAGGACTTAATGCACCGGCTAAATCAGGATAAATAAATTCCTGCAAGCCATCTTTAGAATTAATTTGATCGGTGAGACCAATTTGTGTCATGCAGTCCCATGTCATATCGTATCTGAAAGGAACAGCATGATCCTTGTCATGTACCATCTTTTGAAGCCTTATCAATTCTGTATAAGGAAGTCGCCGTAAAACTACCAAAGGCTGCTGCAGTATCGTATCGGCCAACCGTCCGGCCAAAATCGTTTTTTTATCTTTCCGGTTCAGCCTGATTTGTAACAACTTTGCATTTTGAAGGATCATCTCTTTAGTATCCTGCATTATCATCTCTTCAAGTGTATAATTGTATGGTACTAACATGGTTTACTGTTTTTTAAATTAATTCCCCGGTTATATCATTATTAGCCCTGATTCCCAAATATATTCATATTCCGGAAAAATATAAAATCATCCTTATAATATTAAAAAATATACAGAAGTTTTTTTGATTCTGAATTAGCTTATCGATACCGGCAACTTCTTGCATGTAAACCAGATATATAGCAGGAACATGGAAAAACTCTGCCTGCCGGGTAATATCTCATTTTCAGGAAAAGATTTGTCATTCATCTCTCCAAAA
>CAZIOB010000009.1:0-3943 GCA_964540755.1 uncultured Prolixibacteraceae bacterium | reverse complement strand
CCGTTATCAGCTATTGAAAACTGATAAAGCATCTTTCCGTCCGGCAAGTCAGATTCAGGAATAACATCAGAAATTTCCATTGTTTCACTGTCTATTATTTCCAGATGATCAATATTGGACGATAAAAGAGTTTTCCCGTCCGGAGAAGCCGACATAGAAATATAGCGTGTCGGTATCGAATCAACAAAAGCATTCTTTGTACAATCAAATTTATAGATCTGCAAAATATCAGAATAGTAACAAAAATCACCAGGCGGATTATAGAAAAAAGTTTCCGGAAACACAGGTATCCTCTCACCAATCATAACATCCTCTGTCAAGCTTGCCATATATCTGAGGTCATCGTAGCTGTTCAGAGGAATTTCGCGTTCCACCGGCACCGGAAGGACATAAAACCTGCTGGCAACTCCAAATCTTCCATCCTCATGCAGGTAAAAGGTATCCAGACTGTTTTCAATATAAGCTATCTCATTAAAATGATTATAGCGGTTATATGATTCGAATATCCGGTATCCGGCAATATTATTATAATATTTACTCTGTCCCCATGTGAGCTTCATTGTTGTATTTTCAGCAAGCACGGCTTTTGCTTCAGGAAGTCCGTCTTCAAAATAGAAATGATTGCTGGTAAATGTGTTGTCCTCTGTTTCTGTAACAATATAATAATCACCGTTATACCCGACATATGATGCATCATATAGAAAAGTCTTGTTCGGATCTGAAATGATATCGATCTTATAAAACACAGAATTAAACACATGATATTTGAGGAACCCGAGTCCTTTGAACTTTTCCCATTCTACCCTGAGACTTCCATTTTCCGGAAAAACTCTTGTAACCCTGGGCGCCATTTCAGATTCATCCAGAAAGATCAGTGTAAATGATTTTGAATATAAAAACCCTTCCGCATAAACTTTATCGGCCAGACTCCCGGAACCGGTGCTTCTGAATAATTCAACGTTTAATTCGTAAGGTATCCCCTTTTGATATTGGCCTGAATTAAAACTGAATGTGAAAGTTCCGGAGGTTGACTCAATTTTGACTAATTGTCTGTTGTTCAGCTCAAAATAAGCATATCTCACCTTGGAATCCGGTGTTGAATAAACAAGTGTTGTATAACCGTTTGTCGGGACATAGATCGTATCTGTCATGAAATTCAAATTGACAGTAATTTCCGGAGCCTCAGTAACAGGTTCAACCACCGCCTCATAAATCCCTTCCGGCTCATACTCACAAGCGGTTAATATAGATACCGCCAATAGCAGATATAGTATCTTTCTCATCTGTATTTAAATTGTCGTTTAAGAAATGGCAAATATCATAAATAAATGTTGAAAAATGACAGTATTTATTTTATAACGACAAAAAAAACGGAATGGAAACTTAACGAATTCAAGATGAATAGTAAAGGAAAAAAGATTTTTTCATTTATTTACTATCCGAAAAGCGGATTTTAAATGGAATAGTCTTACAGATTTGTTATATCCTTAATTATTTTCATCAGCCTTCGGAATACAAAAATCTTCGGCGGGTTGCTGATTTCTGGCCCGTGCCATTTGCACTAATTTCACTCGGTTGTGGCAACAGCATCCATAAATGCGGAAATATCCCATTTATCTTTCATATTTTCCAATGCTGCGGGATTGACAACCAGTTTATTCGGAACTTTATTTTCAACGCCGATCTCACTTGTTGGTTTTCCCTGAAGCACATCAGCAGCCATATTTCCCCCCAGTCCTCCTACTTCGAAATATTCAGCGCCAAATCCGAACAGTATATTACCATATATATGATACGGATTATTTGTGATCAACGGGATTTTAGCTCTATATGCAGCATTGATAAGCTGGTCTATACCGTTTTCTACAGTATTATCGCCTCCCACCCAGAGAGCTTCTACACCCCGCATACTGAGTGCCATGGCCGATTCAAGTATCTGTGTTGAATTTTCTATGCCCACTTCCACGAGTTCAATTCCAAGTTCCTTACATTTCTTGCGTGCCAGCATTACACATGCTTCAGAGCAGGTCTCGCTGGTGCACCAGACTGTCCCGACTTTTTTCAGATCAGGTTTCATCTGCCTGGCGATCTCAAATGTTTTCTCAACAGGCTGGAAGGTACCTATACCCACAAGGTGGGGTGGATGTTGATCAGAAGCGCTGCCTGTAATGTTCACTCCCGAACTATAAGGATCTGTAACGGCACAAAATACGTGCATCAGCTCACCCTTCCTGTTTGCATTGGCCATTACCTGTAAGCAAGGCGTACTGATAGTGATAACCAGATCAAATTTGCTGCTTACAATATTCTGGGCAATTGTATTGGCAACAGCCAGGTCGCCTTCTGCGGAAAATCTCTTTATTAAGCACGTTTTTCCATTAATATAACCTCTTTCCTCAAGGGCCTTGATCACTCCGTTTTCTGTTTCATCAATAACTTTTCGTGAAACAATTTTAAAAATGGCAATTTCGGGTATTTTTGATTTTGCAGCGGATTGCCGGTTCTCCATGTCAAGCAGCAACAGGATTGCGGCTGTAAGTAGCAGCGCTACCATGACACGGACTAATTTTGATGCTTTCATTATTGAAAATTAAATAATCACTTAAAAACAATTTTTACAGTAATAAGATCGTGTTATAAATAGCCGGTCTTTTTACAGTAAATTGAATTGAATAATATCTCATTTGGAACTTTTCAGAACCTGCTTCCATTAAATCATTTTTTAAAATCTTACACATAATATTCCTCTATAAGAGAAGCAACAGCAGGATCTATGTTATCTTTTCTCCGAAGCTCATCGAAGAGAGCCAGCAAATCATTAACCTTTAATCTTTTTTTATCATCACCCTTAAAATCGAAGACAATATTTCCCTGATGCATCATAATTATACGATCCCCAAGGTTAACCGCCTGTTGCATTGAGTGCGTCACCATAAGAGTGGTCAGATTATCTTTTAATACAAGTTGCTGTGTCAGATCAATAACTTTTGCGGCAGTTTTCGGATCCAAGGCTGCCGTATGTTCGTCCAGGAGCAGCAAATCAGGCTTTAAAGCAGTAGCCATAAGTAATGTCAGCGCCTGTCTCTGACCGCCTGATAATTTCCCGATAGGATTTTCAAGCCTGTCCTCCAGTTTCATATTCAATGGCATTACCATTTTTTTGAATATATTGAGTAATGAAACGGGAAGTCCCCAGCCAAACCCCCGCTTTTTACCACGCTTCATGGCAAGGGCCAGGTTCTCTCTTATTGACATGTTCGGGGCTGTTCCCGTAAAGGGATTTTGAAAAACTCGCCCAATATATTTGGCACGTTTATGTTCACTCCATTTTGTTATATCAGTACCATTAAGGGATATGTTACCTTCGTCAACGATAAAGGTACCTGCCACCGCATTCAGGAGGGTTGATTTTCCGGAACCGTTTGTTCCAAGGACACATACAAAATCACCATCGTCTATGCGCAGGGATACACCCCGCAATGCCTTCACCTCGTTGACAGTTCCCGGATTAAAAGTCTTTTTAATATTTTCAATTGACAACATTTGCTTTTCTTTTAAATGTAAGTTTTTTCTTGTTTTTCATCACTCCTGGTATAATTAGTGCAATAAATACGAATAAAGCAGTAATTATTTTCAGGTCGTTGGGATTCAATCCCCAACGCAGGGCAATAGCCACCAGCAGCCGGAAAAGGACGGATCCCACTACCGCTCCTACAATTACAAACCCTACACTGTTATCATTAATTAAAGCTTCTCCTATAATAACACTTGCAAGCCCCCATACCATCATTCCAAGTCCCATCTGAACATCAGCGAAGCCCTGATATTGTGCCAATAAAGCGCCAGAAAGCGCTATGAATCCGTTGGATAAGGCTATTCCCGCAATTATCAGCTTTTTTGTGTTTACACCCAGGGCACGGATCATTTGTGCATTATCACCGGT
>CAZIOB010000008.1:0-3133 GCA_964540755.1 uncultured Prolixibacteraceae bacterium | reverse complement strand
TATCTTTGTTAAATGGGTAAATACAGAAAATTAACGCATGTTGTATATAAGTGTGATTACCATATAGTTTTCACACCCAAATATCGTTTCCGCATATTGACTGGGCATATATCGAGTATTCTGGAGCAAGATATTCGACTGATTTGTCAATGGAAAGAGGTAGACATAGATGAGTTGAACATCCAACTTGACCATGTTCACATGATAGTATCAGTGCCTCCAAGGTTGTCGATATCTGACTTTATGGGTATATTGAAGGGGAAGACTGCAATCAAGTTGTTCAAGAGTTACCCGAATTTGAAAAAGAAGCCATATTGTGGCAATCCTTTTTGGGCACGTGGTTATTTTGTGAACACAGTTGGCATAAACGAAGAAATGATTCGTCGTTATGTGAAATATCAAGAAAGTGAAGAACGTAAGTATGAGCAGGATCGCTCTGATTTTAACCTCTTTTAGAGGGTTGTATTATTAAAGCTACCTCCTATCTTTGGGGGTGGTGGTTTACTCGGACAGTAGTGATAAATTTAAGTAATTAAAATTTTTTATTATAAACCTATGAAAACAAAATCTTTGATTATTTTCGTTTTGGCCGGATTTATATTTATGTCTTTTAAGTTTGTTTCTAACTTAAAAAGCAACTCCGGCATCCTAAAAGTTATGGCTTATAGAGCTGCCTTTGAGCAGAGAAATACTCTGGATGTGAAGGAGGCGAATGTTAAAGACATCACAAATATCAACACCCAGCCTAAAGAATTAATATCAGATTTCCTGGATTTGAAATTCGGCATGTTTATACATTATAATATGGCAACATATAAAGATGCTCAATGGGTTGCAGGTTATCACAGTCCTGCGGATTTTGATCCCGGCGTTGATATTATCGATACTGACGCCTGGGCTGATGCTGCGGTATCTGCCGGAATGAAGTATGGTGTTCTCACGGCGAAGCATGTTGCGGGCTTTTGTCTTTGGGACAGTGAATATACAACATATGATATTATGCACCCTGACTGTCCTTATCAAAAAGATCTGGTAGCACAATTTATCAAATCTTTTAAAAGCAGGGGATTGAAAGTGGGTCTTTACTATTGTTGGCGTCATCCGGGATTTGATGCCAAAAGAGTTGGTGAGGCCTATACATATAAAGTCCTGCCGCTGGAATGTGATCCGTCAACTCACAGTATGGAAGAGCAGATTGAATTTCAGAAAGCGCAAATTGCAGAGCTTATAAAAAAATATCCGGATGTTTTTTATATATGGAATGACGGTCTTGATCCTGAAATAATGCCTGCAGATGAGTACTTAAGATTTATAAAAGGAATACGGAAAGACATTGTTGTAAGCGCTAATTGGTGGGACTGGGCAAAGAAAGGAACTCCCTATGTTGATATTGCTGTAACGGAGATGAGAAATTTTCCGGAGGATAATATGGCGCCGGGAGAAACATGCTGGACATTGGAGCAAGGATGGTTTTGGAATAAGAGTAAAGATCCTCATGCCAAGAGTGTAAATGAAATTATACCCTTGATAAAAAAGGCAAACAACAGAAATGCAAATTTTCTTCTAAATGTTGGCCCTGATATGAATGGTAACATTATAGAATCAAGTATTAAAGCATTGAAGGAAATTGGGGAAAGTATAAATAAATAAAGGATTTTGTTAATCAGTCCTACTGACTGCATAATCTTTTTTTGAAAATGTATGCCACTTAATAATATGAGCCTGATCTAAAATGGGAGAAATATAAATTTCTTTTCAGTGTCAAATATAAAAATGTAAATATATGGTCATATGGCATTAAACATATGAATTTTTTTTATTAATTGTGTAATATTTAAAAGGCGATCAATAATTAAAGCATATCAATTAATTTAAGTTTTAAATAAATTCAATCATTATAATTATGAATAACATGCATATGTCTTTTAAGAAATTACTTCTTATAGTATCGGTGTTGGTTTTTTCATTTGTTTACTGCAGTGGAAGGAAAGATTATCCGAATATAGTTGTCATTTATGCAGATGACCTGGGATACGGGGATGTTCAGTGTTACAATCCTTTAAGGGGTAAGATCCCTACACCAAACATTGACCGTCTGGCTGCAGAGGGTATGCTTTTTACAGATGCGCATACCTCTTCGGGAGTATGTTCTCCATCACGTTATGCATTGCTTACAGGCCGTTATCACTGGCGGTCGCGTCTGCAGCGAGGCATAGTGGGCGTATTCGAAGATCCGCTTATTCCGCCTGACCGGCTTACTATTGGAGGACTGGCAAAGCAACATGATTACCAGACTGCCTGCATAGGGAAGTGGCATCTGGGATGGGACTGGCCTATACCGGAAGGTCAAATGAATTTATTCAGGCCTTCGGGAAAGGAGGTAACAGCTACAAAGGAACATTTGGCTGCCTGGGAAAAGGTATTTTCCCGTTCAATTCCGGGAGGTCCTGTAGCAGTGGGCTTTGATGAATATTTTGGTGTTGCCGTCCCTAACTGGCCGCCATATTGTTTTATTGAGAACGACAGGACTGTCGGAATACCCTGTGAGTTTGGATCGCCCCGGTTATTCGGGAGAAACCAGGCAAGTGTCCAGGGGCCATCGCGCAAGCATTGGGCGCTGGAAGATGTTTTACCAATGCTGTCATCCCGGGCTGCTGCATTTATCAGGCGCGAGGCAAAGTCTTCAAATCCGTTTTTGCTTTATCTGCCACTGACTTCTCCTCATACCCCACTTGCTGTGAATGAAGAGTGGAGGGGTGAAAGTGGGATTAGCCTTTATGCAGATCTGGTTATGGAGACAGATGCCGTGGTAGGACGGATACTTGAAGTTCTGGAAGAAAGCGGAGTTGTTGATAATACTATTGTAATATTTACCAGTGATAATGGTTGTGCTCCTTATGTGGGCAATACTTCAATGGAAGAGGTAAATGATAAAAGTATGAGGGGTTGGCCATCAGAACGCTCTGATCCTCCGGTAGCCGCCATGGAGAAGAAAGGCCATTATCCAAGCGGCCCCTTACGTGGTTACAAATCTGATGTCTGGGAAGGCGGGCATCGTGTTCCTTTTATCGTCAGGTGGCCAGAAACAATAAAAGGGGGAAGCGCCTGTACACAACTTGTTCACCAGGCAGAT
>CAZIOB010000007.1:0-4975 GCA_964540755.1 uncultured Prolixibacteraceae bacterium | reverse complement strand
TGAAAAACCTTGAGAAATTACTTGAATCTAAAATCTGGGAACCAATCAAAGGGAACAAAGATATTGACATTTGTGAGTTTACCTATAAGGCATATGGATGGAGCAAGTCAAGGACATTAAAAGCCACACGCAGCGTTAAAGAATATATAGAGGTCGAATATTTTGGTGAAAAGTCTATTGTGTCGGTTTATCAATACGCATGTTATATAAGCAGTTACGATATGAATGCCGTTCGATTACATGAGATTTACAAACAACGTTCAATAAGTGAATTTTGCGATGAGCGAGACCAATCGAAACTTGTTTTGAATTGGCAGGCGAAGGTGCAAAATCTGCGGAGCAAAACATGGATTGAACAGATAAAAGGGCAAGCCATGGCAGGAGCTACACTAACAGATGATTATTGGGCAAATGATATTTTATGGCAGTTAAGTGTATTTGCTTATAACCTGTCAGTGATGATGCGCCAAAAGAAAAATAGATTTAAACGACAGGAGCACCAGACATTTATTGACTGGTTTATATCAGTTCCTGCTAAAATTACCAGGAGCGGACATCAAATGGAATTAAAATTATATGAACGTCATTTTTATAAAGCCGACTGGGAAGAGCTTGACAGGCTTATCGAAGCGGCATAAAAACAAAGAAAGGAGGTAAATATGAGAACCAACTCAAGAGTATATGGGCGAGGTACGTTCCATTAGCTTAAAAAATGCAAAACATGAGACATTTTATGCCCACAGGACAAGGGATGAAAATTTTGTTAGGAGCGAATTCAAAGGAGAACTTGTTCTTTTTTGATAAGTGACGACACAAAATCTATGGAATAAATATTTTTGACTGGAGTTAAACCAAATTGGCCACGATTAAATATCTTTTGTCTTATATCCGGGGTTAAAACTGGCTCAAAAAAATCAATTTGGATTTTTAAGTGGTAATGTATTTTATAAAGAGTTCCTGAAAGATCGGGATGGTCCCCCTCGCTGGTTATTTGCCGCCAGTGTTCCTTCATTTGGGAGTCACGCGCGAGCCAATTATTTTTTTTCAATAAAAAATCAATAGTCGATTCAAATTCCTCATCGCTACATTGATTTTCAATATATTTATTTAAAAAGTCCTTCAAAATTATAATGATTACGTTTCATTAAGTATAACGAACAAAACGAAAAAACCCCTGCTCTGATTTATATTTTTTTTAATGGGAATAATTATTTGTCATTTAGAAGTTTCTCTTTAATGACTGAATAAAAGGTATTCACCTGATGCAAAGCAAATAATTATCTTTTTAGAATCCTGTTTCTTTTAATATTTTGTTATGCCTGTAACAATTTATTCTTTTTATATTTGTCACGCATGTTGGAATAGCATTATGAAATCAACCGAGGCCAAAATACTTGTTAAACAATTTAAAGCAAATGATAAGAATGCGATTAATATGCTGTATGGAATATATAGCCGCAAGCTTTATAATTTTGCTTTTTCTTATTTGAAAACTGAGGAAGATGCCCTGGATGTGGTTCAAAATGCTTTCATCAATCTTTGGGATAAAAGAAAAGATCTTACCGATGATTCTAATCTTGAGGCATACCTTTTTACTGTCACAAAAAATGCTGTTATTTCGATTTTTAGAAAAAAAGTACAGGAGAAAAATTATCTGGAATATTTGAGACAAATGGCAGTTATTTCATACAACGATACAGAGGATAACTATGATTATGATACCTTGTACGAGAAAATCGGGGGATTAATAGAAGAACTTCCGGAACAAAGGCGGCGTATTTTTAAAATGGACAAAGAAAAGGGGCTGTCCAACAAAGAGATAGCCCAGGAATTAAACATCTCTGTAAAAACCGTGGAAGATCATAAGGCAAAAGCAAAACGGTTCATAAGAAAAAGGCTGGGAGAATCAGGATTTATCGCATTGCTTTTTTTTGAGGTGTTTATCTGAGTATTATTGATTGAGTATTATTTTCTGACTAATAAGCGATTATAATGCCAACAAATACTTAATTATTTTATTGGTTGGGCATCCTTCCATGTTGCCACACCTGCCCTTTTTGCCCATTCCATCCATAAATTCTCCAGCTCTTTTGCCTTTTCCGGCATCTTTTCAATAAGATCTTTAATCTCGCTTCTGTCTGATCCAAGATCATAGAGTTCCCAGTTATATTCAGAATCTCTATTCCATTTGGAAACCAGTTTATACTTGCCGAGCCTCACTGCTTTATTGCCTTCATGCTCAAAAAATATGGGTCTGTCAGGCATTCTGCTATTATTAAAAGCAGGTACCAGGCTGACACCTTCTGCCGGGATGATATTATTGCCGTCAAATGTGTCGGGATACACTGCATCCGCTACGTCAACACAAGTTGCCATAAT
Source organism: uncultured Prolixibacteraceae bacterium (assembly GCA_964540755.1). Classification (GTDB taxonomy): domain Bacteria; phylum Bacteroidota; class Bacteroidia; order Bacteroidales; family Prolixibacteraceae; genus JAAYJR01. The sequence goes on along the minus strand of CAZIOB010000007.1, from coordinate 2,596 downwards.
ATCAGTCAAATGTCCAGGCTGATCCCTGAATTCATTTTTTGCCTTTATCCCGCCGGGCCAGTGAACAATAAGAGGAGTTGATATTCCTCCTTCATGCACCCAATGCTTATACATCCTGAAAGGAGTATTACTTGCATTAGCCCATGGCTTGCCATAGCCCAGATAAGTATCTTTCCCTCCCGGGTTCAATCCCTTTCCGACAAGTACAGGTTTTCCGTCACGTGTAAACCTGGGCACCATATCAGTTTGCAATTCGTCCTTCCCCATAGGTTTTATCTCATCCGGCCCGATATCTTTATGATACGGCCCGATATTATCCCCGAATCCAAATTCCTCAGCACACCCACCATTATCCTGCAGAAAAAAAACCAGGGTATTGTCTTTTATCCCTTTCTTTTCGAGCATGTTCATTATTCTTCCTATACCCTGATCCATGCAATCAACCATTGCCGCATAAACTTCCATAAGCGAACTATACCATTCCTTTAATTCAGCATCTTCCCAATCGGGAATGTTATCCTTTCCCGAAAGTTCCCATTCCGGCTTTACAAGGCCCATTTGCAGCATCCTTTTATATTTCTTCTCCCGCAGGACATCCCATCCTTCATCGAATTTACCTTTATACTTCTTAATATCTTCCGGTTTTGCATGCATAGGCCAGTGGGCCGCTGTATATGCTACATAAAGAAAAAACGGATTATCACCATTATGCTCTTCGATGAAGTTTACTGCATTATCCGAAATGGCATCTGTATAATAAAAATTTTCTGACGGAACTATAAAATCATTATTACTTGTTAATGAATTAGGATCATAAAAACTACCAGCGCCATGGATAGTGCCGAAGAATCTGTCAAATCCTCTTTGTAATGGCCAATTATGTTTTGATGGATTTGTAGCTGAAGGTTTCAGGGGTGTTACATGCCATTTTCCCGACATGTAAGTCGAGTAACCTGATTGTTTCAGGACTTCTGCAATTGTAACGGCATTCCTGCTTAAATCACCACGATAGCCAGGTGTTCCCCTGTCATTCATCATATGACCGATTCCCGCCTGATGCTGGTATAATCCTGTTATAAGAGAAGCTCTTGTGGGGCAACACCGTGCGGTATTATAAAAATGTGTAAACCTCAGGCCATCAGCTGCAAGTCCGTCAAGCACCGGTGTGTTTATTACCCCTCCGTAGCATCCGATATCAGAATAACCCATATCGTCAGACATTATAAGAATAATATTTGGTCTGACGGTTTGTGACTGATTTTTGTGGCAACCCGCAGCAACTAATACAAGTAAAATGATAAGAAAGGAAAAAATTGTTTGTCGTTTCATAATTAAAATTAATTATTTTCAAAGGTTTCATATGGAACTCGCATGAGTTTTAATCATACTTTTAGGTGATTTAACAATCATGCTCATCTCATAGTTCTATAATTTTTGTATCATTGAGTCTGCTGAAAAAAATGGTTTGCACCAAGAAAAATTAATTCTTCCAAAATTGAGCACACTCAATAAAAGTAGATATTTTAAGAATAGGTAAGGATAATAAAATTTAGTAAAAAAAAATTATGGTCTTGCCATAAAAACACTTCTTGAATTATAATTGATTGTAATCAGTATATTATTCTGTTTTTTACTTTTCAGATAAAACTTCTGATCTAAAAAGTATGAACCAAAAAAATTGACTTCAAGAACAAGCCAGAGCTATTTCTAACTTATTTTTGAAGTCAATTAATTACATTACTGATCAATAACCAGGATTCTGATCAGTCAGATTTGCATTATTAGCATATTCTATTGCCGGGATCGGATACAGAAAATATTTCTTCCCGGTAATTGGATGATTAATCATTTTATTAGTCGGAAATGTTAATCCCCCGGTAATATCCATCTGATACTGAATTACTTCATTTAATATGCCCCAACGATTTAAATCAAAATACCTTTTACATTCAAAACTTAGCTCTATTCTGCGTTCTTTTCGCAGAGCTGTCCTGAAAGCATTCTGATCAGGCAGATCAACAGATGTAAGTGCAGTTAACCCTGCATTGACCCTTGTTTTATTCAAATACTCGAAAGCTTCTCCATTTGCCTGGTAACCTATCTCATTCAAAGCTTCCGCCCTGTTTAAATAAACTTCTGCAACCCTGATCAACGGGTAATTCCATGTACTTAATCCCCTGGGATCTTTAGTATTATAATATTTATTCACATAATACAAACTACCGTCCGGTTCCGAAGGAAAAATAAAGTTTGGTATATCATATCCACTAATAATTACATCCTTTCTGAGATCTCCCTCTTCAAAGAGCTGAACAAAACCATTTCCGGATGTAAGTCCTCCCCCTTCGCCATTCAAATTGTCATCTGTCGGCGTTATATTTGCAGCTCCATTAAAATCAGGAGGAGCAAGATTACTGCTAATATTGGTTGTAGTTGAACCGGTCACTCCTCCGTATTGAACTTCAAATAATGAACCCGGGCCGTTTTCCTGAGTGCCATTAAAATTATTTGCATAATCAGGCAACAGGCTACCATGATTCTTTATCTGATCAGTCAGCTGGACAACCTCGCTCCATTCTTCCAACTCCAGGGATAC
>CAZIOB010000006.1:0-8964 GCA_964540755.1 uncultured Prolixibacteraceae bacterium | reverse complement strand
ATCATTGCAGCCCATTCTTTATGTTTCTGGTCCCACGGCTTGTCTTTATATTCCCCAAGATCAGGAACAATGGTAGGGCCATGTGGAAGCTGGGTCGCATAATAGAGTAAAAAAGGACTTTTATAATTTTTCTCTATGAACGAGATTGCCTTCTCATGGATATACAACTGGGAATTAACAGCTTCAGCCGGATCGGAAACGCCTTCTGGAATTAATATACCATCCTCATTATAATTGTGTAACCCAACCGGAGAACGTGCATGGATATAAGTATAGTTCATGTCATACCCGTAATTTTCAGGTATGGGAATAACACTGTCATTTTCCATGATATAAAAAGGGTAATAACTATGTGCCCTGGACTGATCATAAAAACCACAGGAATAATCAAAACCCTGCCTGTTCGGCACACCCTCCGTTCCCGGAAGCCCTACCCCCCATTTACCAACCATGCCGGTGGTATAATCAGCCTCTTTGAGCATCTCAGCTATTGTTATATCACCATTTAACAGATGCTCCTGGCCTCTAACCGACACATTTTCCCTTACAGTGCAATGTCCCATGTGCTTCCCTGTCAGCAAACTTGCCCTTGACGGGGCACATTCACAAGCTCCCGCATACGCTTCGCTAAAGAATAAACCCTGCTTAAGCAACCTGTCCAGATTTGGTGTGGAAAAATGTATTTGTCCCAGTCCGCTAAGATCATAATAACTCATGTCATCCGCCAGAATTATAATGACATTAGGTTTGGTTGCAGTTAAACTTTGTCCGTTAACACAGTTAATTACAGACAATAAAGCTATAGCAAAACCAATTAAATATTTCATAACTCTCATTTTATCTCCCCAGTTCACAATTTTTCACCTCCGTATAATTTTTTCTCTTTGTGTTCAAATCTTCAGAATATTCCTGCGTCTTTTCCCTGAATCTTTTAAGCATTTCTGAACCTTCATACCGGTTTATCAGATTATTGTTTTCTCCCGGATCTTCCTTCAGATTAAAAAGCTGCTCATAAGCCGGAGCCCGTCCGGAAAAATCAAGATCACTTTCTTTGTAATTTAACACTCCGTCATACATACGGATATATTTCCAGTCGCCTTGACGTATTCCTTCACTAAAAGGATTATCCCGGCCAGTATAAAGGCTTTCCAAAAAAATCTCTTCTCTCCATTCCGTATCTTTGCCATGAATTAAGGGTTTAAGACTTTTACCTTCCATGTGTTCTGCAGGGGAAAGACCTGCATAATCAAGGATAGTAGAAGTAATATCAAGACTGGTTACCAGTTTATCAATTGTTTGTCCCTTTAGAGAAGCTTTAAGTCCGGGATCATATACAAAACAAGGAATTTTGGAAGTAAGGTCATACAAAAGGGCCTTGCCACCCATCCCGTATTCTCCCATAAGCAGTCCGTGATCACTGGCAAAAATTATTATGGTATTATCTTCCATACCCCGTTCTTCCAGACTTTTCATCATATCCCCCACAACCTTGTCAACACCAGTTATAGTCTGATAATAGCGAATATGATGCTCCCTGTCTGATATCTCATTATAATCATAAATATAAAGTCTCTTCCGGCCTTGCTCCTGATCCAGAATAAATTCAGGAATATGCCTGTATGGATCACTGCCAACCTGATCAGGAATATCAATATCAAGATTCCGGTAAAGATCACCATATAACGGATGCCCTTTAAGCATCGGGTTCTCGTTGGCGGGAGCCATCATTATCCTTCCTTCGTCAGTATCATACATAGACATTGTCTGGCTGCCGTGCGGCACATTAAAACTAACTGACAAGCAAAACGGCTTATCCTCAGGGGATTTCTCAATGAAATCCTTTATTGCCTCACCCATTATGGGAGTAATAATATTATTTTCTGCTTTATGATAAGGTATTGTACTTTTATTATCATATTCCTTGGGGAAAAATTTTGTCCATCCGTCATGCGCCCACCAGTAATCAAACTTTTCTTCTGCATTGAAAGTATAATATTCCACTCCGAATTTACCTATAAATCCTGTAAAATAGCCGTTTTTTCCAAGCATTGCAGGATAAGTATCCTCCCACTGGTCGTCAGTCAGATGATAAGAAGATGTAAAACCAACCCCGTGAACACGCTCATGGACTCCCGTTAAAATTGAAACCCTGCTTGGTGAGCAGACCGGCTCGGCAATATAAGTATTGCTAAATCTTACGCCGTTTTGAATAAGATTATCGATATTTGGGGTATTAACCCAGGGATGCCCCATACAACTAAAAGTATTATCCCTTTGATCATCAGTCAGAAGAAAAATAATATTTGGCTTTTTGGCTTTCCTTTGACAGGAACCGAAGAGTAATGGCGCCACCAATATTAATAATAACAGATTCAATTTGATTTGTTTCATAATCTTACTTTGTAAAGTTTGTTCTTCTATTTATTCAGTTGATATAGCTGATTTATTTTATTATTCTTGCGGAAAATTCATTTTTCCTGCTCATTCATTTTGAAGTCAACCTAAATATCTGGAGTGAAATCGTCATGAAGTTCTACAGTATGCGTTAATATTGGGAAGCACAATAAAAAGTTTTGAAAGCGTAGCCATCGCTACGGTGAAAAACTTTGCAATGAGCATTTCCAATAGTGACGTGCAATGTAGAGCTGTAATAGATTTTCATTTTAGATTTTTAGGTATTAAATAATAATTTTAAAATATTGAAGTTGAGTTTTTTGAATTTTGTATAATAAAATTCTCCCGGGATTAAGAGAATTGATTTTTTCGGGAGCAGACTCAATATATTTAAGTATCTTAGTATTTAACCTTAAAAATTGTATTATGACATCACGCGAATGGATCCTTGCTGCCATAAATCATGAAAAACCGGAAAGAGTCCCTGTTGACCTGGGAGCAACACCAAGTTCAGGAATTTCTGCCATTGCATACAGTAATTTAATGAAGCATATAGGTAAACCGGACCTGCCGGTGCTTGTCTATGATGTAGTACAACAGCTGGCACAACCTGACATGACAGTCCTGGATAAATTCGGAGTTGACGTACTTGACATAGGCAGGGAGTTTAATGAAAAACCGTCCGACTGGAAATCCACCACTCTTGCTAACGGGGCATCTGCTTATTATCCCAAATGGTACAACCCTGTAAAGTTGTCTGACGGCTCATTTGCCACTTATGACGATGACGGGAAGACTATGTTATCGAGAATGCCTGCCAGGGCTACCTTTTTCGACCAGACCTATTTCCCGTATGTAGATGGCTATCCTGATAATTATGATGATCTTGATGCTGAAATGGGCCGCATCATGTGGGCACGCGATGTTCACAGTCCGTGGGACCATGCCGGTGACCCGGGTTTTTGGGATACACTGCGGAAAAAAACATTGCAATTGAGGGAGACAACGGATAAAGCTCTGATGGTTGTAGTTGGCTGTAACCTTTTTGAATGGGGTACTTTTTTGCGGCGTATCGATAATTTCCTTATGGATGTGATATCTGATCACGATAACGTGGAAAGAATGCTCGATGAAATTATGAAGCGCCATCTTGCAACTCTGGAAAAAGTATGTAACGCTGTTGGCGATATTGTTGACATTATCCGCTTTGGCGACGACCTTGGAATGATTTCGGGCCCGTTTATGGATGCTGAGACTTACCGTCAACTATTCAAGCCGCGTCATAAGATTTTGTGTGATTACGTTAAATCACACAGTAAGATGCATACATATATTCATTCATGCGGCTCAATTTCGTTACTGATGCCTGATCTTATCGATGCCGGTATTGAGATTTTTAATCCTGTGCAGACTAATGCCTGGAGAATGGAACCTTCTTTTCTGAAAAAAGAATTTGGAAAGGATTGCACTTTCTGGGGAGGCGGAGTGGATACGGCCAGTGTGCTGAATAATGCATCACCTGCCGGAGTTCGTGAGCAGGTGCTGGAACGGCTGGAGATTTTTTCTGAGGGAGGGGGATATGTGTTTAATACGGTCCATAATATCCTTCCTGATGTGCCTCCGGAAAATATCATTGCAATGTATGATGCGGTGGAGGAGTTTAACAAAAATATATCAAAATAAAGTTACAGTGATGTTCTTTCTTAATTGAAGAACCTGCCGCAAAGGAAAGCATGACAGTAAAAATATCACAAGAGTGTATGATTAAAACGAATTTGCGGGGATGAATCGGTTTTACGGATCTTCAATTCGTAATGGCAGGGTTACTTTTTATTGGGATTTGATGAAAAAAAAGTTACTTTTATGAGTGGATTCAATAACTAATATAAATTTATGAGGCGAGCATGATTTTAAAATCACACGGGAGTATGATTGAAACATATGCGAGTTACAAATGATACCTTTAAAAATAATTAATTTTAATCATATGAAAATGAAGTCAATAGTTGTATGGCTCACAGTATTGTTTATCGGAACGGCAGGTTGGTACTCCTGTTCCGGTCCCTCGAAAGAAGCTGTTTTTCCCGCTGACCATGATCAAAAACTCGAATGGTGGAAGGATGCCCGTTTTGGAATGTTCATACATTGGGGGCCTGTATCCCTCAAGGGAACGGAGATTGGATGGTCGCGCGGACGTGAGATTCCCATTGAGGAATATGATAATCTGTATAAACAGTTTAATCCGGTGAATTTCAATGCCGATGAATGGGTTTCACTTGCAAAGGCTGCCGGCATGAAGTATATGGTTTATACTTCAAAGCACCACGACGGATTTTGTAACTGGGATACCCGTTATACAGATTATAATATTATGAATTCGCCCTTTAACCGCGATATTATGGCAGAGTTAGCCGCTGCCTGTAAAAAGCAGGGCATGGCTCTTGGATTTTATCATTCTACGTGCGACTGGCATCATCCCGATTTCCCGTTGACCAGTCCCGGAGGCCGGGTTGAAAGGGAAAAGTATGATCTCGACAGATATACGGAATATTTGAAAAACCAGTCGGTCGAGATTATCGAGAATTACGGTCCGTTGCTCGTTATGTGGTATGATGTGCCCCAGAGATTTGATTCTGTCAGGGGTCAGGGCGTTATAGACCATATCAGGAAGGTACAACCGGGCATACTGGTTAATAACCGTACCGGCGCTAAAGGTGATTTTGACACTCCTGAGCAGAGGGTAGGAGGATTCCAGATTGACAGGCCCTGGGAAACCTGCATGACAATAGGCCACCAATGGGCATGGAAACCAGATGATGAGGTCAAATCTCTTGAACAATGCCTTCACGGGTTAATACGTTCTGCAGGTGGTGGAGGTAATTTTTTGTTTAATGTAGGACCCAAACCCGACGGGACAATCGAACCTCTTCAGGCCCAAAGACTCAGGGAGATGGGACAATGGCTTGAGAAGTACGGATATACGGTATATGGTACCAGGGGAGGGCCTTTTAAACCGACCGACTGGGGTGTGAGTACGCGTAAAGAGAATAAGATCTACCTTCATCTGCTTAAATGGCTGGATGATTCCCCGAGAATAGCCATTCCTGATATTGGAATGGAGATTACAGGCTGCCGATTAGCCCATGGCGGAGAGGTGACTCTGAAAAAGGAAAATAACGGCTATGTTGTTGAATTTTCCGGAAATGAGCTGAAACCAATCAATACTGTAATTGAGTTGGAGGTTGACGGTGATGTGATGGATATCGAGCCTATGGATATTGCTTCACAGTCGCTTTCATACAATAAGCCGGTACAGGCATCAACAAATCCGAATCCGCGCTGGAGAGGAGCGAGCTCGGTAAATAACGGCGACTGGACAGGGCATTTCTGGACACCTGCAGAGGATGACATGCAGCCATGGGTCGAAATCGATATGGGCCAGCCTGAGAAGATATCAAAAGCTATTATTTTTGAAAGCGGAAAAGCTGTAAATGCATTTGAGATCCGTTATCTTTCGGGCGACAAATGGGAATCTGCCTGGGAAGGCGGTACGATAGAAAACGGGAAGATCATAAATATGCCTGAATTTACTGCTCAGAAGGTAAGACTGGTTTTGACAGAGTTTTCCGGTGTTCCGGGTATATATGAATTAATATTTTTGAATAATAATAAAAATAAAAGAGTTATGAAACGTTTTGGACAAGTTATTGGTGTCAGACCTGAAAAGTTTGAGGAATATAAAAAGTATCACGCTGATGTGTGGCCTGAAGTGCTTGATATGATAAAAAAATGTAATATACAAAATTATTCTATTTATCATAAAGACGGACAGCTGTTTGCTTATATGGAATATACAGGGGATGATTTTGATGCTGACATGGCAAAGATGGCTGCAGATCCAAAAACACAGGAGTGGTGGGATATTATGATGCCCATGCAGGTACCGGTTGAGAACCGGAAAGAAGGAGAGTGGTGGGCCAATATGGAAGAGGTATTTCATTTGGATTGAAAAGACATATATGACATCCACCTGAGGTTTTTAAAAACCGGGCCTTTACAAAAATTTTGTGTAAACAGGTAAGTGCCGGATTTAAAGAACGGTACATCTCCGGAACACTATATCCCCGGGCTTACAGTCCGGGGCTGATTTTTTAATCGTTTTTAAGCCGTGAATTTCTTCTGCTTTCCGAACATTAACAATCATAGGGATCAATATGAAATTTCCGGCCGGTTTGGATTCCGGGTTATCTTTGTCTTGAATTATAACAGAGCGGTTAACGAATTCTTTTATATGTCCCGGACTGACTGATAGCCTCCTTCCACACCATCTTTCGACATGACGATCTGCCAGCATTGATTCCGTCTTGCCCTGAAAGAACCGGCGCAGGAGAGCAGAAAATATTTCCACATTCTAAAAAAGCGTTCTGAATAATTAGCCTTTATTTTTTCCCAGTTTGTAACAAAATTTTTGTACCAGGCCATCAGGGTCCTGTCATAGTCTGCTCCGAAATTGTGCAAGTCTTCGATGACAAAAAGATTTTCTGCTGCTTTGCCGATTTGAGCTACCGACGGAGTCATACCGTTTGGAAATATATACCTGTCCGTCCATTGGTTAACGGTTCTTACTGATCTGACATTTCCAATGGTATGCAAAAGGAACAAACCGTTTTCTTTCAAACACCTGTTTACAGTTTTTAAAAATGCCCTGTAATTTTTATATCCCACATGCTCAAACATGCCAACACTGACAATCCGGTCATATTTTTCATTCAATCCGCGATAATCGGCAAGACGGACATCCACAGGAAGGCCCTCACATAATTTTTGTCCCAATTTTACCTGTTCCCTGGAAACGGTGATCCCGGTAACCCGGACATCATATTTTTCTGCAGCATATTTTCCAAAAGCACTCCATCCGCAACCTATATCGAGCACTTGCATGCCCGGCTTCATATATAATTTGCGGCAGATCAATTCAAGTTTGTCTCTCTGGGCTTCATCAAGGTCTCTGGCATCTTTCCAGTAAGCACAACTGTAATTCATCCCCTGATCGAGCATATTCACAAAGAGATCATTCCCCAGGTCATAATGCTTTTCTCCGACAATATATGCCCGGCTCTTTGATTGCAGGTTAATAAGGCTTGCTAAAAGAATACGGAGAAGAAAAGAAAAGTTTTTCTTTAGTTTTTCATCCACTTTGGCTTTTAGAATTTTATATATCAGTTCATCGACCTTTTCAGCATCCCACCATCCATCCATGTAAGATTCACCAACACCCAGTTGCCCCTGCGTAATCGCTCTTCTGTAAAAGTCCTCATTATGAACCTGAATATCCCAGGGATCAGAACCGTTAATTTTTATTCCTGCTAATTCCAGAATCTCTTCTGCTAATTTTTTATAGTTATTTCTCATAACTAAATCCTCCTTTCGGCAATGATTTATTTACGTTTATTAAAGTTAATGAAAATTAGCGGTTTCTGGGTTAAAAATGGTTTTATATATTTTGAATGTGTGAGAAAGAATTCGGAGTTAATTATTAAAACCCGTTTCAGGATTTTCTTTATTCCATATATTATCCCAGAAATTAACAGTTAAGTCTGCAATTTTCGGATCAATATCAGCATACCTGGGAATAACAATCGGTTTGAGGGGTAATTCTTTATCATCTTTTTCTATTTCTTCTATTCTGTAGAAATAACAATAATATTGGTTATCCGGGTCCTTTTCGGTAAAATACTCATATCCTAAATTTTTCATGGAATTGTATAGAGGAACAGGCTCAAAATTTTGAATAATAGTAATTCCTCCTCCTTTAGGAATCTGTTTGGCTTTAATAATTATTGCCTGCAAAAAATTACCTTTCAGTGCCCTCACATCGAACTTCTCAAAATCATTTCTATATTTTAACCATTCTTTTTCCATAATCATAATTCTTATTGTAATAAACAGCCTTTAAAAATCATACTGCCATAATTGTTTGGAAAGCCTCCCCCGGTTCTTTAAATAACTTCAGAGTTCATGATCTCTTGTAGGTGTTAATATTTCGGTTTTAAAAAAAACCTGAGATTTGTAAATGGGAAGGCCAATTGATAATTATTTAGAGTTTGGCATATTTCCATCACAGCTTTATTATCCCTGGGTGTTGAAAGCTTATTTACTCTAATCGTAAGTATTTTAGCCTTATAGTCCGGATATAAATCAGCCTTTGCAAATATAATACTTTTCACCGGCACTCTTATTTCATCAGCACTTCTTTGATAATAAGGAGTGAGCAAATCGGCCACAGCTGTTTATACTCTGTAAAAGATTATCTTAATGATATTTTGTCTGTCACCATCCCACTTATCATGGCTGATTAATTTTATTTATAATAAGACCCGTGCAGTTGTCTTGTGATAAATACCATCAGATTATTATGAATATTTTCTTTTCTGAGTTAAAATTCTAATACTATCTTTGAATTCTGATACTTTAATATTCTAATATTGTAAACATGGTTTCTCTCTCTTTTCGTGAAATATCTGACCGGCTAAGAAAAACAGAATTACCTGATATTGATTTGGTTATTGG
>CAZIOB010000005.1:0-8355 GCA_964540755.1 uncultured Prolixibacteraceae bacterium | reverse complement strand
TCAAGAGTCTGGAATAGAAAGTTTGCTGACAAGGCTTGTGAAGCCCGAAAAATGTGAGTTTACTATTCGTAAATGACCATTTTGAGGGCAAGCATAACGCTGTCAGCGGACTTTATGGACAGACACTTATTAAATGTAAAAATCATTATCATAGTATTTTTTGGACAGATTGGGTTGATCTTCAGAATAAGGGCCGAATATGTCACACAGTTTGTTAAGATAATATTTTGTGAGCCTCTCAGGCAGATGTAATGACCTGATCCTGTATTTGGCATCTTCTTCTTTTATGGGAAGAAAATCTCTCTGGCTGCCGAAATCATCAATACCGTCGGTAGTAACCATTCTCAGAAGATCCTCCCTTTCTTCCCTTAGAATCTTTTCTGCCTTCAATATCTTTTTAAATACAGTTTCTCTCATGTGATTAAAATTTATTATTTTCAAAGATATCATTTATAACTCGTATAAGTTTAAATCATACTTCATGATGATTATACAATCATTCTCGTTTCAGTAACTCTATAGTAACCCAAAATTACCGAAAAATTAAGAAGAAGAAGAAAAAATTACTTCACAGGAGGATTCATCATTCATAAATTATAATTTTAAGCCCTTGCATAAAAGTAAAAACAATATTATAATATAGGCTTTAATAATTTTTTATTTTAGAATTTTATGTAATAAAAAACAAAATATGGCAAATAAAGAAGTTGTGACAACAAAATGGCTGAACAAAATGGCATTTGAATCAGAAGTCACAGGACATAAAATTACAATTGATGCTGATCCGGAGGTAGGAGGTGAAAACCGCGGACCCCGTCCCAAACCTTTTATGTTAATGGCTCTGGGCGGTTGTACTGCAATGGACGTGATTTCAATATTGAAAAAGATGCGCGTGGAGGTCAGCAAGTTCAGTGTTCATGTTGAAGGCATACAGACAGAAGAACATCCGAAGTACTACAGGAAAATAAATGTAATATATGAATTTACCGGCAAAGATCTTCCAATGGACAAATTAAAAAAAGCCGTATCATTATCCGAAGAAAGGTATTGCGGAGTTTCCGAAGTTTACAGAAGAGCAATCGAAATGTCTTCGGAAATAAAAGTAAACGAAACTTAATTATATTTGTAGTCTGTAAATTTTTAAAAAATAGCTACAATGAAAAAGTTTTTTCCATTCATTATTATTGGATTGTTAATCATAATATCATATAGCTGCCTGAAAGATTCTGTTGACGATATCGAATATACACCGGAAAGGGAGGCGGCAATAATTGAAGAATACATAGACTCGCTGAAAACAAAAGGATTTGATGTCGATACAACCGACATGGGAGTATTCTATACACTGGTAGAGGAAGGCGAAGGGGCTTATCCGCAACCCGGTGATTCAATAGGAATTATATATATAGGATACTTCCCTGAGAGCGGTACAATCTTCGATGCGTCAGACCTGTGGCATGATGAAGGAATATGGAACTTTACATATATGTCAACCGAACTTATACAAGGTTTTAATGATGCTATCGGGCATCTGAATATTAATGCTGAAGGCCTTTTCCTTGTACCTTCCCGTCTGGCATACGGGGAGTCAGGGAACTTTGACGGGTCAATCCCGCCCTATTCACCTCTTGTTTTTGATATTAAACTTATGAATATTTATCAGTAAGTAGTTCCGGGTTCCCGGTTTTTCTAAAAATATTTTTACCTGCATTGCTTTAAAGTGAAAGGCAATAATTTATCAAGTCATTCAATTCATTTTCAGTAAGATTTGAGGTGTTTCCGTGTTTATCCCCTTCATTATAAATAGTAAAAACCTCTTTTATGTCTTTTGCCTTACCATTATATAAATAAGGAGCTGTACGCCATACTTCTATCAGGGTTGGCGTATCAAACTTCTCACCTTCTTCATCTCCTTTCCCGGTTCCCACATCATATTTTCTCATATTGGTATAATATGGGCCGGAGTGGCATTTAACACATCCTGCCTTCTCAAACACTTCTTTCCCTTTTAAAGCAGAAATACTCAGTCCCCCATCAGTAAGAAAGGGACTTTCAACAGGCATGAGCCCTTTCAGATAAGCATCTACTGAAGCTATAATTTCATCCGACTGTTTTGTAAAAAATATATGTTCAAATCCGGCGCGTACAGCAATACTTGCAGTTGGCCTTATGCCGGATATCATGGAAGGGGGTGTGGCATGTGAAAACAATAAACTTTTTGTGTTTTTTGGATTCCCCATCCCATCATTGAGGAGATCCCAGTTAAGAGCATCTGATCTGCCTTCAGAAGGGTGACAACTTGCACAACTTTGCCATTCCTGTTTACATAAAGAAGCATCATGAAACCAGATTTCCCCTTTTCGTTCAGGAGTTAGCAACGGCTGCCTTCCCAAAACAATACTGTTAACAATATCCAGATTGCTTACGGATAAAGCCCTGTCAGGAGAAGAACATGAAATAACAGTTAATATTAAAAAAATGAGACAAATAATATGATCGCTTAATTTCTTCATAAGGTTTTGCAGTGGTATAAAAATTTTTCTGGCGATTGTTTTATATATTTGCTGAATTAAACTCTTCCAATGCTTCAAAGAATACTTTGATATTTTCCTGGGGAACCCCGGGTGGCATATCACACCCGGATGAAAGAATAAAATTCGGATACTTTTTTGTTTCTTCCAAAAGTTTCATTGTTTCCTGTTTAACAAATTCAGGAGTTTTTGTTTGTAACACATTAACAGGATCAATATTTCCCATGACCAGTATATCATCAGATACAGACTCCAAAACATGGAGCATATCAGCAGCATTGCCAAAATGAAGAGCTTTGGCACCAGTTGATTCCATAGATTTTGCAAGAATGCCATTATGCCCGCAATTATGAAGGATTATCAGGAAATTATCATCCTGGAGTTCATCAACTATCTCTTTAATATATTCAGATGAGAACTTATCGCACTCATTTTCTCCCAGTAATCCCGCGGCCGGTTCAGCTATTATGATGCCATCCGCATTTCGGGATTTATGCTCTCTTATATATTGTTTCAAAAATGAAGTACATTTTTCAATAACTACATGAACCAAATCAGGATCAGTATAGATGCCAGTCATAATCTCCGTCATATCCAGCAGTCGCCCTGCCAGGGAAAACGGTCCTATACAACCTGAAAAAACAGGTACATCACGGATATTATTAACTGCTAATTCCACAGCCCTAAGATACTCATTTAATCTCTTTGATGACTTCAATTCGGGGATGGGAAGCTCATTGACTTTTTCTATTTTATGGATCAGTCTTTCACTAACAGCAGGTATTTCATTGGTCTTAAAGATAATCTTACAACCAAAAGCTTCTGCTTCTATGGTCAAATCCATAGCAGTTGTTACGGCTGCGGAATCTGAATTTTTATGAAGGGCATTTATTGCTTTAAAGTGTGCTTCTCCGTCAGTAACCACATCTAATACAGTAGTCCCGATCAATTCAATACCCGGGTGGGTCATAATAGGTATTGCAATCCTTTCCCCTGAGTCTATTACATTTTTACACCAATCTTTTATCATACTCCGGAAATTCGTTCTTATTTATTGAGTGCTAAAAATAATAAAAAGATCATTATTTAAGCTAAATCTTACGAAAGTCCGTCTATAAAGTCCGCTAACTGCGTTACGCTTGCCCTCAAAATGGTCATTTATGATTATACCTAAAATATTTAAAATTCTCTTACTTCAATTACGGCATATTTTGTCAGTTTCCAAAATTCTTCAGGGTCCTCAATCTCAAGAAATGCTATTTTATCATCCTGGTAAACAAAATGATAAGAACTATCTGAATGCTCTGAAATAAAACCTGCTTTTTTTACATCCATAGGAATTGATTTAGTATCGCGTATATCAAGTTCTTTAAAGTAACTTTCATTAAGATCATTCCGGAGGGCTTTGCTTCTGCCTAATATTCCCAAAATTCCCCCTTCACGGGTAACTACACCGTTTTCCTTCAGTTCCCGGAAAGTTCCCAATGCCCAATATGCCTTGTAAAGTTCATGACTTACCTGATTAATGTGCGTAGCGGTTTTCTGAATGGAATCATTAAGCCTTACAAGAGAATCATTTTTCACAATCAATTCACTTTCAAGGCCAGTGACCTTCTCATCCATCACAGCCAGCTGTATATCCTTTTCTTCAATCTCCTGGCGAAGCCGGGCAATAAGCATGTCCTGCTCCTTAACTTCATTTGAAAGCCTGGAAATCCTGTTTCTGAAAGACTGGATATCAACATTGGATGAAGAAAGTTTATTATTTAATTCCTCTATCTTTTTCTCACTTTCTTCAAGCATAGTATTCATCAGTGCAATATCATTAATAATACTTTCCTTCTTGTTCTGTCCTCCCTCCTGTTGGCCAAGCTCCAATTTTCCTCTTTTATTTTTAATGAAAGTAAGGTTTTGTTCAATTTCACTAATAGTACCATCCAGATCATTAATCACAGAATCCCTGCTCTCGATTAAAGAGTCCAGATCATTTTTTTCAGCTGACAGCTTATCAATTTTAACATTCTTATTATTAAGAATAATTAAACCTGTAATTAAAAGAAGTATAAAAATCACACCGGTCAGGAAAATTCCAATGTATAATTTTCTCTTTTTTTCAGAACTTTTTCGCTCCACAAAATTTTTTTTCATGATTTTTACCTCCTATACTTGAAATATAAATGAAACTACATAAGATATTCCAATATAAGTGCCGGATAAAAATAAAGTCTGTAATCGACTAATTATGAATGATTTATCAATAATCTAAGAATATAAAAATCTTATCTTTATGATAATATTTTATCAAAATGATAGTGAAGGGAAAAGAATACTGTTAACGAAACTATAATGTTTCTTCCTTTTTCATCATTCTATACACAGTAGCCACTCCAATACCCAATTTTTGTGCTACGAGAGAAATATTGTTCTCATATTTTTCCAGATATTTACCAAGTATGAAATTATTGTACTCTCTGAGAGTCATATCATAATCGGATATATCAGACAGCAGGATCTGGTTTTCAAGAATAATATTTTCACTGTTTATTTCCTGGCCATCAGCCATAGTTATAGCCAGCTCAATCACTGATTTCAACTCTCTGACATTGCCCGGGAAACTGTAAGATAAAAGCTTATCTATTGCAGATTTGGAAAGGGCCTTTGGAGATAAGTTATTCTCACTGCAAAACTCATTAATAAAATGTTTTGCCAGCACAATAACGTCTTTTCCGCGCATACGCAAAGGAGGGAGTTCAATATGAAGGCCATAGAGACGATAATAGAGATCTTGCCTGAAATTCTTTTTCAAAACCAGTTCCTGTAAATTTTGATTCGATGCAACTATTATCCGGCAATCCGTTTTTACCGGTTTATTACTTCCAATCCTCACAATTTCTTTTTCCTGAAGTACCCGCAAAAGTTTTGCCTGAAGGGTTGTATCCATTTCACTTATTTCATCAAGAAAAAGAGTTCCGCCATTTGCTTCCTCAAATTTTCCTATACGCCGGTAATTAGCGCCTGTAAAAGCTCCCTTTTCAAAGCCAAAAAGTTCGCTTTCAATAAGCTCATGAGGGATGGCAGCAACATTTACTGCTATAAACGGCTTTTCAGAACGGGCGGAATTGTAATGTATGGCTTTGGCAACCAGCTCCTTCCCGGTTCCGGTCTCTCCCGTAACAGTGACACTGATACTGGTCCTCACAGCTTTATCGATAAGGTTAAAAATCTGTTTGATTGCCGGACTATTGCCAATTATAGTATTTTTATAACTATATTTTTTTTTGACTTCCTGGCGAAGTGAAATTACTTCACGTTTCAGCTTTTCACCTTGTCTTATATTCTGTACCGTATTTAAAAGACGCTCACGTATATCTTTCGATTTTACTATATAATCGTAGGCGCCATATTTGAGCAATTCGACAACCACTTCAATTTCATTTTGCTCGGAAATCAGGATGACCTGAATATCTTCATTCTCCGCCTTAATCCTTTTGAGAATTTCAAGTCCCTGAATATCAGGAAGCCGGTAATCGAGAGTAATTACATCAGGCGATTTGTGAAGGTTGTCCAGACATTGCCTGCCGGTTGTAAAAGATTCTATATCATAATCCGGATTCAGGGAAAGATTATGAACTAAAAGCCTGTTATACCATTCATCATCTTCAACAACAAATATCCGGAAAGGTTTATCATCCATTATTTTGTTATAAATTTATACTGTATAACTTTTTAACGGACGTAAAAGTAAGTTATTTTTCAGGAAAAGCTCTCCACTTTTATTCAAATTTCCCGGATATTAAATATTCCTGTAAAAAAGCTATCACTTTTTTTATTTCAGCTTCTGTTGATTCATAAAGGGCAATGATGCCTGCTGGTTCGAAAGAGTTTCGGGTAACATCTTCCAACTTCTTTAATTTATTATATAAATCGTCGGCATTGAGATGTTTACTGGGTGCAGCCAGCTTATGGGCAGCTTCTGAAACAGATTTCCAGTCCTTTGCATTCACAGCCTTATGAATTGTTTCTATACCATTTTCAGAAGTTTTTATAAAAAGTTGTATCATCTCTTTTAAAAAAACAGGATCACCATTTGACAGTCTTTTAAATTCAGAAAGCTCGACTTTCGGGATCGTTTGCTTTAAAGGCCCGGTATTCTTATTCACTAAGGGATAAATAACTTCATATAAATCACCTTCTGAGAAAGGTTTCATTAAAAATCCCGCAATCCCATCATTAACAGATGCTAAAGAATCGATTTTCCGGTCAGCAGCAGAAACTATAATTATTTTAGCAAACGGATCATAACTTAAAATTTCTTCAGCTGCCTCCAGTCCGTTCTTCACAGGCATACGCATATCCATAAGAATTATATCAAATTTACCGGATAAGGCTTTATCCACTGTTTCCTGGCCGTTAACTGCTTCCTCAAATTTACTTCCCCACTTTTTCAAAATATTTTTCAAAACATACCTGTTAAATTCTTCATCATCAGCAATCAGAAAAAAAAGGTTTTTAAATTTTTTTTCAGGAATTTTCGGTAATATAAATTCTTTGGGCTCAATTTTTTCCATGTCTCCCGGCAGGTAAGGTATGGAGAACAACACTGTTGTGCCTTTACCCGGTTCACTTTCAACCGAAATTGTTCCACCCTGCAATTCAACAAGATTTTTAACAATGGCAAGCCCCAGACCTGTTCCGCTGTACTTTTTACCTCCTTTATTTTCGATCTGAACAAATTCATCAAAAATTTCTTTAATATTTTCCCGTGGAATGCCAATGCCCGTATCTTTTACCTGACAAAACAGCATAATTACATGGCTATTCTCTTCTTCAGTCCTTAAATTTACCGTAATCATACCCTTTTCAGTATATTTTACGGCATTACCAATAAGATTTATCAAAATTTGTTTCAGACGCAAAGGATCTCCCTTTAAAGCAGGATATACAGGTTTTTCAGGATTATACTCCAATAAAATTCCTTTTTTGGCAGCTTCCGTTTCATTTACACTTATTATATCCTCAAAAACGCAAGCCGGAGAAAAATCCACCGACTGAAAAGTGAGCTTCTTAGCCTGAATTTTTGAAAAATCGAGAGTATCATTAATAATCGATTTAAGATGATTGGCAGAACGTGCCAGAACAGTCAGCTGCTTTTTCATTTCCCGCTGGTCAGTCTGTTGATATAATTGTTCTGAAAGACTATAAATCGCGTTAACAGGAGTTCGCAACTCATGACTTACGTTAGCAGCAAACCGTTCTTTAGCCAAAGCAAGATTTTCTGCTTCTGTCCTGGCAGTTTTCAATGCTTGCTGATAAGCTCTTGACCTTTTTTGATATCTGAAAAGAAGAAAGATAACCAGAAGTAATAACAATACTGCTGCTGCTGAAAAAAAGGCTAATCTTTTATATGTAATTTGCGCAAGGCGATCTGCTTCATGTATTTTCGCCAGTCGTTTTTCCGCTTCATAATTTTCTCTCCTTAAAATTAAATCATTAAGTTTTTTCCCAATTTCCGCATTCCTTTCGATCAGTTTTGACTCAAGAATATTAATTCGTGTATCTTCTTTTTTAATTGCATATTCCAGGTTCTGAATTTCACTTCGTAAATCAGACCTTTCAATATTTTCCTCTATCAGAGTTGTATCATATGTGACCTTATCTCTCCCGAAAATACTTTTCAGCAACCCCGCTTTTCTTTTTTCAACGATAACCGTATCAGCATCTGTAGTTTCAGTTAATGTATCGGATTTTGATTTATTATTCCTGAAAATACCGCGCAAAAACCCTCCTTGTTCCCTTATCTCTGTAATTACAGTATCAACTCTCT
>CAZIOB010000004.1:0-5301 GCA_964540755.1 uncultured Prolixibacteraceae bacterium | reverse complement strand
GTGCCGCTAAATTATAATTTATAATACTCAGCAGCAGCAGAATAGTAAATAAATATTTCATTGTTTCTTAAAAAAAATTATTCAAACATATTATTTCACTGGCCAATCCCTGATATTACAGCGTACTGCCCATTCATTCCATAAATTTTCCAGACTATCTTTTAATGCAGGTTTTTTGACCGCCAGGTTTACTAATTCTGTAGGATCATTGTCTAATGAATATAACTCCCATTCCCGATTATTTAATTTAACTAACTTTTTGTCATTCATCCTTATAGCCTTATTCCCCTGATGTTCCCAATATAAATTCCTTCTTTCTTCGATTTTTTCATTTCTCAATACCGGCAAAAAACTAATGCCTTCTGCCGGCAAAATAGTATTACCTTTATATTCAGCCGGATATTCAGCTTCTGCAATTTCCAGACATGTAGGCACTATGTCAATTATATGAACAACATCAGTTACTTTACGACTATTCTGTTTGATCCCTTCAGGCCAATGTACTATTAACGGTGTAATAATTCCACCCTCATGTTCCTGACTTTTGTATTTCCTGTACGGAGTATTACTGACGTTTGCCCAATTTTCTCCGTAGGAAACAAACGATTGTACAGTACCTGTTTCAGCATATGGAGATCTGTTTACATTTTCAGCACAAGCACCATTATCGGAAAGGAAAAAAATTATTGTGTTTTTCAGTTCCCCGGCAGATTCCAAATAACTAATCAACTTACCGATATTCTGATCCATCCTGTCCACCATAGCAGCGTAAACTGCCATTTTATATGATTCTTCCTTTGCATTTACCTCCGACCAGTTTTTATATTCCGGCGGGGAAAGTTTCAACTCAGGTGATACTATTCCCAACTCTTGCTGACGTCTAAACCGGTTTTGACGTATGACCTCGTATCCGGTATTATATCTGTCTTTATACCGGGCAATATCTTTTGGCCATGCCTGTAATGGATAATGCGGTGCAATATAAGCCAAATAAAGAAAAAATGGCTGGCCGGAAAATTTGGTTTTATCAATAAAATTTATGGCTTCCGTCGTGAAATCATCAGTAGAGTAAAATGTAGCTGAATCAGGTTTTACCAGTTCTGAATTTCTGTATATAGGCCTGTCAATAAACCTGGAAGGATAAAAATAAAGTCCTCCCCCTTTAGGAATTCCAAAAAAATGCTCAAATCCACGACGGTCCGGCCAATGTTCACGTTTATCCCCTATATGCCATTTGCCGGACATAATTGTTCTATAACCAGCAATTTGCAACATTTCTGCCAATGTGACACATTTATCATTCAGGTAACCCTGATAAGACGGATATCCCAGGTTATCTGTCAAATGACCAACTCCTGTGCTGTGCTGATATAATCCTGTTAGTAAACTTGCCCTTGAGGGTGAACAGCGTGAAGTATTATAGCAATTTGTAAAAAGTAATCCATTATCAGCCAGCATATCCAAATTTGGTGTTTCAATCTCGCTACCCATACAACCCAGATCAGAATAACCCATATCATCTGCCAAAATGATCAGTATATTAGGTTTATCCGGCTTATTTCCTGATTTATTTTGACAAGAAATAATCAATACAAAAAACAAGGTAAGGGTGACTAAGAGTATTATTTTACAATAAAGATATTTCATATGAGTAAAATTAATTATTTTCATAAGTATCATAGTAGAACTCGCATATTTTTTAATCATGATCTTGTGTGATTTTACAATTATGCTCGTTTCAATATTTTAAGTTTTAAATAAATCTGAAGCAAAAATTTTATTTCACTATTTACCTCTCCATGTACAGAATTATATTAAATGTTAAATTTCATTACCGTCATTGATTGCACTTCTTTTCCAAAAAACTGAAATTATCATAATCACTTCCAAGTTGTTTACTCACAATATCCTGAAAATCTCCGGGATAATCACCTGTAAGTCCGATCTTTCTCATATCAATATCCTTGAAGCCTATATTATATGCAGGTGAATTCTCCTTTAACCTGAAATCTCCATTATGAATATCCCTGAATAAAGGATCCGCAGCAATACTGTTTTTATCTGCCCCCCTTGTGCGGTAATACTCCACAGCCCTTTTCCCATTGTCGGGCCGATTAACATCATAATACAAATTGTTGTCAATGTTGCATTCTTCAATTTTCAGTTCAGTTAATTTATTATCAACAACTCCCTGTCTGTAAAAAGTATTATGCGACTGAACTTTATATAAAATATTATTCTGAATGTAACATCCCGTGTATGGAGGCATTTTATCGCGGGTATAGACATCCATTATACTGAAATATCCAATGAACATGCGGTTTATCTTTCCCTGAGAATTTTCATAAACTATATCATGAATATCAGCAATAATATTATTGTATGCATTATTCTCATAGTATTTCAGATTAATGCCACCACCTTTACAATTATAAATAACATTTTCTGCAACGGTAGTATATTTTAAAAATGCATCGGTACGTATGGCCTGTTGCATACCTTGTCCGTTAAGATGGTGTATGTAATTGCGCCTGATTTCATTACCGTCTCCGACATCGGAAAGATAAATTGCATTACCATCAAAACATTTTTGCATTACCAAAAAGATCTCATTATCTTCAACCATATTATTTCGTGTATGATAATATGGTGCGGATCTGGGCCATTGCTTAAAGTAAACAAAATCACCTGATGATGAGGTACCATAATCAGTGGTGTCTGACTGATACAGAGCTTCACTTTCTATTTCCTGTGTCCTGATGCTTCCCACCTGTTCCCTGTTCGGAACAGTCATCTGAAAAAACATTGGTCTCGTACCGCTTAATACTATTGCATCGTAAGGCAGATCATGAAGTTTGTTATTCCTGATAATATTTTCACCACTCTGATGGATCATTATTCCGTTTGACTGATAATAAAACTCTCCGCAATGATGTATCTGGTTATTAATTATCCTGTTCCCTTTGTTAACATTTAATTTACCGGGGCCGTATCCGCAAAGTAAAATACCTGTTCCGCCAACGTAATCAATCAGGTTATTTTTTATCATATTACTTTGTGCATGCAGATCAAATCTAATTGCAACACCTCCGCTATTTGTAAAACGGCATCCGTCAACTTCACAATATTCAACATCCCTGAATCTCAGCATCGAATTAGCCTTATTCCACATGTCCCACTCATGCTGTAATCCTATATCTGTTTTCGTTATTACATCTCTTTCACCCCTTGTAAATGTCAAACCTTTAAAAGATATGTTTCTCACGATTCCCCCCTTATCATGGCCATCAATAAAAAAATATTGATTTAAAGTCGGATACGTTACGCATTTTGGTTCACCCTCTGTTGGCCAGTAGTAAACCAGACCTTCCTCTGTATTAACAACCCATTCTCCCGGGCTGTCAAGGTAATCAATTACATTTTCAACCCTGCAACTGCCGCCTTCCATTGCGTGCAGGTGTTTATCAATTTTTCTCATAACATATGTTGCCGGAAGCGCAGTTCTTGCCGTATTTGCGACCTCATCCACAGAAAATAATGTAAGATAATTAGTAACATACCCGTTAGGCTGTACAAAAATCTCTATATCTTCAAGATTGCTCCAGCTTTTTATTATTCCTTCGGGAAAATGCAGCAAGTTCCTTTCCGCTTCAGCCATCCCTTTCCAGTTGATACCACCGCCATCACCGCCCTTTAAAATTTTTGTCGGTTCAAAACCTTCTGAACAGGCACGTGGCAGCAATTCACCTTCATCATACATGGTATAAAAACGTTTTTTGCCATTGAGCAATTCCGGCAAAACTGCGGAATAAACCTTTCCTTCTGCAATCTCAGGGAGCCCTTTGACATCTTTTGCCAATTCCCATCCCGTGATTTCAACATCAGACGAAATAACTGGATTTTCGCCTGGATAGGCCATATAAACTATCTTATAATTATCATAATGTGAATCCTCCGGAGTAAAAACAAGTGTTTCAGTAAGTTTGTATTCTCCGCCACGAATTAATACATAAATATTCCGGTATGTACCTCTTTTCATGATCCGCACTGCCTGCTTTGCCCGTCCGATAGTGGCAAAGGGCCCGTCCGTCATTTCCTTATTTGGTTCTGCCAGCTTCCCCGACCAATTGTCATTTCCTGAACCGGATACATAGAAATCAGCAAAAATTTCATTTCTGCTGCTTTCCAAATCCTTTGCAAATATTTGATTTACAAAAAGGATTGATAATATCAACACAATTATTTTTTTAAGTTTCATGATTATTTAAAAATTTTACTTGTCATAATTTTTAATCTATTAGTAAATAATTTTAAAATTTTTCAGGAACTTCAATAGTCCCGCCTTCCTAATTAAACCTACCACGAGATTCAGGATAAAATTTATGATCATGGTAATCTCCATTATAATATAGGAACCTTTAAGGATGACTGTCCCCGGCAGGAGTTACAAAATGATATTCAGGGCGCAGTGGATCATTAATTACTGAATCTCCTATGCGAACAACGGCTCCATTTATTTCTTTATTCGAATAATTATTTTGCTGATGTTTAGATGGCATCATGATATTACCTGACTTTAGTGAATTGTCGTCAGATGGAGCCATACAATCTACCTCAAATCTAACGATATACATCTTACCATCTTTATTTTCCTGTGCTACGCCCCAGGTAATTCCATTCCCATAGGAAACATTAGTATGAGCGTCAGGATCGTAAGGACCACATCCGGTATGAACATGTTCTATGCATGCTGCCCTTTGAAAGTGAATACCATCCGGTGACCACTGAACAGTATGCCGTTCCGGCCCGGCATTATCAATCAGTGCAGCAACTCCTTCACGATGAGGCCAGACACAAACAGTATGACCTCCGATTAAAGGATTATTGTTATGTTTTATAAATGGTCCGGCCGGATGATCAGAGATTGCAACTCCCCACTGAGTTGTTTCTGCTGTTACATTGATATCACCACCCTTATAATATAGCCAAAATTGTCCATTACGCACTATTACATGTGCATCATCAACCAGATATGAATCCCACTCTCCTTCTTTACCGGGACTAAGTACCGGTAAGGGTATTTTTTCCCAGGGACCATCAGGACTATCTGCCATTGCCAAACCTATATGCCGGCCATTGTCCGGTCCTCTTGTCTGCCAGGGTTCACCTGCAATTTCTCTTGAGGAAGTATAATACAAGTAGTATTTCCCCTGATAAACCATAATATAAGGAGTCAACACCCCAAAGTCATCCCACGAATCAGATGGCCCTTTTAACAGAGCAACACCTTTGTCTTTCCAG
>CAZIOB010000003.1:0-13663 GCA_964540755.1 uncultured Prolixibacteraceae bacterium | reverse complement strand
AATATTGACAAACTGGGAAGAAAAACCATTGAACAACTGGTAAAAAAGGAGTTTATCAGAAAGTTGCCTGATTTATACAGGTTGAAATCCAGGAAGCTGGAAGAATTAGAAGGATATGCAAAAAAATCGGCTGAGGATTTATATGATTCCATAAAAAATTCCAAAAATCCTGATCTTCACAGATATCTTTATGCACTTGGCATAAGGCATGTGGGAGAACACATCGCCCGTTTACTGGCTGATGAATTCATTTCATTTAAAAAGATTAAAGATGCAGGCTATGATAAATTGGTCTCGTTAAAGGAAATAGGTCCCGAAATAGCGGAAAGCATTTCACATTTTTTCAGCAATGAGGATAACAGGCTAATGCTGGACGAACTTGAGGAACTAGGTGTTAAACCGGGCACCGGCAGTAAAAAGACAGAGAAATATCTTGAAGGAAAGGCTATTGTACTTACCGGTGAGCTGGAATCATTTTCCCGTCAGGAAGCAAAAGAAAAAATTGAAACACTTGGGGGACGAGCCACTTCAAGTGTAAGTGGTAACACTGATTATCTGGTGGTTGGAGATAATCCGGGCAGCAAGCTCGATGAGGCTAAAAAAGAAAACGTAAAAATAATAAAGGAAAAACAGTTCAAACAATTGTTGAAAACCGGAAGATTAGAGTAATAAAAGGCAAATATTTTGTCAGGTATATTTAAAAGAGAAGATAAATATTACCGGTTATATGAATAATAATTTATGTCATGATAATTTTAGTTTATGGATTGCCGGGTACAGGCAAAACATTTTTTTCGAAACATTTTGCGGCAAAGAACGATATGGTGCATCTGAATACAGATATAATCAGGGATAAAATGAATTTCAGGGGAAAGTATAATGAAAAAGCAAAGCAGCAGGTTTATAATGAGCTTTATAAGCATGTGGCTAAAGAACTTAAAAATGGCTCTGATGTGATTGTTGACGGTACTTTTCATAAAAGAAAAAGAAGGGAAACGGTAAAAAAAATTGCAGAGGAAAAGAATGATAAAATTTATTTGATCGAGATAAAAGCCACTGGCGAAACAGTAAAGAAAAGATTGCAAAAGGACAGGAGATACAGCGAGGCAGATTTTGCAGTCTACTTAAAGATCAGGGATTGTTTTGAGTCAGAAGAGGAAGATCATCTTGAATTATTGTCGGACGATAATAAAGTGGATGAAATGATAAGTAAGGTGAAAAAATACATATATATATAAGAATAGGAATTTTACCGGCTGTCAGCTGGATTATGTATTTGTCGATCAATTGTTTAGTAATATTTATAAAATTTAAAAATATGGATGATAATCAGGTAAGAAAACTTATGAATGAATGTAACCTGCCTGATAGTTGCAATAATTCCGAGCTCAGGGAAACACATATTTCATGGGTTATCCTTACAGATAATTATGCATTTAAAATTAAGCGTCCGGTAAAGTATACTTTTCTTGATTTTTCATCACTGGAAAAACGAAAATTTTTCTGTCATGAAGAAATGAAGCTTAATAAACGGGTGGAACCTGATATGTATCTTGCCGTTTTGCCAATAACTGAAAATCTTGTAATTAAAGAAACGGGAAACGGAAACGGTATTATTGACTATACCGTAAAAATGAAGCGTATGGATCAACAAAAAGAGATGGATGAGATGCTTGGAAATGATGAAGTATCTGAAACCCATATTAATGCCCTGGCGAAGAAAGTTGCTGAATTTCATAAAAGCGCTACTGTGGTGAAAAATGTATTCGGAACGCTGGAATTTCAGGAAAACTATGCTGATATTGAAAATCAGGGCGATTATATCTCAAAATTACTGGGTAAGGAATATAAAGAGATAGTGGATAATTGTATTGATAAGTCATTTAATTATCTGAATGCAAACAGGAGCTATTCTAATGAAAGGGTTATTTCGGGTTTTCACAGGGATTGCCATGGCGACCTCAATGTTCGTAATATTTTTCTTTATGATGACCCGGTAATATTTGACTGTATTGAGTTTAACAGTGATTTTCGTCAGATTGATGTGTTAAATGACATTGCTTTTTTATGTGTGGATCTTGATTTTTACGGAAAAGAAGATTTCAGCGAAATGTTCTACAAAAAATATCTGAAATATTCAGGTTTGAATGATGATCCTAAAATGAGGGAATTATTCCAGTATTATAAAAGCTACAGGGCAAATGTCAGGGCAAAAGTTACAGTGATCAGTGCAAAACAAATGAATGAAAATGAGAATGAAAAGGAATTGAACGATGTGAAGAAATTCATCGAATTAATGGCAAAATATATGAGATGAGTCCGGCAAAGAAACTAAAATTGTTAATTATAAAATTTTCTGCTTTGGTAATCAATTGAAAATTAGCCTGACAAATATGAATAATTTGTCTAAAAAGAGGGCATAATAGCTTTACAGAACGGATCCGTATATTCAATTAGAAACAATAAAAAATTAAATTATGGCATTAATATATAAATTTGAAGAATTGGACAATTCGAAAGTAAAAGAAGTAGGCGGGAAAAATGCATCGCTGGGTGAGATGTTTACCGAGCTTAGTTCCAAAGGTATAAATATCCCTGACGGTTATGCCACTTCAGCAGAGGCTTATCGTAAGTTTATCAGGGAAAATAAAATAGAAGGATCGCTGAAAGATGTACTGTCTTCTCTTGATGCAGGAGATTCTGAACAATTGGAGAAAGCGGGAGGAAAATGCAGAAATTTAATTATGGAGGCGACGATCCCCGAAGAAATCCAGGATGCCATACTCGAAGGATACAAAGCGCTGAAAGATAGAGATAAAACGCTGACCAGCGTGGCAGTCAGAAGCAGCGCCACGGCAGAAGACCTGCCCGACGCCAGTTTTGCAGGGCAGCATGAAACATATCTGAATATAAAGAATGAAGATGAATTGATGAAAGCATGGAAGAAGTGTGTTGCTTCATTGTTTACAGACAGAGCTATTAAATATCGTGAAGAGAACGGATTTGAACATATGAAAGTAGCGCTCTCTGTGGGTATACAGAAAATGGTGAGGTCAGATAAAGCCTCGGCAGGAGTGGCTTTTACAATAGATCCGGACAGTGGTTTTGAAAATGTTATTCTTGTTAACGGGACATGGGGACTGGGTGAAAATGTTGTTCAGGGAACGGTGCGGACGGATGAATTTTATCTGTTCAAAGAGGCTTTGAAAAATGATAAAGACCCGGTTCTGTTAAAGACATTGGGAACAAAAGCTAAAATGATGGTTTATGTAGAAGAAGGAGAAAGCGATGTAACCACAGAAAATAAAGAAACTCCCGAAGATAGAAGAAATAAATTCGTGTTAACAGATGATGAACTTGTCAAACTGGGAAAATGGTGCCTTGAGATTGAAAAGCATTACGATAAACCGATGGATATAGAATGGGCAAAGGACGGGGATTCCGGTGAACTGTACATTGTTCAGGCAAGACCGGAAACTGTGCATTCTTCAAAAGAGGAAACCGGCAGGCTTAAAAAATACGACATTGAGCAGGAAGGGAAAGAACCGCTGATCACTGCGATAGGTATAGGTGACAAGATTGCTGCAGGCAAAGTTAAAATTTTGGAGTCACCCGATGAATCGGATAAACTGGAAAAGGGAGATGTGCTTGTGACAGAGATCACTAATCCTGATTGGGATCCCGTAATGAAAAAAGCATCGGCTATTATTACCAATAGTGGAGGTCGTACCAGTCATGCTGCAATAGTTGCCTGTGAACTGGGGGCTGTAGCAGTTGTCGGAGCCGGGGATGCCACTGAAAAACTGAAAGACGGTCAGGAAGTTACTGTATCATGTGCAAAGGGAAATCTTGGCCGGATATATGACGGTATACTGGAATGGGAAGAAGTTGAAATAGATCTGGATAAGCTCGGTAAGCCAAAGACGGAAGTTATGCTGATCCTGGCAAATCCCGGTACTGCCTTTAATAATGCCATGCTGCCGGTAAACGGGGTAGGATTGATGCGCCTTGAGTTTGTCATCAACAACAGCATTAAGGTACACCCCCTAGCATTAATGAAATTCGATGAGATTGAAGATGAAAAAGTCAGAGAAGAGATTGAAAAGATCACCATTGGCTATGAAGATAAAAAGGAATATTTTGTTGAGAAGCTTTCACGTGCTGTAGGTACTATTGCAGCTGCGTTTTATCCTAAAGATGTAATAGTAAGAATGAGTGATTTCAAATCGAATGAGTATGCTGATCTGATAGGAGGTCAGGGTTTTGAACCGGATGAAGAGAACCCTATGGTAGGCTTTAGGGGGGCATCACGTTATTATCATGAAAAATACAAAGAAGGATTCGGCCTTGAATGTGAAGCTATGCGTAAAGTTCGTGATGAGATGGGACTGACTAACATTAAGCTGATGATCCCATTCTGCCGGACTGTTGAAGAAGGTGAAAAAGTTCAGAAGGAAATGGCTGAACACGGTTTGAAAAGGGGAGAAAACGACCTGGAGATATATGTAATGACTGAAATTCCAAGTAATGTTATCCTCGCTGAGGAGTTTGTAGATATATTCGACGGTTTCTCAATAGGTTCAAATGATCTGACACAGTTGACCCTGGGTATCGACAGAGATTCGGAGCTGGTCAGCAATCTTTTTAATGAAAAAAATGAAGCTGTGAAATGGATGATCAGTCAGGCCATTGAAAAAGTACATAAAAAAAACCGTAAAATCGGTTTATGCGGTCAGGCATCCAGTGATTTCCCTGAGATGGCACAATTCCTGGTTGAGAAAGGAATCGACAGTATTTCCTTTAATCCCGATGCTGTTGCAAAAGGAATAGAAAACATCGTTAAAGCTGAAAAATAAATTTATCCTTAGCCGCGGCATTTATGCAAGAGCTTGAACAAAGAGTTATCCTTAGCACCGGCATTTATGCCGGGGTAAAAAGAGTTAATAATTTACCCGTACAACAATTAAAAAAATTAAAGTTATGCCTGAATTACCCGATGTAGAAGTTTTTCGCAAAGAAGCCGAGAAGAGTAAAAACTCGGAGATCGAAATCATAGAAATACAAGATCCTGATTTTGTTGATATAACAAAAAAGGAATTTAACAAAAAGCTCAAAGACCACAAGTTTGAAAAAATAATCCGCCAGGGTAAAAATTTGTTTTTATCGGCCGATAATAATATAACGGTGGCAATGCATTTTGGTATGACCGGCGAGTTAAAGTATCAAGAATATGATGAGGATGCTCCTGAGTATACAAAATGTAGTTTTGTTTTTAGAAATGATCACAAACTGCATTATACCTGTACACGGAAACTTGGCTATGTCGAGCTTACGGATGATTTGGATAAATATGTAGAAGGTAAGGAACTGGGTGTGGATGCATTGGAAATAACAGGGGATGAATTTGTTTTGTTGCTTAAGGAAAAGAACTCAATGGTTAAATCTGCCATTACAGATCAGTCCAAAATTTCAGGTATTGGTAATATCTATTCGGATGAGATTTTATTTCAATCCGGCATTCATCCCCAAAAGCATACAAATGAATTATCTGAATCCGATATGAAGAAGTTATTTAAAAATACCCGGCGAGTTCTTAAGAAAGCTATTGAAAAAGAAGCTGATGTTTCTGAATTTCCAAAAAGTTACCTCCTGCCTCACCGTAAGGAAGGCGATAAATGTCCCAAATGTGATACCAAAATTAAGAAAATAAAAGTTTCCGGCAGGTCAGCATATTATTGTCCTTCCTGCCAGAAGATATGATAAATGACAAAGTAAAATGTTTATTTGCGATTAACACACCAATACATCATCCGGATTACATTCCGTTCCGGTCGTCCGATCTACAGTATAGTCTGCTGTGAGTTTGTTATTCGTAAATGACCATTTTGAGGGCGGGCATAACGCAGTCAGCGGACTTTCCAGACGGACTATTTATGTAAACTGTGCATAAAGAAATTTTCCAGTTCCTGCGGTAGCTGAGCCTTTATATGTTCTGATTCTCCTTTTGAGATAAATTTGCCCAATTCTTCCAGAACTGTGCTTACGATATCTTTAGTATGCATTTCCCAGTTAAATTCGCTTTCCCCATAATTGTCCTGATATTTTTTTACTTCATCCGTAAGATCGTCCAATGTTGTAAAGCGTGCGGGCTTTTCAATATATTTCCAGTTCTCGACATAAACGGCCTTCAGAAACATGGGCAGTTGGGCGAGCAAGTGCAGTGATTCACTGATCGTCAGCCTGTCCCGCAGGGTATGCATAACTGCACGAAGTATGATGCCTGTCCTTGCTATTTCCTGTGGATGACCCAGCTTAGCTGCCAGATTGTTTACAAATTCGTTTCCTTCTTGTGCGTATTTGTCAAAATTTAATGCCATAACGTTATTTTTTTATTGATTATTTTTTTCTGTTAATTTTTCTAATGTTTGTTGTAACTCTTCAAGTGCCTCTCCGGCCTGCCGGAAATTTTTTTCATTCATATATTTCAGATAATTTTCAAAAGCGGTATTAGCCCTGTTTATGAGTTCCTGGTTACTAACCACTTGTCCGGGCGTAATTTTTTTATCTTCTTCTTGTATTGTTTCCTGTTCCTGATAAAAACCTGACAAAGCTTCGTCGAATGTTTCCGCATAGCTGAGATTATCATTATGCATAACGGCTACAAGTCTTAATTCGGGATATGCAGAGGTTTCTGACTGTAAATAAATTGGTTCAACATATATTATTGTACTATTGATTGGTATTGCCAGTACATTTCCGCGTATGATGTTAGAGCCTCTCTGGTCCCACAAGGTTAGCTGTCCCGAAAGATATGAGTCCTGGTCAATTTTTGTTTCGACCTGCTGGGTGCCCAGTATTCTTTTTTCTTTTGGAAATTTGTAAGCCAGAAATCGCCCGTAGTTTTCTCCGTCGCATAATCCCGCTATCCATCCGATCATTACCTGTTTGTTTTTTGGGGTAAATGGCAGTATAAGGGAAAATTCCATATTGTCAGTTCCGGGTTGTTCCCACATAATATAATAAGGTTCCACGGCTTGTACATTATTATAGTATTTCTCTGTTGCCCGTACCCATAAGTCCTCCTGGTTGTAAAAAACAGCCGGGTCGGTCATGTGGTATTTCGAATAAACCAGTCCCTGTATCAGCAACATATCTGCGGGGTAACGCACATGATCCGTCAGTCCCGCCGGCATTGCAGACCTGTTTTTTAATAAGCCGGGAAATATTTTTTTATATACTTGTACAAGAGGATCTTCCTCTTCGAAAATATAAAGATTTACTTCGCCTGAATAAGCATCAACCGTAATTTTAACGGAATTGCGAATATAATTTTTGCCTCTTAAGTTGTAACGGATCTCATTAAATAATCTTCTGTCCCTTATCCCTCTTTCATATTCAATTTTTTCCACTGATTTGAATGGTTCACTGTAAGGATAAAATGCCGATGTTGTATATGCGTCGATTATCCAGTACAGATGGCCTTCGTTGAGTACAATATAGGGATCGTCATCGAAGCTGAGAAAAGGTGCCAGTGTCCTTACTCTCTCAGCAATCTGGCGGTGCAACATTATCCGGCTGTCTTTTTGGGGATATCCTGAAAGAAGGAAACGTGTTCCGCCGTAATTAGAACCATAAAGAAATTTACGCCACAGGCCGGATAATTGAACACCCCCGTTTCCTTCATATCTGGCATATACATTATTTTCACCACTGGGATAATCAAATTCCTTTTCTTCACTGTTGACGACAACAAACTCATCGGTAAGCTCGCCATAATAAATTTCGGGTCGTGTTATTTTGAGATCATCAAATTTACTTACTGGCGGAATATCTTTTACCAACAGTTTTGGTAATCCTTCTTCTGTAAATTCATTTACCCTGTTAAGTGTTATGCCGTAACCATGAGTATATTTAAATCTTTTATTTACGAAGGTCTGGCTTTCGGAAGGCAGATTCGAAGGTTCCATTTCCCTGGCCGATACCATGACTTCATTATAAGCATTGCCAATGGTATAACGGTCAATGTCAACATCCGAAAATTCATAATATAATCTTATTTCCTGGAACTGTTTAAATACTGCATCCAGAGCTCGGTAATCCCATAACCTGATATTATTCAGCAGGTCTTTGTTTGATGAAACAACATCCTGAGAAAAATTTTCTGATACAGGAAACTGATTCTCTTCGACTTTATCAAGGTGAAATGCTTTTCTGGTAAATTCAATATTGTGTTTGATATACGGACGTTCAACCGTTATTTCATTAGGTTCTACTTTAAGCCACTGGTATAATGCGGGTAATACTGCCAAAGCAATTATCCATAATGAAAATGTAATAGCAGGTATAATAAACATTGCCTGTAACCCTCTTACTTTTCTATTTCGCGTAAATATGCCGGCTATAGAATTTCTGAGACCGGGTATCATAATTATTATAGCTGCTATAGCCGTAATAATTGACATGATCATTAACATCGGAAGCCTTATATTAGCATCTGTCCATCCCGGTCCCGAAACGACACCCTGCTCTGAATAAAGTAGCCCGTATCTTTTAATGAATTTGCCAAATGCCAAAACCAGTAAGATTATACCTGCGCTAAGAAAAAGCGACTTATTCTTTGCGGCATCTTCTCTGAGTACAAAATTTGAATTCTCCCCTTCGGTAGCACTCAAGCTTGTAAGAAAGGAAGCTGCAAATGCAATAATGCTCAAAACAAGCAAAGTACTGTAGATCATTTCCAGGAAAGGATACACAAAAAGGTAAAATCCGCTGTTAATATTCAGTATTGGGTCGAAAACATCAGTTGATACCCTGAAAAAATATTTAAGAACCAGTTCCCAATTGGAATAGAACCAGATTCCGCATAAAACAGCTCCTGAAAGGATAGCAATATACCGTATGATCTTTTGCCTTTTTTGCCTTAATGAGAATGTTAATAAAGAGATATATAAGCCACCTATAATGAAGGCCCCTGCGAAAAGGCCGATCTTGGACAACCAGACTGTCCAGAACCTCTCATTATAACCCAGTTGGTCGAACCATAATTTTTCTCCCCAGAAATCCATGAACCAGGTCATGAAGAGAGTCAGGAATCCAATAATTATCCCTAATACAGTGAGAGATTTGTTTTTGATTTTTTGTCCTTTGTATATCACAAATATAGTAAAGGTAGCAAAAAGAATAAATAGCAGAGTATACACAGCAATATATTTTAGTTAACAGAATGATTTAATAAATTCCAATTTTATGCCAAATATTTTATAGGGAGTTATCAGGTATCTGGGGTAGAAAATTTAGATTTCTAAAATATTGATAAAGAAATAATAGTTATAATATTTTGTTGTTTTTCAGTATTTTATATTTAAACTGAACAGATATTTAAGTTCGTGTTAAGTAAAATAATTTTTATTCTGAATTTTTCTGAAAATAATAGTGTGTGGAATAATATCACAACATGGGGAATGAAACCACATTCTGATAATATTTACCCCGGCATTAATTTTCGGATCGGACTAACCGATGAAAAGTTATCCTTAGCCCCGGCATTTATGCCGGGGTAACAGATAATATTATACTTAAAAATCAATGAAACTATCATACCCCAGATAGCAAATCGGTAGATGTATACCCATTTCTGGAGGCGTGATGCGCCGCTTCGTGAGTATCCCGGATTTCTATATAAGAAGTTTTGACTTTCAAAAGTTTATTAAAGAGATTTTCTTTTTTATCAATAAAGCTCTTCGAGCGGATCTTTCGTATGTAGATAGTCTCAATCCTGCCCGGAAATTCGAATGCGATCCTAGAATATATCTCGGGGTCGTGCTGGCTGCTGTCGCCTAGTAATATAAAATTTTTACCGGGATAGAATTCCAATAATGATTTTATCTTTTCATATTTATGTTCATGGTTTCCACCACCCGATTTCCAGAACTTATATATGCTATAGTTTAATTTTCGTAGCATAAATATTCCTTTTGGAATTTTATTGTAATGGAAAAAGTCTTCCAGCAGGTCATAAAGATTCCATTCGCTGCTGGAAATAAAGAAAAAAGGATTATTGGATTGTTTATCCTTTCCCCTGGCCAAAGCTGTATAAAATGCGGCTACATTTGAAAAAGGTGTCCGTGTCAGCGCATTTTTAAATAACATTAGTCTTAATTTCCTGAATGTTTGGGTTGAGTGGGAAACCATTACGGTATCATCGATATCGGAGACAATGATACGATCCTGTTCTTCAGGTATGATTCTTACCTCTCCTGTTGCATGTATTTCAGGTTGGTCTTCTACTATTTCATCAAGTAGTTCCAAATGTACTGTATGCCATTCTTTTGTGCGTAAAACACCGGCTTTATCCGGAAAATGAAAATGAAAAGAGAAATAACCCAGATCATCGGTTTCCGTAATGAAGGATTTATCCAGCAACTCCGCTTTTACCCTTACTCCGGGAATT
This sequence comes from uncultured Prolixibacteraceae bacterium, assembly GCA_964540755.1. Lineage (GTDB taxonomy): Bacteria > Bacteroidota > Bacteroidia > Bacteroidales > Prolixibacteraceae > JAAYJR01. The sequence goes on along the minus strand of CAZIOB010000003.1, from coordinate 3,213 downwards.
TCATCACTTGAAAAGCGCTTAATGGTTGCAAGCAGGTTTTGCCAGAACATATGACTGTCCTTTGGTTTGGAAATACCTTTATCTTCGATTACCATTCCGCGGATAAAAACATCTTTTTCATTGCCGTATCCTTTATAGGGAATAATCCGAGGTGTATCCAGCCAGCCGGCTTTCTGCTTAAGAAATACCCTGATCCATTTGAAAGGTTTTCTTATTCTTTTAAATACGGGTTTTAGATATTTCATGCTCGTTTTATTTCATGATTTATTTACGCATTTTTCTTATGTAGATCTGTAAAATCTACTGCTTCTCTGTTTCTTCTGCTTTTTAATATTGCAAGTATTACACCAAAAAAACCGGAAGAATTGCTTCTGTCCGGTTTTCATAACTAATGGGCGGGAAAGATATATTGAGTTAAAGAGTATAAAAGAATCCGACTATTATAAGGATCAGCAGGAAAACAAGCAGAAACCAGAAAAATGTTCCGAGGGCTAATGCTGCCTGTTCTTCCCTTGCAGTTTCCCTCTCTGCTTCCATCCTGCTCCTGTATCTGGGGCCGGGTGTTGTCGCCGCGAGCAAAAGAGCTATCAGAAGGCCTGCAGCCAGGGGGGGTACCCAATGTATATCCCCATAATAGGGACCGACCGGTGTAACCCATACATCAGCGGCCAAAACGGCCAGCAGCACTATAATAAAAAATGCCCAGAAACTGCCCCAGGGACCTCTGACCCTTAAAAGGAAATTAAAAAATAATGTAATTAAAAATGCTATTACGACTAAGTATAATATTCCCCAAAACAGACTGCTCATAATAAATGTTTTAGTTTATTATAATTTGATTTATTTATTGAAAATTCCATGCCAATATAATGAAAGACATTACCTATTATGTATTAATATTGTTCTTTTTATCTATGTGATTAATAATGAGAATAATATACATTTTCTGTAATTGTAATGATATATTTATGGCGCGATTTATTTTTTATTAATGTGAGGAAATATTCCCATAATTCGTGGAATTTTTCCCCATATTTTTATTATTTCTTTATTTTTTGGCGGATATATTTATATAATTCTCCAAATATGAACACTATTGATGAAAGAGCTGTGATTATAATAATGTCGGGCCAGGGCAGATCTTCAAAATGAAATAAATTCTGCATAAAGGGAACTTTTATAGCAAAAAATTGCAAAATTACGGACGCTGCAAAAGCTATGTTCAACCATTTATTTGTGAATAAACCTATTTTAAAGGCCGATTTTGTCAGTGACCTCATATTAAATGCATTAAACACCTGGGTCATTGCAACGACAAGAAATGTTGCAGTTCTTGCTTTTTCTATACTTTCTGAATCATACCGGTCGAAAGCCAGGATAGCCATGGTAACCATTACAGGGACAATGATGAAAAGATAAGGGAATATTTCCCTGTTTAATACAGGCTCCTTCTTTGGTAATGGCTTCCGGTTCATAATATGGCTGCTACCTGGTTCTGTTGCCAGTGAAATATCCATTATTCCGTCGGTTACAAGGTTAATCCAGAGAATTTTTTTTAATCTGTTCATCATCAGGAAGTTCACTTTCTCCAAGTAAATGTACTTCCAGATTGTTATTAACATGCCTGACTCCACGAACATGAAAAGCATCTTTTGTTGCTGAAATTTTTTCCACATAGCTCTTGACAATCCCGTCCAGCCAGACTGTACCGTCAGATACGCTGATATTTATGTTTTCAGCATCAACACTGCTATTCCATTTCAACTGTTCAAATACATTTTTCTTTATGATTTCTGAATTAACTGTTTTCATTCGTTCCAAAATTAAACTGTTATCTTAACCTATTCTCATATATTCAGAGATATTCCCTTACCAACTGTTCGCTATTCTGTTGGTTTTTAAGTTTTTTTCCGGAGTTTTTTATTATCTGTCGTACTCTTTCACACGACAATCCAAATTCATCAGCTATTACTTCCATGGAACGAGGCAGACATCCGTTAAGTCCGTAATAATGGCGCATTATATTTGCATCCCTTTCTGACAAACATCTGAACATAGATTCAATTTCATCGCAAAGTGAAGTGTTAATCAGGTCGTTGTCCGGACTCGGAGAATCTTTGTTCTCCATTATATCATACATGCTGACTGCTTCTTCTTCTTTCATCGGTGCATCAAGTGATACGTGTGCATTAGAATAGTTTAGCGAGTTTTCAATCAGATCAGGAGAGGTTCCTGTCATGTCTGCCACTTCTTCAATAGTTGGTTCACGCTGATATTCCTGCTCAAGCAGATTGAAAGCATGAGTTATTTTTTCAACTGAACCGATTTTATTAACGGGTATCCGTACAATTCGGGAATTTTCTGCAAGGGCCTGCAGAATGGACTGTCTTATCCACCATACCGCATATGATATAAATTTGAATCCCCGCGTTTCATCAAACCGATACGCTGCTTTGATTAATCCGACGTTACCTTCATTTATCAAATCGGGTAAACTTAATCCCCTGTGCTGATACTGTTTTGAAACTGAAACTACAAAACGCAGGTTTGCTTTGATAAGAGTTTCAAGAGCTTCCCTATCACCTTTTCTTATGCGGCTAAATAGTTTTACTTCATTTTCAACAGATAATAATTTTATCTTACTGATCTCCTGCAAGTATTTCTCAAGTGATATGTCATCTCTTTTAGTAAATTTTTTACTGATCTTAAATTGTTTCATTCATTTAAAATTTTATAATTTATTAAAACTAAGCAAATTAAAAATTTTATAATTTATGGAACCGCTTCACGCTCCCATAAAGTTTTTTAATCATATGTGTATATTTTTTGATTAAAAAAAATGCTCGTTTCATTTTTTCTTTTCTTTTTAAAAAGCATTTATGCTATTATCCAATTAATTATTTCTCCGTTGTATTATTTTATGCTCCCGCATAACATTTTGTATTGTTATGGGATTATTTTTGTATGTTTTTATTTGCTTATAAGCCATGTTTGTCTATAATGGCAAGAGTTATTCCAATTTTAATAACATGAATTTATTTGTTGTTAAATCATTATTTATTAGATGTATACATTGCATTTAGAAATAATATGAGAATACAGGGGCAGTTAAAAGACTGTGGAATTGTTACGAATAAATGAGGAAATAATTCTACATTTATGAGTTATTTTCCGGGTGCCAAAAGGTTGTTGAAATTAGATTACAACAGAAAT
>CAZIOB010000002.1:0-8372 GCA_964540755.1 uncultured Prolixibacteraceae bacterium | reverse complement strand
GTAAGGCGGATGATTTAAAAGCATTGCTGGCGAAGTACATTGAAGAGGGAAGAAGCACGCCGGGGGCAAAACAGGATAATGAAGGAATGGATAACTGGCTTCAGATAGACTGGATGAAAAATTGATCTTTATAATATGTTTTACAACACAATTAATATTTGTCCCTTTTTCTTCCTGTTTTACTCTTATATTTGAATATTTAATAAAATACACTGAATGGATCTTTACGATAAATTAATAGGGAATCCGCTGTTCTTTAAATGGATATTTCATTCTTCCCCTGAAATTAATTCATACTGGGATCATTATCTTGAATTAAATCCCAAAGAGGCTAAATATATCAGGGAACTAAAATCTAAGATAGAGATACACCTTAAATATAATGATAAGAAACTGACTGAATTTGAAAAGAAATCTTTGGCTAAAAGAATTATTTCACAATTAGAAAAAAGTGATATTAGTAAAAATCGCCGAAGATTTACAGGCAATTTAATGCGATATGCGGCGACAGCCCTGTTATTTTTTACAATAGGCGGCAGCCTGGTTTATTTATTCATGGAAAAGAGGCAGTCCGGGATTGCCTGTGAAAGTAATGCAATGCCGGTACAATTGCATGATCCTGTTCTTTTTATCGGTGATGATAAACAGATTGCGCTTAACAGGGGCGAATCAGAGCTTGAATATTCAGAAGAAGGAGAAATAACTCTGAATAATGAACAAACCATAAAAAAAGATCCTGAATACAAAAATGAACCTCCGGAGATGAATACGCTTGTGATCCCATATGGCAATCGTTCAGTGATTACCTTATCGGATGGCTCACGGGTATGGATAAATGCAGGGAGCCGTTTAATATATCCATCCAGATTTGTTGACAAAACCAGGGAAGTTTTTCTTTCAGGGGAAGCTTTTTTCAATATTGAAAAAAATGAAGATCACCCATTCATAGTTAAAACTACAGATGTTAAAGTGGAGGTAACAGGAACCCGGTTTAATGTATCAGCATATCCGGAGGATTATTCTGTACAGACAGTCCTTGCTGAGGGATCTGTAGAAATAAAAAAATCAAAGGGAGGCATATTTGAAAAAGCTGTGCAGCTCTCACCGGGAGAATTAGGCTATTTTAATAAAAAAACATACGATACAAGGATTTATAAGGTAGATGTTGAGCATTATACTTCATGGACAGAAGGGTTATTTAGTTTTATAAATACTGATTTGAGCAGGATTGTGAAAAGGCTTGAGCGTTATTATAACGTACGTATTCAATTCGATGATCCTTTTAAAGGTTCAATCCAGATAACAGGGAAGATGGATGTGACCAAGGGCAGGGATCAGGTTTTTGAATATCTTTCAAAATTAACCGGACTGGAATTTATAAAAATAAATAACAGTAATTATATCATGAAATAGTCAGAAAAAAAAACCAGGGAAATGATAGCACATCTCCCTGGCAGAGTTAAATAATACCAAACAACAGTATTAATTTTAAATCGTACTAAATTATGAAGAATTTTCATGTAATCGGTTCCTTTAACAGAGGAATTAAAAAAAAATGGAGGAGGATTATACGTTTGACATTTTTTTTGATGATTGGTTTTATCCTTTCGGTCAGCGCGAGCAGCTATTCGCGGGAAACCCGCCTGGATATTAAGCTTAAAAACGGCACTATTGTCGATCTTATTTCCCAGGTTGAGGATAATAGTAAGTTTGTTTTTCTTTACAAGAATGAGGATCTTGACCTTGAAAGAAAGATGAACATCAACCTGAAAAATGCAACCATTTTTCAAATCATGGACGTTGCACTGGAAGGCCAGAATGTTAATTACGATGTTTATGAGCGCCAGGTAATTTTGAGTAAAGGAAAAAGCACAGTACCATGGTTGAACCGGGATCGTGCACAACAGGAAAGGACTGTTACGGGAGTTGTTTCAGACCAGGATGGCCAGCCTTTGCCGGGTGTTACTATTCTGGTAACTGGCACCACAACCGGTACAGTGACAGATGCAAATGGTGAATTTACTTTGAGCATTCCTGGTGATGCAGAGACTTTGCAGTTTTCTTTTGTGGGTATGAAAACCCAGGAGATACCAATTGCCGGAAGAACCACCTTTAATGTGGTAATGGAGGAAGAGACAATTGGTATTGAAGAGGTTGTTGCCGTAGGGTATGGCACAATGCGAAAAAGCGATTTAACCGGAGCGGTTGCTTCAGTTTCAGAGGATGAATTACAAAGCCGTCCTGTTACTACTTTTGAAGATGCTCTAAAAGGAAGGACTAGCGGCGTGCAGATCAGGCAAACTGGCGGTAACTTGTCGGGCCGTTTTTCAATAAATATCAGAGGTGTAAATTCAGTTACCGGCTCCAATAGTCCTTTAATAGTGGTTGACGGAGTACCTCTTTTTAGCGGTAGCTTATCTACTATTAATCCCAGGGATGTAAAATCCATCGATATTCTTAAGGATGCATCAGCTACTGCTATTTATGGGGCACGTGCAGCTAACGGTGTAATTATGGTTACAACAGTGAAAGGAGAAAAGGGGAAAGTACAGTTTACTGTGGATGCTGATTACGGATTTGAGCAGATAACCCAAAGATATGATATGTTGAGCACCGAAATGCAGAGACAGCTTTTTGTTGATGCTTTTACAAATTCAAACAGGTCAACTGATGTGTATGATGATCCTTCACATCCGGCCTGGCAGATTGATACCGACTGGCAGGATATAGGTACAAGAACAGCAATCAGGCAGAATTATAATATAGGCTTCCGCGGGGGATCAGACAAGACCAATTTTGCCGGGTCCGCCTCATACCTTGACAGGCAGGGTACTTTGCTGGAAACTGATTTTAAATTATGGAGCGCTCGCATCAATGTTAATTCAGAAGTCAATGAATGGCTTAAATTTTCAACTAACCTTACAGCAAGCCACCAAAAACAAAATGAAGCGGATCATGATTCATGGGATGGCATGGGAGGTTACCGACAATTAGTCCGTTCTCATACTTATTTTGAGGCATATGATGAGGCCGGCAATTTAACAGGGCCTCAAACTACGCAGGCTCCCTATTTTGGTGATAACAGGAATCCTTTAGTGAGTATTACATTGCCGGTGAGACAGAATGATGCATCGCGTATCCTTGGAAATGTTAAGTTGGAGGCTTTATTGTATAAAGGGCTCACTCTGTCAGGTAATTTGGGAAGTGATATTTTAGTTGGCAATCGCTATAACTTTGTGCCTGTTTATGCCGTGACAGCTATGGATAAAAATCCGGAAGGACAGGTAACTGTGGGTTCAAATCAGCAAATTAACTGGGTTGCCGATCTTACCCTTAATTACGAAAGGAAAATTGATAATCATGATTTTAAATTGTTAGCAGGATTATCATCTCAGCAGTTTATTTCAAAAAATAATAATACTACCGGTTCAGGAACAATAGATAATAATCTCAACCAACTTTCCAATCAGACCAGTTTTGTTGCTTCCGGTTCAGATGTAACGGCAGGGTTGATGTCTTCATTTGTGAGGTTAAATTATAATTTTTCAAATAAATATTTGGCTACAGGTACTTTAAGACGAGATGGTTCTTCGAAGTTCGGGCCTGAAAACCAGTATGGACTTTTCCCGTCAGGTTCTTTAGCATGGAGAATTACGGAAGAAGATTTTATACAGTCTAATGGATTTTTGGATGATCTTAAGCTTCGTGTAAGTTATGGCCTTACCGGAAATCAGAATATTGGAAATTTTGCATTTGTCACCCGGGCAAGGAATGCTCCTTACGTAATAGGGAACAATGTAATTGTAGGGAATGCACCTCAGAATATGGGAAATCCGGAGTTGAAATGGGAGGCAACTGTCCAGTTTGACGCAGGTTTGGATGTATCATTATTTGATGGAAGGATTCATGCTTCTGCCGATTACTATGATAAACATTCCAGAGATCTTTTAATATCACAACCTGTGCCTTTGACTGCAGGTGTTACACAAAACCCTGTTGTTAATATTGGATCAGTAAAGAATACCGGTGTTGAATTTTCTTTAAATACTGTAAATTTAACAGGAGAGCTTTCATGGACAACGAATTTTAACATAGCCTTTAATAAGAATGAGGTAATTGACATCGGAACTAATTCGCTCGGCGAGCCTCTGGAACTTCCCGGTCAGAATATTCCACTCTCCAATATACCTGTTAATCTGACAAAGGCAGGTCATCCTGTGGGAGCATTCTATACATATGATTATATAGGTGTATGGCAGACTGGAGAGGAAGAGGAAGCTGCTTACTGGTCAAATGCTGTGCCCGGCGATCCCAGGTATGCTGATTTAAACGGAAATAATAAGTTAGATGCCGGAGACAGGTCATTTGTAGGTAATCCACATCCTAAATTCTTTGGGGGTCTGAATAATACATTATCTTATAAACGTTTTTCTTTATCTGTGCTGGCTGAATTTGCCGGTGGTTTTCAGATATTTCACAGTATGAGGAACTTGTTTGCCAGAGGAGTGCCTTTTGTACAGAACCTGGCAGAAGTAGAAGGCTGGTGGACACCTGATAATCCCAGTACTACAATACCCAGGCCGTCTCAGGGGGGGAATACCACAACCCTTGTAACTCTGGCGTCAAATCGTTGGCTGGAAGATGGTGATTATTTAAGGATTAAGGATATTAAATTATCATATGATCTTCCTTCGAACCTGTTTAAAGAACAATTCATTCAGTCTGCCAGACTGACTTTATCCGGAACAAACCTGATTACTTTTACAAAATATGCAGGATTGGATCCTGAAAGCTCCAGTAGCAGTAGTTTGCTTTCTATAGGGATTGATCATACTCCTTATCCTGTTACAAGACTTGTATCATTTGCTGTTCGATTAACTTTTTAAAAATTGGAAAAATGAAAATAAAAAGAATTAAATATCTTATATTAACTATTAGCATTATCCTGACATGGGGCTGTGAAAATATTCTTGAGCCCCCTATGAAGGGACAAACAGGAATAAATGATTTGCTCTCTAGTGAAGATGGACTAATAACGGTATTGAATGGTGCTTATGAACCTTTATTAAGTATTTATAAAGGTACAAATATTGTTTTTATCACAGATATGGCCGGTGATGACGGCTGGACATGGAGAAAAGAAACGGAACCGGATATCTATAATATCGATCCGAACTATGGTTATTTGGAAACTGTATGGGAACTACATTATCGTGGTATTACAACAGCAAATTCCGTTATTGATAATCTTGATATACCTGATTTTTCAAGCCAGGTTACAAGGGATGCATGTGAAGGTCAGGCAAAATTTTTAAGAGCTTTTTATTACTTTAACCTGGTAAGGTTAATTGGGGAAGTTCCACTGATTGTAAATGAAATAATTTATCGTGAAGATGCTGAACAGCCCAGGAGTTCTGTTGAGGCTATATACAGCCAGATAAAAAATGATCTGGATGATGCAATCAGCCTTTTGCCTGATTCTTATCCGGGAGGGTCCGTATTTGAGCATGGCAGGCCAACATCTGTTTCGGCAATTGCCTTGAAATCATTAGTTTGTCTTGAGTTACAAGAATGGAATGAAGTGGTTCAATTAACGGGTCAAATAAAAGACAAAGGTCAGTTATTACCTGAATATGCTGCTAATTTTAACGGGTCTCAGGAGAATAGTTCAGGCTCTTTTTTCGAAGTACAATACGGTGGAGATTCGGGCGGAACGACATCGAACCATAGCGATGCTCTTGCCCCGCCTGATTACAATGGTTTAGCCAGGGTACTTCCGACAGATGACAGATGGAATGGTCAGGGAGGAGGATTGTCATCAGGGGATGGTTTTGTTCAACTCTTTGAAGAAGGGGATCTCAGAAAAGATGTGATCATTTCCGGATATGATCTCGGGAATTTTATTTTCCCTTCAGAACCTGCCGGAAGTTTGTATTATATAAATAAATATTATAATACAGCGGATCCGGAGGGAAGAAGTACATGGAATTACCCGTTGATCAGATATGCTGAGATTTTATTGGCAAGAGCAGAAGCTTTAAATGAAATAGGATACACGGCAGACGGAGAAGCATTTGAATTTTTGAATAAGACCAGGGTCAATGCAGGATTAATTGCTCTCACATCTGATGATTTACCTGATCAGGATGCTTTCAGGACAGCAATGCGAAAAGAACGAAGAATAGAATTGGGATTTGAGTCAAAAAGGTATTTTGATTTGAATCGCTGGGGTATATTGCATAAAGTTATTCAGGATCAGATGGATATTACAGGAGGGTTGACATTCCCGACTGATAAAATGATTAATCATTCGATTACCGGGAAGAAATATTTTCTGTTCCCGGTACCAGCAATAGAATATGCTAATAATGCAAATCTAACCGAGCAAAACCCAGGCTATTGATTTTTTAAAATTTCCAAATAGACCGGTAAGATAACCGGCCTATTTGGAAATTCAATTATAGTTTTTAATTTTACTATTATGAAACGAGCATAATTGTAAAATCACACGATCGAATGATTAAAACAAATGCAAGTTCCATATTATACCTTTGAAAGTAATTAATTTTAATCATATGAAAAAAATACTCTCTGTTAATCTGTTTTTGTACTTTTCACTGATCAGTGGCGTTGCACAGAATGCTGAAAGTAAGTCTTCCATACCGGTTTCCCGTATTGAAAAGCCTAATTTTATTGTAATCCTGGCTGATGATATGGGATACGGAGACATAGGATGTTACGGGAATAAAAATATTAAGACACCCAATCTTGACAAATTGGCGGAAGAGGGTGTCAGGTTCACGGATTTTCATTCAAACGGAGCAGTATGCAGTCCCACGAGGGCGGCGCTTTTAACAGGAAAGTACCAGCAGCGCACTGGTATTACAGGTGTTGTTACTGCTAAGAGTCACCGCGATGTTGGTTTGCAGATATCAGAAAACACTATTGCTGACATTTTGAGAAAAGAGTATTATAAGACTGGCATTTTTGGTAAATGGCATTTAGGGTATTCAAAAAAGTATAATCCTATACATCAGGGATTTGATGAATTCATTGGTTATGTGAGCGGAAATGTTGATTATCATTCGCATGTTGATCAGGAAGGTTATTATGACTGGTGGAGAGCATACGAGCTTATTAATCAGCGTGGTTATACAACAGATTTAATTACAGAGAATGCAATTGATTTTATACAAAGGAATAAAGAAAACCCTTTTTTCTTGTATATAGCTCATGAAGCACCTCATAGCCCTTATCAAAACAGGGAATCAAAAGCAGACAGATGTCCCGGCGGAGTCTTGGGTGTGGATTTCCCTGTATCAGGAAGCGAAAAAGACATTCCCTCTCTTTATAAGGATATGGTTGAAATACTGGATGAAAATGTTGGAAAGACAATGGATGTTTTGAAGGAATTGAAATTGGATAACAAAACAGTCGTAATCTTTTGTTCTGATAACGGGGCAAACAGAAATGGCAGTACCGGCGGCTTAAAAGGATTTAAAGGGTCTGTATGGGAAGGTGGCCACAGGGTACCCGCAATAATCAGATGGCCGGGCAGGATAAAACAGGGACAAACAAGCAATGAGCCTGTCCTGACAATGGATATTATGCCAACAATACTGGAAATTGCCGGCCATGAGAATTATACAGGAATAGACGGGATAAGTCTGGCTGATCATTTAATAAATAATAAACCATTATCTTCACGGGTACTTTTTTGGCAACACGGAAACTATTATGCTATCCGTAAAAATAATTGGAAACTTGTTGTTTCCAAAAATTATGAAAATCCTGAACTTTATGATTTGAAATCAGATGTTACAGAATTAATTGATGTTTCTGATAAAAATCCTAAAATTGTAAAAGATTTGTTAGAAGAACTAAAGGCCTGGCAAAAGGATGTTTTTGACGGAGTAGATATATATTCTTAATTAAAAAATTATTCATGATGATAAAGTACAGTTTACTGGTTGCTGCCACCATTACTATGGTTGCAGAATGTAATGGCCATGGTGTTCAGGATAAACATGGCAATCCTAATATTATATATATCCTGGCTGATGATATGGGATACGGGGATGCTTCATGTTTTAATGAGAACTCTAAGATTAAAACACCTAATCTTGACAAGCTCGCAGCGGAGGGTATCCGGTTTACGGATGCACATACCACATCTGCAGTTTGTACGCCTACACGTTACGGCATATTAACGGGCAGGTACAACTGGAGATCAGAGTTAAAGAAGAGTGTTTTGTCGGGGTATTCAAACGCCCTGATAGAGCCTGACAGGATGACGGTTGGCAAATTACTGCAGGCAAATGATTACCACACTGCCTATATCGGCAAATGGCATTTGGGCTGGGACTGGCATG
>CAZIOB010000001.1:0-22229 GCA_964540755.1 uncultured Prolixibacteraceae bacterium | reverse complement strand
ACAACCCACGATACATACCAGGAAAAACCTCAGTCCGTCGGGTTCCATGAGGTTCCATGGGCTATGGATGTGGCGAAGGACTATAATACGAACCGCGGCGAGTGGTACTGGGAATATGGCCTGACAAAGAATACTATTTATGATGCAGAGGAAATACGCGATCACCTGTTCCGGGCTGTTTATGGGAACTGGTATAATGTAAAACAGGATCCTGCAAACGCTAATCTCAAAATGAAATGGATGGCTTATGTTGCCGGTAAGCGTGAATCGCGCCGGATTATGGGCGATTATATTTTAAAGGAAAGTGATGTAATGGAACGTCCCGATTTTAAGGATGGTTTTGTCGAGGAAGTGCGCGAAATAGATATCCACTACCCCAAGGGTGGAGAATATGACTTCATAAGCAAGGCAGAGTTTACAAAGATCGAACAGTACAAAATTCCTTACCGATGCTTTTATTCAAAAGATATTGACAATCTTTTTATGGCCGGAAGGTGTTTTTCATCGACTCATGTCGGACTTGGCAGTCCCCGTGTAATGCATACAACAACACAGATGGGCGTGGTTGTGGGATATGCAGCTGCAATTTGCAATGAACATGAATGCTCGCCAAGGGATGTCTATAACTACCACCTGGATGAAATGCGCAACAGATTGGAGAAGATCAGAGTGGATAAATAATAAAACTGATGTAGAAATGTCAACTTTCAGAAAAATTGTTGAAGCCGGCCTGGGAAAACATTTAAAACTGATAATAGAATAATTGATCTGGATTGACCTCTTTTTATACCGTGGATCTTTATGTGGGATATCAGATAATATTTATAAATTGGCATCTGTATTTTTTTTATGAAAGTAATAACAAATCAACCTATGAAACGATTATCCCTTCTTATTAATTTGAATTTTGTCCTCCTGGCAGGTGCGATAATTTTTACTTCTATAATTCTCACAAGTTGTAAAAACCAAAATCCGGGTGCAGCCCCAACAGGACTAATGACAGATCTTCTGACAAACCCTGAAAATGCTGTTATTACAAATCCGCAACCGGCCTTTTCATGGATAACCGGCGGTGATACTGCTATGCAGACAGCATATCAGATCCTGGTCACTTCCGATCCGGGATTATTGAAAAATAACGAGCCGGATATTTGGGACTCGGGAAAAATTGATTCTGACAAGTCTGTCGCAGTAAAATATGCCGGTCCGCCGTTAAAAGAAAATACAAATTACTGGTGGAAGGTGAAAACATGGGACCAGAACGAATCACCGTCCAATTTCAGCAATTCCCAAAAATTCATTACGGGCAAATTTGATAACCAAGACCTGAAATGGCCGGGAGAGAGTCGTTGGATTACTATACCGGATAACGGAAATGAAAAATATGTTTTTGAAGACAGGCATACAATAGGTTATCATGAAATAAAACCGGTAAGTGTGGAAAAGAATTCTGCCGGAAATCATTTTATCTCTTTCGAAAAGGCTGCTTTTGGCACATTAAAATTAAACCTTGGGAACATTGAAGATTCCGATACCCTGATCATTCATCTGGGGGAAAAAGCAACTGATGATAAGCAGGTTGACAGAAATCCGGGAGGATCAATTATTTACCGGATAGAAAAAATGGCAATACAGCCAGGCGCCAGTGAATATACTCTTAAATTCCCGCGTTTTATCTCACATTATCCCAACAGTCAGGTTCTGGCAGAACACATGCCTGAAGTAACTTCTTTCAGATTTGTTGAGATAGAAGGCTTTGATGGTGAACTGACAGTTGACCGGTTACAACAGTATGCATTACTGTATCCGTTCAATGACAATGCTTCTTATTTTCATTCTTCAAATGATAATCTTAATCAGATTTGGGAGTTATGCAAACATACCCTTAAGGTTACTCCTTTTCTTGGAGTATATATAGATGGCGGTGCAAGGGAGCGGATGCCTTATGAGGCGGATGCCTATATGCAGCAGGTTGCTCATTATTGTGTTGACCGTGAATTTGCTATTCAGCGTTATACAACCGACTTTTTGATCTATAATCCAAGCTGGCCTACCGAGTGGCATCTGCATATTGTACTAATGGCATGGGCCGATTATATGGCTACAGGAGATACCAGATTTCTGGAAAAGCGTTATGACGAGCTGAAAAAGAAAACTCTTTACGGGCTGGCGAGGGAAGACGGACTGATCAGCACACGCACGGGACTGGTTACTCCTGAATTCCTGGAAAGTATTCATTATCATGGGAAGAGTTTCAGGGATATAGTGGACTGGCCACAGGGGACTCCTGCTAATGAAACAGTTAACCGCAGTGGTCATGGCAGTGTTTCACTCGAAGGGGAAACCGACCGGTATATATTCTCCGATATCAATACTGTGGTGAATGCCTTCCATTACAGAAACCTGGTCTTAATGGAAAAGATCGCAGGAGTACTTGGCAAAACAGAGGACAAAGAGTTTTTTAAAAACAGGGCTTCAATGGTCAAATATTCCTTCAATGAAAAGCTGTTTAATAAAGAAACGGGATTATACGTTGACGGAGAAGGAGTTGATCATAGTGCTTTCCATGCAAATATGTTCCCGGTGGCATTCGGACTGGCGCCTGAATCTGTTTACCCTTCTATTAAGAAATTTCTAATTTCAAAAGGAATGGCCTGCAGTCCGGGCATGACCGTCTATTTATTCCAGGCGCTTTATAAAATGGGGGCTGAGGATTTTGCCCTTGACCTGATCACTTCCGAAACAGACCGTAGCTGGATGAATATGATCAAAGCCGGTACCACTGTCACTATGGAGGCCTGGGATATCAAATATAAAAGAAATCTTACCTGGAATCATGCCTGGAGTGCTGTTCCCGCTTATACTATATCAAGGAATATCTGCGGCATAGAACCGCTGGAACCTTCGTTCAGAAAAATAAGTATTAAACCAAGACCGGCAGACCTGGAACGGGCTGAAATAAAACATCCTACCATCAGGGGAAGTATTGAAATGAAATTTGAGAATCTCAATGATGTTTTCATGATGGAAGTGAAATTACCTCTTAACACAACGACTGATATATCTCTTCCTGCTAAATTTGAAAAATATAAATTGCTTTCCAATGGGAAAGAAATTCAGGGTAGGGAGACAAAAGATGGTATTGTAATTAAGAATGTCCTTCCCGGATTTTATAAATTCGAGCTGAAGCAAGTATCCCTTTAAAAGAATGAGCTTTCGTCAGATATTTCAAGGAGAAGTTGTTGTTGAGATATAATTTTTATGTAAATCGGTTAACACCACGTAAGATTAAAAAATTAATACGGGAAAATAAAACAATCAACAAACTGCTATATTTGTTTACCATTTAATGAAATTCCAAAGGGATTTTGAAATATTAATGATAATACAAAAATGAACTTAATTCAACCGTCAATTTTATATCATGCTTTATGAATAAAAGAGAAAGATTTTTAAAAACTATCAACCGGCAATTTCCCGACCGTCCCCCGTTATATGTTTCCCTGACTCCGCAGGTGGCAAAAAAGTTAAGCGATTATATGAATTTGCCTTATGAAGAGCCTCTCGACTCAATGCTTTCTACAAGGGCATCACACATGGATCTACTTGTCGCCATGGGTGTCGATGCAGTTGGCATTGCTGCCTGTGCCCCTTTGGATAAGCCGACACAAACTCTGGAAAACGGGCTCATTAAAAATGAGTGGGGAATGATTTTTAAGCCTACCGCACTGTATAATGAATTTTATGAGTATCCTCTTGCTCATGCTCAAACAACTGCTGATGTTGAAAATTATGATTTTCCCGATCCGTTTGCTCCCGGACGTTGGGAGGCTGCAAAACAAACCATTAATAAATACGGTAAAACTCATGGACTGATAGGCGATCTTGAAACCACCCTGTTCGAAACTGCATGGTATCTTACCGGATTGGAAAAATTTCTGATGGATATAATGATGGAGGCTGAATATATAAATCCCCTGCTCGATGAAATACAATTCATCCATACAGAGTACGGGAAAAAAATGATTAAGCTGGGGATTGACGTTTTGTGGTGTGGTGACGATTTTGGTGCGCAAAACGGGCTGATGATGGATAAAGATACATTCAGAAAAATATTCAAGCCGCGTATAAAAGAGATGTTTGACGAATTCCATAAGGTTAATCCAAACATCAAAATTGCCTGGCATTCATGTGGTTCGGTATGGGATTTAATTCCTGATTTTATTGAAATCGGACTTGATATTCTTAATCCTTTGCAGCCGCTTGCAGCAAAAATGGAACCGGAAGCTTTAAAAGATAAATTTGGTAATGACCTGATTTTTTTCGGCGGCATTTGCGTGCAGGACCTGCTGCCAAACGGCACACCGGTATCCATCAGGGCAGAAGTTAAACGGAGAGCTGAAATACTGGGCCAAAACGGAGGTTATATAATTGCTCCGGCTCATAATATTCAGGATGACACTCCTGTTGAAAATATCATTGCTATGTTTGATGCGGCATTATCAATTTATTATTTATGATGATTGTTCGAAAAGTTATAAGAACAAAACATCCATTCTTTATATGATTACAATAAATTAAAAATCAATCTTTTAAAACATTATAAAAATGCAATATCATTGAATAAAATGAAACAATAGACTTTTAGGGATTGACTCATGATTTATTAATGTTTAAAGTAGGAGTAACTCACAATATCAATGAAACCAAACCATTTTAATTATGAAACTTTTCAAAATAATATTTTTAGCTGTTATTTTATCCTCTCTGTTTTCTTGTAAATCAATTGACAGAACAGATAATAATGATGCAAATGAGAATAAGCCAAATATTGTTCTCATAATGGCCGATGATATGGGATACGAATGCCTTGGCTGTAACGGAAGTACTGAGTACCTCACCCCGAATCTGGATAACCTGGCGAACATAGGGATACGTTTTGAGCATTGTTATTCCCAGCCTTTATGCACTCCTTCGCGGGTGAAAATAATGACTGGCAGGTTCAATTTCATAAATTATGAGGATTTCGGATATCTTAATCCTGATGAAAAAACCTTCGGCAATTTTTTAAAAGAAGCAGGTTACTCAACATGTATAGCCGGAAAGTGGCAGCTTAACGGTTTGAACAGGGATAATCCGGGAAATCAGGACGTTACCCGTCCCAACCATTTTGGCTTTGATGAATATTGCCTGTGGCAGTTGAACAGGAAACGTTCCGAAGGTGAAAGATTTGCCAATCCGTTGATAACTCAAAATGGAAAAGAACTGCCTCGTGATCCCGGCGCATACGGCCCTCAGATTTTCTGCGACTATATTACAGATTTCATTGATCGCAAATCGGGAGAGCCGTTTTTTGTTTACTATCCTATGGTACTTGTACATGATCCTTTTGTCCCGACACCTGATTCACCTGAGTGGAGCGATCCCTCAAAACGATACGAAAATGACACAGCTTATTTTGCCGATATGATGGCTTATACGGATAAGATCATAGGACAAATTGCTGATAAGCTGAAAGAAAAAGATCTCTGGAATAATACGTTGTTCATTTTCACTGCAGACAATGGCACGAACCGTTCTGTGATATCCTCTACTGACTATGGAAATATCACAGGCGGTAAGGGACTATCAATTAATACCGGTAACCATGTTCCTATGGTTATTACATGGCCGGAAATGATCAATCAATCTTTTGTATTTAAAGATATTATTGATTTTTCTGATATCCTGCCGACGTTGGCAGATGTTGCAGGTATTGACCCCTCATCTTATGTCACTGACGGGAAAAGCTTTTATGATGTATTGTCAGGAGCCCAAACCAGACCTGATAAAAAGGAAATATTCATCCATTATTCTCCCAGATGGGGAAAGAGGATTCATTCAAGATGGGTAATGGACGGGAATTATAAATTATACAGAGATGACAGGTTTTATAATACTTCAGAAGACCCCGAAGAGAAAAATGAGATAGTAGATACTTCAGAAAAGGAATTAAAGATCAAAGAAAGATTTAAATCAATTCTTCAGGAAAAAGAAAATGAATTCCCGTTTAGCTGGAATGATGAGCAGTTTATGAAAAAATGAAATATTCTTGCCATCAGAGTAATTTCTTACGTATATTTTTTTTATTTTTGACGTAAAAATAAAAAATGGATACAAAACTAACTCTTCATTTCGAAAAGAATGTTATTGAGAAAGCTAAAGAATTTGCTTCTGCAAATAATATCAGTTTATCCCGTTTAACTGAATACCTGTACCGGCAAATTACATCAGGAGATTACAAAACATTCGAAGAATTTCCGGTGGCCGACTGGGTAAATGAGATTGCAGAAGGAGAACCCGTTTATAAAAAGCGAAGCAGAAAAAATTCAAGAAAGGAATACTACCAGGAGGCAGGGAAAAAATTATCTTAATTTGAAACCTGTGGAATACTAAATATTAAACAAATGAAGATTTATATTGATGCCAATGTTTTAATTGCAACACTTAATAAGGAATATCCATTATTCCCATGGTCTTCACGGATATTAAGCCTCCACGGTAAAAATAACATTAAATTATATACTTCTCCTCTCTGCCTCGCAATTGCTTTTTATTTTTCCTGTAAGAAAAGCGGAGAAATACCTGCAAAAAAGAAAATTGAATTGCTTAGCAAAAATATTCTAATCACCAAAATTGATGAAAATATAACAAGAATGGCAATAAAGGATAAAATGGTTCACGACTTTGAAGATGGGCTCCAATACCATTCTGCGCTTGACATGGAATGTAATTATATTATCACTGAAAACAGGGAGGATTTTTATTTCAGTAAAATTGATATTTTAAATTGTAAAGATTTTTTACTTAAAATTTCAAACAGTTGAATTATATTATTCTTCTTTTTGTCCATTTTTTAGTAAAATTGCAAATAATAAAAATCCATACTATGAAACGAGCATGGTTGTATGATCACACAAGATCATGATTAAAGCATGTGCAAGTTCCATATGATACCTTTGAAAATAATTAATTTTAATCATATGAAAAAATACTTTATTCAATCAATTGTTATCCTGCTGGCAGCAGGATCAGGAATGTGGAACTGCGCCCCGCAGAAGGAAGAACAGTCCAGGCCGAATATTTTATTTATTATGAGCGATGATCATGCTTATCAGGCAGTCAGCGCTTATGGGTACGGACTGAATGAAACCCCTAATATTGACCGTATTGCCGAAGAAGGCGCAATTTTTACCAAGGCATGTGTTACTAACTCTATCTGTGCACCCAGCCGTGCTGTTTTGCTTACAGGAAAGCACAGTTTTATTAATGGGAAGGTGGATAACGTGCAGCCTTTCAACTGGGATCAGCCCAATTTCCCGAAACTGATGCAGGCAAACGGATACCAGACTGCCATGATCGGTAAAATCCATCTCGATGGCATTCCGCAGGGTTTTGATTTCTCAATGGTATTACCGGGACAGGGACATTATTATAATCCTGATTTCCTTATCAATGGCGAGAGAATCCGTAAGGAGGGATACTGTACTGATATTATCACTGAAGAGACTCTCGACTGGCTGAAAAACAGAAGAGATCCGGATAAACCATTTTGCGTGCTGTACCATCATAAAGCCCCCCACAGGAACTGGCTGCCGGCACCTGAGTATGTTAACCTTTACGATGATAAAACATTTGATCCTCCGGTTAACTACTTTGATGATTATGAAGGACGTGGCACTGCCGCAAAAGAACAGGAAATGGAGGTTGACGGACATGCTATGTGGGGTCATGATTTTAAACTTATCGTTGATCCCAATGGTGATACTACAAGGTTTATAAGAGACCTGGAAAGGATGAATGAAGAGCAGCGGGCAAACTGGATGGCAGCATATGAGACGGAAAACCAGGAATTTCTTGAGAATATGCCCGAAGGAAAAGAGCTGGGGCTATGGAAATTTAACAGGTATATAAAAGATTATCTCCGTACAATCAGGTCTGTTGACGACGGCGTGGGCAAAGTGCTCGATTATCTTGATGAATCAGGACTTGCAGAGAATACTGTTATAGTATATACTTCCGATCAGGGTTTCTATCTTGGCGAACATGGATGGTTTGACAAGCGTTTCATGTACGAAGAGTCATTTAAAACACCTTTGCTTGTTCGCTATCCTAAAGAGATTAAACCGGGAACAAAAATTGATAAGTTAGTACAAAATCTTGATTTTGCCCCCACCCTGCTCGATTATGCAGGCATTTCGACACCTGAAGAGATGCAGGGAGAATCATTCCGGAAACTGGTTGCAGGTGAAACTGATGAATGGCGTGATGCAGTATATTACACATATTATGAGTACCCGTCAGTGCATATGGTAAAACGGCACTACGGCGTAGCTACTGAAAGATATAAGCTTATGCATTTCTATTACGACATAGATGAATGGGAAATGTATGACCTTGAAAAAGACCCGATGGAGATGCAAAATATCTATGATGATCCTGATTATGCTGAGGTAAGGGAAATGCTCCATAAGAGGCTGGAAGAGCTTAGGGAGTATTACGGGGACAGCGATGAACTGAATGATAAATTTCTGAAAGAATACCTTGAACATCAGCAAAACAGAAGATAAAGGATTGTATGAAAAGGAATCTGATCTATTTCATCTTCGTAATTCTATTCTCTCCTTTATTGCTTTCCTGTTCGGAAAAAGAGCCTGACAGACCAAACATTTTACTGATAATGTCTGATGATATGGGATATTCGGACATAGGATGTTACGGAGGAGAAATAGAAACCCCTAACCTTGACCGGCTGGCAAAAGAGGGTATGCGGTTTTCCACTTTTTACAATATGGCAAAATGCAATCCCACCCGCAGTTCTCTGCTTACAGGATTATACAGGGGAGGAGAAGGTGCTGTTCACATTGCACAGATCACTAAAAAAGCCGGGTATTTCAATATTATGAGCGGGAAAGAGCATTTTGACAACTGGGTTCCCGATTATTGCAAGGCTGAAAATGTCTTTGACCACTCTTTTTATTTTTGGGCGACAACCGAGTACTTTCTTCCTCCTTCGGGGGAATTTGAACGGCCTTTTTTTCTGGAAGGCAAAAAACTAAAAGCCGGCGAGATATATCATGAAAAGTCACCGATGTATAAAACTGACTTTATAACAGATTATGCATTGAAATGGCTGGATGAAGCTTTCCAAAAGGATGATCCGTTTTTTCTTTACCTGCCTTATCATGCTGCCCATTATCCTTTGCAGGCAAGACAAGAAGATATAGATAAATACAGGGGAAAATATAAAATTGGCTGGGATATTCTCAGAGAACAAAGATTCAGGAGAATGCAAAAGTTGGGAATATTGCCGGATAATGCAAGGCTGAGCCCGCCTGAGAGTAATCTTAACCGGTTCAGAGGACCCCTGATTCCGGCTTACACCGATTATTATCCATGGGATAGTTTGTCAGAATCCCAAAAAGATTCACTTGATCTGGAGATGGCAGTTTATGCTGCCATCATCGACCGCATGGACCAGAATATTGGCCGGGTGCTCGACAAGCTAGAAAAAGCAGGTAAAATGGAAAATACCCTTATAATGTATCTGATAGATAACGGGGCTTGTCCTTTTTATTCAAACAAAATTGAAGATGTTCAACCCGGGCCTGCCAACTCCTACTGGTGCCTCCGGACATCATGGGCAAATCTCTGTAATACACCGTTCAGGCAATATAAGCAGGCAGGATTTGAAGGAGGTTGTCATACTCCCTTCATTGCCTTCTGGCCCGGCGTAATTGAGTCGAACACCATCTGCAGGCAACCTGGCCACGTAGTGGATATTTTACCAACTTTTCTTGATATCCTGAATATTTCATATCCTGATTCTGTTGGCGGATATCGGGCATTAAAACCTGACGGCAATTCTCTGTTGCCCTTGTTCAGACAAGAAAACCGTGAACAACCGGAATTCTTTATTTCCGGCCTGGACAAATTCAGGATGTTCAGGAAAGATAATTATAAGATAGTAAGGATGAATGGCGGCGACTGGGAATTATATGACCTTAAAAACGATCCTGCTGAATTAAAAAATCTTGCAGCTGATTATCCGGAAAAGGTAACTGAATTATCAAATTATTATAAGAAAACCGAAGTTTATAAAGCTGAAAAATAATAACAGGGAATGTTATGGTTATGTGAAATTCCGGGTCTAATTTATTTAAATTAATAAATATGCAATTATCATTTAAAAAATCAATTTCAATTGCCGGGCTGTTAATTACAGGACTGGCCGGACAACAAACTGCAATGGCAGCAACAACAGGTAATGAAAAGCCTGCTAAACCCAATTTCGTGGTTATTTTTTGTGATGATCTCGGGTATGGCGACCTGGGTGTATTTGGCCATCCGACTATTAAAACTCCCAATCTGGATAAAATGGCTCATGAAGGACAGAAATGGACAAATTTTTATGTGGCTGCTCCTGTCTGTACCCCAAGCCGGGCCGGATTGCTGACAGGAAGGTTACCTATACGTTCTGGCATGTGCAGTGATAAAAGAAGGGTTTTGTTCCCTGATTCAAACGGAGGTATTCCGCAAAGTGAAATTACCATTGCCGAAGCGCTGAAGGAGAACGGATACCGCACTGCCGCCATAGGGAAATGGCATTTAGGTCATAAAACTCAATATCTGCCCACAAATAATGGTTTTGATAGTTATTACGGAATACCTTATTCCAATGATATGGATAAAGTTGAGAAAACCAACTATTTTACACTTGCGGAACAGGAAAAATTTGAAGCTTATAATGTTCCCCTGATGCGTGATGAGGAAATTGTTGAGAGGCCGGCTGACCAGAGAACATTGACAAAAAGATATACAGAGGAAGCAGTGAAAAAGATCCGGCAACTTAAGGATGAACCATTTTTTCTTTATTTGGCACAATCCTTTCCGCATATACCGCTGTTCCGTTCAGAGAAATTTAAAGATTCTTCGCTTGCAGGTATTTATGGAGATGTTATTGAGGAAATAGACTGGTCAGTGGGAGAAGTTATCAAAGCAATAAACAAGGAGGGAATTGCATCCAGAACATTGGTAGTATTTACATCTGATAACGGCCCGTGGCATACATTCAAGACACACGGAGGTTCTGCCGGTCTGCTCAGGGGCGCTAAGGGCGGTACTTTTGAAGGAGGAATGCGTGAGCCAACAATCTTCTGGTGGCCCGGGGCACTCAGGCCGGGAGTGGTAATGGACATGGCGACCTCTATGGATCTGCTGCCGACATTTTGCAGTCTTTCAAATACAAATTTACCCGATGACAGAATTTACGACGGGTATGATATTTCTCCCCTGCTATTCGGAACAGGATCCTCTCCCAGGGACGTGGTCTTTTATTACCGGGGAGTAAAAGTATATGCAATACGTAAAGGCGCTTATAAGGCCCATTTCATTACTCAACAGGAATACGGCACAAAAACTGCACATCCTGTAACCGTTCCTGAAGTTCAAATGGAAAAGACACCTACAATACAGGATCCGCCGCTTCTTTATAATATTAATGTTGATCCCGGTGAAAAATATAACATAGCAGAGGATCATCCCGGGATAATAGATGAGATCAGAAAAATTATGGAGCAACATGTAAATAGCATTGAACCGGTTGAGAACCAGCTTGAAAAGTAAATAATGACAGATAAAACGGATATAAAAGTGCATCCTGATGCAAGGGCGCTGATTTTTGATCTTGACGGTACACTGTCTGATTCTATGGGTGTTCATATAGCTTCATGGAATAAGATAGGAGAAAAATACGGCTTTCAATTTGATCCGGAGATCTATTACGAGATGACAGGGAGCCCCACTATAGAATTTGCCAGGAAAATTATTGAAAAACACAATATAGATGCTGATCCTGAGGAAATTGTAAAACTTAAACAGGGCAAATTCTGGGAAACAGTCAATCTTATTGAACCAATGGATGAAATTATATCTGTCGTTAAAAAATATCATGGCAGGCTCCCTATGTCGGTTGGTACGGGTGCAAGCAGAAAAAGCGCGGTATTGCAACTGGAAGCTCTTGGCATAAAGAGCTATTTCAATTATATTGTTACTGCCGATGATGTTGAAAATCACAAACCTGATCCTGATACATTTTTAAAATGTGCGGGACTGATGAATGTTGCCCCGTCTTCATGCCAGGTATTTGAGGATGGCGACCTTGGAATTGAAGCTGCGAAAAAGGCAGGAATGATAGTTACTGATGTCAGGCCATACCTTAAAAAATAAAACAATTACCAGTAATTACCTTATGAATGCTACCCCGTCGCAAGCAGCGGGGTATCGCTAAGGAATAAGTTTATTAATTCGCCACAGAGCGGCGGGGAACTAACCCCGTAGCGATTAGAGGTGGCCGGTACCTAAACTTGTCAGTGCAGATAATATAGAAAGCTGCCGTTAAAACAGTCCGAACAGATTGACAATTACTATTATAAGCGCCAGAATAAGAACATATCTTATATATCTGGCGCCTCCTTTTACTGCAAAATGAACCCCCAGCCATGCTCCGGCCATATTTCCCGCAGCAAGCATTAATCCGGCCATCCAGTTGATCTGATCATGAACCATATATATTCCGATGGAAAATATTGTATAGACTAATACAATGAATACTTTAACAGCATTTGCCTTTACAAGTTCGTAACCACTACCCAAAACAAGTCCTGATAGCAAAAGGAATCCCACTCCCATCTGGATAAATCCGCCGTATATCCCAATAAAAAAGAAGATCACATATTGCAGAACCGATGGTTTTGCGGCAACCTCCCCGGCATGTTCGTTAATCCACACTTCGGGTTTCAAAACAACCAATAGCAACATTAAAAGCATCAGTCCCCCGATAATCTTTTTTAAAACATCGGGATTGATCTCAACAGCTATCAGAGCTCCTACTAATGAGCCAATCACAGCCGGTATCAGCAGCCTCGAATCACTCCGGAAATCAAGCACCTTTTTCTTATGAAAAGTACGGACACCAATAATATTCTGAAACAATATTGCCACCCTGTTCGTCCCGTTAGCCACATTGGCAGGCAATCCGAGAAAAATAAGCAATGGTAATGCAAGAGTCGATCCACCCCCTGCTGTAGTGTTAATAAAACCTGAGACAAGTCCCGTGCCCATGAGTGCCAATATCATGTACCATTCCATATTAATAAACTGACTTTAAAATTAGTCCTTATATATAAAACGTCGCTATCAAAATATGTAACGACGCAATTTATAGTTGATGTTATTGAAAACCGGTAGTGCTGATACCACAAAACTTTTAAAAAGATTAAATATTGAGCAGTCAAATTGAATTCTTTTCTGGTGACAGCAATTCATATTCCGGGATCATGGTTATCAGTATGCAAAAAGAGGGAAATCATTCATCATCTGATGAACTTTCTCACTGACTGATATTAGCTTACCTTCATCTTCAATATTTGAGATAACGTCATCTATCAGTTCAACTATCAAGGGCATCAGATCTTCTTTCAGTCCCCTGGTTGTAATTGCAGATGTCCCGACCCTTAGTCCGGAAGTCTGGAAAGGAGACCGGCTGTCGAACGGAACCATATTTTTATTCACGGTGATGTCAGCTTTTACAAGTGTATTTTCAACCTGCTTACCTGTAATTTCAGGGAATTTTGTGCGGAGATCAATCAGCATGGAGTGATTATCCGTTCCCCCTGATATTACTTTATATCCCAGATCCATAAAAGCCTGGGCCATTGTCCTTGCATTTTTTTGAACCTGTTCCTGATATTCTCTGAATTCCGGGGCAAGAGCTTCCCCGAAAGAAACTGCTTTTGATGCGATCACATGTTCCAGCGGGCCACCCTGTTGTCCCGGAAAAACAGATGAGTCAAACAGGGATGACATCATTCTTATCTCGCCTTTCTTAGTCTTTATACCCCAGGGATTTTCAAAATCCTCTCCCATCAATATTATACCACCTCTTGGCCCGCGCAGTGTTTTATGGGTAGTGCTGGTAACTACATGAGCATATTTAAGCGGATTATCAAGTAATTCAGCAGCTATGAGTCCTGCAGGATGCGCCATGTCGATCATAAGCATAGCTCCGCACATATCGGCTGTTTCCCGCATTCTTTTGTAATTCCACTCACGGCTGTAAGCAGATGCTCCGCCTATTATCAACTTTGGCCTGCACTTCATTGCGAGAGCTTCCAACTCATCATAATCTACCAGTCCTGTATCTTCCCTGACTTTATAGGCAACCGGATTGTATAAAATCCCTGAAGAGTTGACCGGCGAGCCGTGTGATAAATGGCCTCCATGGGAGAGATCAAGTCCGAGAAATATATCCCCCGGCTTAAGGATAACACTTAATACCGCAGCATTTGCCTGTGCCCCGGAGTGTGGCTGCACATTAGCCCATTGTGCATTATAAAGCTTCTTTATGCGATCAATAGCCAGTTGCTCTGTCATATCCACATACTGACATCCTCCATAATATCTTCGTCCCGGATACCCTTCGGCATATTTGTTAGTCATTACCGACCCCATAGCTTCGAGTACCTGATCGCTTACAAAATTTTCAGATGCAATAAGCTCAATTCCTTTTAATTGTCTTTCCCTTTCTTTTTTAATAATGTCAAAAACCAGAGTGTCACGTTCCATTTGATATGTATTGATATGTATAAAATTATATTTAGTTGTCTGTTATATAGACAGTTTTTATATCTGTCCCCAAAGTTAATATAATTTATTCCGCGACTTTCTTAAAAAACCGGAGAAAAACTCATTATTTTTGAACAATTAAACTAACATTCCTGTTTTGTAGCGTTTAATATGGAAAATTGGATAAAACAAAAATTTAAGTGAAAAATCTAACTGTATGGAAAGGAACATCCACTATTCTTACAAAGAATAACCGGAAATAATAAACGAAACGTAACAACTTTATAAATTCTCAATAAATCATTATGGATCAAAGAACATTACGCCGTCCTCCTTTTTTAAGTGCTTTATGTATTCTAACCTTTGCAGGAAGTACAATTTCTTTCTTTGGCTGTTTTCTTGCCTCGGCTTTTTTTGAGGAAACATCACGGCTGATAATAAAATATTCCTCCTGGCATTCAGCAGATGCTGTTTCACCTGTTTATTTCACGACACTCATGGCAATGGCTGCTGTTTCACTTGCTGGTGCGATTAGGATGTGGAAGCTGCACCGCGACGGTTACTTTCTTTATATTTTTTCGAGACTTGTAATGCTTTTTTTACCTGTAGTATGGATTGGCCCGGAACATTTATCAGTTACAAATGCAATCTTTTCCGGCCTGTTTATTATCGGTTATACAATAAATTTACCATCAATGAGACGATGATTACCTGTCCACCCTGTCATCCCGTGGCACGGTCATCCCGAGCCAAGCGAGGGACCTCTTTAACTAACTGCCCATTTATCAGCACCACTACAGTATAGCGCTGCAGGCATCTATCAAAGCTTGTGCATTTTTATCAGAAGGATCCAGTGCTTTGGCCTTTTCCAGTACTTCGAGTGCAGCCTTGAACTCTGTTTTCGCTTTTTCAACCTCTGCAATATACGCATCGTCGGTTGTTTTCAGACTGCCTGCATTTATTTTCTCGTTAGCAGCATTAAGAATGGCGACACCTTTTTTGTACAAATCATTTCCTTCGGATACATAAATATTTGCAAGAGCAGAGGTAATCTTTTCATCACCGGGAAATTTTTTAACGCCCTCTTCAAGAGTTGTTTTGTAAGCATCATCATTATTTTGCTTTTTCAACGCAACAGCTTTATAATACAATGCTGTTTCTGCCCTGTAGCCATTAGTTACACTCTGGCCAAACAACTCAACGGCTTTATCGAGCATGTTACCCCTGTAAGCAGCAATGGCAGCATTAAAAACAAGGTCGTTTGTTTCGCCATCAGATGTACTGATTGCCTGTTCAAAGCTCTCAACTGCTTTTGCGTAATTATCCTGTTTATTGTAAATCAAGGCTTTATATTCATGACACCTGGAAACATTCACATCAGCCTCAATAGCTTTGTCAAAATATTTAATAGCAGCTTCATCATTGCCGGATTTATAAGCAGCAAAACCTATATTAAAATTAATATCAGGTTTAACCTGAACGTCTCCCAGGTTATTCATTGCTTCGTCATACAATTGAAATGCCTTTGCATAATCCTCAGCTTTCATTGCTTCATTAGCCTGACTGATTTTTTCAGCTGCATCCTGTGCAAATATAAATACCGGAGCAATAACAGCCAGTATTAACAATACTACATTTTTCATCTTTTTTCTTTTTAATTTATTACTTAGTTGTTGATAATGTTTTAAATCAATTTTTCTGATAACTTCCAAAAATAATAATATTGATTAAAAAACCTACAATTTATTATTCAGATATTTTAATCCTGACAACAATCCTGCCAATTCTATGCCAAAATTATAAAAAAGATCACAGGAGTCATCCCGAGCATGATCAAGTGACATTGGGGTGCAATTAGTATGTTCATTTATCACCTCTTGTTACTGAAATGATTCCTTTTACTTTTTTCATTTTATGCATCAGGAAATCAAGATGACTGGTATTATAAACAGTTAATTTCATGACTCCGTCGAATTTTCCTTTATCTGTATCTATGTTAAGTGACCTTAAATGAGCTCCTGTATCTTTGGCAATGATATGAGAAATTTCAGAAGTAATAGCCGGGTCATCTGTTCCTGTAATATGCAACGTAGTCAGGAAGGCTCCCTGATTATGAGTATCTTTCCATTTGGCTTTTATAATACGATATGGATATTTTTCTTTCAGGATATTGGCATTCGGACAGTTATTGCGATGAATTTTTATTCCATTATTAATTGTCACGAATCCAAAAACAGGATCTCCAAAAACAGGGTTACAACATTTTGCAAGAGTATAATTTATATTCTTAAGATCATTGTCAATAATAAGGTAATCATCTCCCCTGTCAATGCTAATATCCTTTAAATCCTCTTTGGGAAGAAGGTCTTCTATTTTTCTGATTGTATCTTCAGCACCGGCTTTTTCTGTGAAGAGCGTCTTAACATCGAGCGGATCAATTTTGCCATTGGCAAGTTCATAATAAAAGTCACCCGCCAGTTTAAAATTATAATTTTTAAGTATTTTCCGGATGGCTTCGTCATTAAGATCAAGTTTCCAGTTCTTAAATTTACGGACAAGTATCTCCCTTCCCTGCCCTGCCAGTATCTTCCTTTCGGCATTCAGACTTGCCCTTACCCTGCTTTTTGCCTTTGTGGTAACAAGAAAATCGAGCCAGTCAATTTTAGGCTTTTGATTATTGGCGGTATCGATCACTACCTGGTCGCCATTTTTTAATTTATATTTAAGAGTGACCTTTTTCCCGTTAACTTTCCCCCCGACACACTTATCCCCCAGGTGAGAATGTATCTCATATGCAAAATCCAGAAGAGTTGAACCTGCCGGCATTTTTTTCAGGTCCCCTTTTGGTGTAAAAACAAAAGTCTCATTACTATAAATATCAAGGCTGAAATGATCAATGAAATCCACTATATTAAGATCGGGATTTTCAAGTATTTCACGAATTCCGGCAAGCCATTTCGCCAGATCAGGGCTGTCCTTTCCCCCTTTATATTTCCAGTGTGCGGCAAGTCCTTTCTCTGCTATTTCATCCATCCTCCTTGTTCGGATCTGTACTTCAACCCATTTTCCGCCTGGACCCATTACAGTTGTGTGCAGTGATTCATACCCATTGGACTTAGGTATTGTAATCCAGTCACGTAACCGTTCCGGATTAGACTGATATTGCTCGGTAACAATGGAATAGACAGTCCAGCAATCCGCCTTCTCATTTTTTAGTTCAGAATCGAGTATGATGCGGATGGCAAAAAGATCCATCACTTCATCAAAGGAGACTCTTTTCCTGTTCATTTTGTTCCAGATCGAAAAAACAGATTTTGTACGTGCTTTCATGGAAAATCTATATCCGCGGTCTCTGAGCTTTTTTTCCAGCGGACTGACAAATTCAGCGATAAAAACAGACCGTTCACTTTCATTCTCATTAAGCCTGTTCATTATATACTGATAGCTTTTTGGCTTTTGATATTTAAAGCAAAGATCCTGCAGCTCCGAATTAATTGCATAGAGTCCAAGACGATGAGCCAGTGGAGCATAAAGATGTGATGTTTCATTTGCTATCCGGCTGCGTGTTTCGTTATCATATCTGAATAAATTTCGCATTACCTGCAGACGGTCAGCTGTTTTTACAAGGATAACCCTGACATCGCCAGCAAGAGCAAGTAGAAGTAGCCTGTAATTTTCCGGGTGAAGATCGACGGTATCAGTACCCAAAGCGTTAATCTTTGTCATCCCCTCAAGAATAGCAAAGACAGAATTACCGAATCTGTTTTTTATTTCACTCTCATCAACATTTCTCTCCCGGCCGGTGTACATAATATTATGCAGCATGCCTGAAATCACCGAATCAGGCTCCAGCCCTATCTCAACAGCAATAATAGTTGCTACATCCAAAGCATGATTAAGGATATTTTCACCGGTTGTAAATTTTTTCTGACCAATAACAGAACTTACAAACCTGAAAGTTTTATCCAACTTGATAATTGCAGATTCATCCCATGCACTCCTGCAATACTCATTTAAAAAATTATATTTTTTTAAAGTATCGTCACTTATATCCATTACTTCTGAAGAAATTTTATTGATTGGCTTATTAGTCACTTTTTAAAGTTAATAAATATACATTTCCCAGCTAATATTTTATAATTACGGACAGATAATTCCAGTAATAACATATACTGATGTTAAAACTTTAAGGTTTTGACTGCCTTTAAAAAAAAAGGCTGCACCCGGCAGCCTCGAAATTTATAATTTTCTATTCATTATTTTAATCTGCTGCCTCTGTTTCATCTGTGAATTTACGCTGACGCAACTCCTTGTCAAGCATAAACAAACCATTTCCCCTGTCGCCAATCAATTTAAGATTATCAAGAATTTCAGATGCATTAGCCTCTTCTTCAACCTGTTCATCGACAAACCATTTCAGGAAACTCTGAGTAGCATGATCGCGTTCTTCAATAGCAACATCAACACATTTATCAATTAAAGAAGTAACATGCTGCTCATGTTCGAGTGTCATTTCCGCAATACTAATAACATTTTCAAACTCTGTTGGCATTTGGTCTATTGCTTTAAGTTCAATCCTTCCACCCCGCTCAGCCAGATATTTAAAAATCTTATTGGCATGAGTGAGTTCTTCCTGGTACTGCACATACATCCAGTTGGCAAAGCCAGGCAGGCCTTTATCCTCATACCAGGCGGACATCGACAGGTAAAGAAATGCAGAATATTGTTCAGCATTTATCTGTTCATTCAACATTTTCAGAACTCTTTCTTTTAGCATATATGAAAAGTTTTAAAATTAAACATTAAAATTACAAAATTATAAACACATTAAAGAAAGAATGGTTCAAATTTGAGCCATTCTTTTTTACCGGGCAGGGTGTTAACAATAATGGTGATGGTGATTAATTTTATTCTTTACATTTTGTTTTAAAAGACCATGTCGGACTATTAGCTACTCTGTCTCCCTCATGCTTAGCTACTACGTACCAATAATATGTTGTAGAATAGTTCAAACCGGATACGGTAACCTCTTTAGAAGTTATATTTTCACCTGCAAGTTGCTGTACTGTTGAACCTGACTCAAAATAAAATACCGCATATTCCAGATCTTTACTTTTGTTTTGCTGATCAACCTTCCACTTTAAGGTAAGTGACGTTTGCTGGTCAACTGCGCTGTTACCAGGAACAGGATCATATATTGTTACCCAGCCGACATCCTTTTCATCCTTAAGAAGGAAAAAAGTTAAATCGGTTTTCTCATTTTCATATACAGCAACACTAACGCTACTACTTAGATAGTCATTTTTTCTTGCTGTTACTGCAACTTCTCCCTCCTTCACTTTTTTCAGTTCAAACCGGCCTTCATTATCTGTTAATTTAGTTGAACTGGCAGGACTGGTAGATATCAAGACCCCATTTAACGGAGTATAATCCTCGCCATTTAAAACAACGCCGGATAATGATCCAAATTTCATAATGTCGATCTTTTCTTCTTCACATCCTGCAATAAGAAGTATCAGGAATAATATAGTTATCCATTTAGTTATCTTCATTTTATATTGTTTTTTTTAAAAATACATTCGTAATCCAAATTCAAATCCCCAGAAACCGTCGTTATAAACTCCTGATATAGAGTTATCGAAGGAATCAGACAGAAATTGATTTATAAATGCTCCGCCTGTAAGTCCAAAACGGGGCGTTACAAGATATTCCCCTCCGGCTCCACATGAAATAAATGGCATAAGCTTTTTTTCAGAAACACCGATAAATCCTTCAAAATCGTAAAAAGTGCCAACTCCTGCCTTCAGATAGGGAGAAAATTTATCATGAGTATTGGTAAGGATCATTAAATTTATTTGTCCTTCATATTCAAGAGAGCAATATAAATCTTCAATGTGCAAAACCTTCGGTCCTGCAGCTGCTTCAATAAAAAGGGACGGAGTGATAGCTACACCTATTCCTCCGACACCACCAGGTCTTATTACACTATTGGAATAATCTCCGAAATACCATTGTCCGCAACCTGTAAATGATAAATAAACCTTGTCGCGATAATCCATTTCATATTTCCGGCCGATCAAATCCTCTTCCAAATTATTACTCTTTTCTTTATAATAATCTTCAAATATTTCAGATTTTTTTGCCTGGGGATTTTTCGGATTCCAGAGATTATCGATTATACCTTCAATTATAAGACTATAAATACCTTTTTCAATTGCTTCTGTAACAGCCATTTCTGTAGGTTCGTTATATGTATAACCGGTTTCTGCTTCAAGCAGGCGCTTGAATTTCACATATCTGAATAAACCGGTAGATACCTCCTGTGATAATACCGACTTAGTTGTATAAACTGTTTTTAAAATTTTACCATTACTGGCAGATACTGCTCGAAGATAAATGCTTACACGGTCTTCGCGATATTGGGCGGATGCATCAGCCCCAAAATATCTGACGCCGGCGCCGCCGGTAAAGACATTCGTCTCATATGAAACAATGCCTCCCTCAATCAAAACACCCGCAAAAAGCAACGGAGGAAGCAATATTTTGTTTTCACCTTCATACTGCTCACGGCTTGAACGGATGATCTTACGTTCATTTAGAAGATTACTAATATTTTCTCTTTCTATAGGAATAAACCATCCCGATTCTTCAAGAGCACGTATCAAAATGTTTGTAGCTCCCTGTGTTACCGCTGTTGACCAGCTTACTCCTGTTTCCGATGACTTATATTGTCCTGTTTGGTCACGGAATTTATAAACCGCAACCACTATCTTATCTTCCGGTTCTGGCAGATTTAAAAGCTCCTTTTTTAGTGGTGTCTCCGGCCCCAGTTCAGCTTTACGTTCTTTTACAAAAGGCTGATGAAAATAAGGGCTGCAGGAACTAAATATAATAACCAACAGGAAAATCGAAGCACTCCTGAAAATGTCTTTTTTCAGCATACCTTAATAATTATATTTCTGTTGATTAAAAATATGGAACCGATACCGTTGTTGTAGCACCGGTTGAGTTGTCGATAATCGTGATATTTATTCCATCAGCCGTATTACCAACATCAATCTGGTAATCGCCCAGCACATAAGTGCCTTCTTCCAGGGCATCTTCTCCAAACTGGCGAGTTACTATTTCCCTTGACAGCCGACTTAATATCTGGCGGTTAAGGCTCTCCGCGAAGTCATCTACCGGATCAGAACCATAATAACCATATCTATCAGTGGTTTCCGATGGGGCTTTATAAGTGTCCTGTGCCTGCGCCGAACTCATAAGCCAGCTATAGTTGTAAGGATTTCCCCCAAAAGCTGGATTTTTTGGAGTATAAATCAAATCCTGAGCATTGGAATGAATAATGAATAAAAAAAATGTATAAAGAATAGTTACAAAATAATATTTAAAATTTGTTCGCATAATGTGTGGTTTTAGATTGTGTTTAATAAATACCTGTTCCTGAACGGTCATCGCCTTCCAGTTGGCGCATTAACTCCTCATAGTTAGCCAGGTAGAGTTGCGTGCGGGCAACAGCCTGTTCGGCCAGTTGTTCTATAATATCGCCGCGTGGTTGCAGGAAC